>JAFGRJ010000072.1 GCA_016935235.1 Candidatus Cloacimonadota bacterium
AAAAGTTCAGATACATGTAATAGATATTCAACCAGATATTATACCGGATATTGTAAATTCCCTACTAATTATGTTTAATTTATTTTTTTATTGATACAATTCCAGAGCCAGTTAGGTTTGTTTAATATTGAAATTTGCAAAGATATAGACAGTCTTATCCAAAACCTGATAAAGGTGTACCATGATGAAAGAGATTGAAATCAAGAATTTAAATGTGTTGAGTTTTTTCAAAGTTGCTCTCTATTTCTCGATCATCCCTGCTGTTATTATTTTTCTTATGGGTATCATTTTATTTTTATTTGGCATCATCAGTGACGAAACAGAGCTCATATTCATTGGCATCGTTTACATTTTCCTGCCCGGTTTCATGGCTGCCATTTACGGTGTTATGGGTATGCTGGTTTCCTTCATCTACAATTTTCTGGCTCAGAGATTTGGAGGTGTGAGACTCACTTTTGAAGAAATAAAAAAATAATAACTTCCCGGTATAATTTTACTGAATAAATTATCTGACCGGGTGGTTTCTCCTTTTCCAATAAATCACAAGATCTATCAGATAGATAGCGAGAGCAAACCAGATTATACAGAATCCAAGTAACCTGTTACCTCCGAAATATTCCCGGTAGATCAGCACACCAATAAGAAACTGCAGGGTTGGTGCGATATACTGCAGGAAGCCCAGATTTATCAGAGTGATACGTCGGGCTCCCAGGGCAAAGAGAAGCAGAGGAAAAGAGGTGACAGCACCGGTAAGTATTAACAGCAGATTCCGGGAAAGCGATACATGTCCTAAACTGCCAGTTCCTTTCATCTCGAGGATTATCAATAAAGCAAGGGAGGGCAAAAAGAGAATCCCAGTTTCCAGAGTCAATCCTTCCAGAGCTTCCAGAGGAGCTGTCTTACGCAGAAGGCCGTAAAGACCAAAGGTAAAAGCCAGTATCAGACCTATCCAGGGAAAAGAACCATAAATAAAAGTGAGAAAAACCACTCCTAGTGCAGCTATGGCAATAGCAATAATCTGCCACAAACGCAATTTCTCTTTCAGGAAGATCACCCCGAGTAGGACATAGAGGAGAGGATTAATAAAATATCCCAGACTGGACTCGATCACAAAACCGGAGGTAACAGCATAGACATAGGTAAACCAATTGGCTCCAATAAGAAGAGATGTTAACAGAAAAACCACCATGACCCGTGGTGAAAAAATCGCTTTACTGATCCACTTCCACTGCCGTCGCACAATCAGGATACCCAGCACGAAAGGAAGAGACCAGGTCATACGATGACACAGAATCTCATAGGGAGGAATCCCCTGCAATCCCTTCCAGAAGATGGGTAGGAGCCCCCACAGCAGATAAGCTGTAGCAGCATAGAATATACCCTTGTTCATGGTTACGATCTTAGGCATCAGAAGATTTAGGCAAGGAAATAAAATTTCAGGAATTTAAAATCAGCATGAGATTTCAGGATCAACCTCTCCGGTCATGGATCTTTTATAGTCCTGCGGGATAAATCAAAAAAACCATCCCATCATTCCAATAACCATTCCTGAGAAGAAATGATAATACTTCTGCTTAAAATGAATTTGATTCATTATTCCATAATTTTATTGACAGTTTATTTTAAAAAATGAGTTTTTTTACACGGCTGACAGATGCTGTATTATACGTATCCTTATACAAAAAAAAATACAGGAGTGCTTATGAATTCGGGTTCAAACCGATTTGTAATATTTGCCAGTCTATTGATAATCGTTTTCTCTATTCCCTTAATTGCCTTTCAGTCAACAAACTACCTTCCCCTGGGGGCAAGTATGGCTGAAGGCTATGAAATGCCCTTGCCCATGGGGCTTGGTTTAACTTACTATTTTCAGGACCAGTTTTATGAACTGGATCAAATCTGGATCGATATCGAAATCTTTGATCCCGAGGTAATAGCTGATGAGATAAAGATCGATAATCATACTACCGAAATGAGCCTTAAGCTGGACATGTGGTTATTTCCTTTTCTGAATTTATTCGGGTTATTCGGAAAAGTGGAGGGCAACACCGACATTGATCTGGGTACGCTTTACAGCGACATGAAACTCAGTTATGATGGCTATGTTTACGGCATAGGGGCCAATCTGGCCGGGGGCTGGAAGTCAACTTTTGCCAATTTCAATGCCACTTATACCCGGACCAGGCTGGATCAGGAAGACTCTTCGGTGGAAGCATGGATAATATCTCCCAAGGTTGGTCTTCATTTCAATCAACCCTGGATATTGTGGGATATGTCAATCTGGACGGGGGGAATGTATCAGGAATATGATGAGAGGCATACTGGCAAGATAGATGTGATAGGTTTTGGTAATGTCAGTTACGATGTCACCCTGGCCGAAAAGGAGTCCTGGAATTATCTGCTCGGATTAACAACCGGTCTCAGCCGGCATATTCATCTTGAGTTCGAGGGAGGGTTTGGTAAACGCAGCCAGCTTGCTTCATCACTTACCTATCGTTTTTAGAAATTCATACTGCTGAACAAAGGGTATATCTTCAGGGGGGCTCTCTTTAATCGAGAGAAAGTATACAATTATTGAAGCAAAAAAATTCAATATCATAATAAAGACAATTATTTCGAGAATTTTCCTGTTGATCTTCAGCCAGTTCAGAAATTTTAAAGAATAGACAATAAAGCCTACCCCCAGAGACCAGAATATAGAGGCCAGATAATAGTTTACCGGTTCGAGCAGAACATAGACAAATCCGATCATGATAATAACGATTCCTGATACTATGGAAAGATAGCAACGGTCTTTCTCGGTTAATATTTCCACGGTCGGATTCATTACAGGATAATATCTGAATTGCGGGGCAATAATTTTATTGATGATAATCAGGAGCAGCAGACTGCCTATAGAGACAGCCTGGGCATGGGCAAGCGGCAGGTCTTCCTGGTGATAGCTTACCCAGGTTATTATCAGACCTGCTAACATAAGAAAAAGAGAAATATACAGGATCAAACGGTGAACCAGAGAAGAATGTAATTTCCAACCACATTCCTTGCATTCTAATTGAGCCAGGGGAATACTGTTAAAATAAGTTAACCATCCTACAGGTTTACCTCCGCAACGTGGACATTTCATTATTCCCCCTGATTTCCGGGATTTCCTTCTTATCTATAATACAAATAGAAATGAAGCATCCCTTTTATCCAAATAACAAGGATTTACGAGGTAGCTCGGTGCATTACTTATGCCAGAACCACCTGTTTTCCCGATCCTATTGCTTCTTAATCCAATTAACCAGACCTTTTGCCTGCAATATCGCCATCAACTTATCCGGCAGGGGAGCAAAAGAAAAGCTTTTATCTTCGATGGTAATCCTGCCGTTTTCCAGATCCACATTGACCCTGTTACCGACCTTATAAGCATTTACCACCGCCGGATTCACTATTATGGGCAATCCCTGATTGATGGAAGAACGGTAGAATATCCTGTTAACAGATTTCACAATTACCGCTTTGATCCCGGCATGAGCAAGTCCCACGGAAGGATGTTCACGAGAACTGCCACAACCGAAATTGTCACCTGCGACAATTATGTCATCGCTGGCGACATTTTCAGCGAAATTATCATCAAATCCCTTGAAAAGATGTGGCATGATCGCAGCCGGATCCGAACTCAGGATATTATATGTCAGATTGCCGGCAAACATCTGATCAGTGTTGAGATTATCTACATCGCTGTAATTCCACACATTATGCTTTTTCCTGTTATCAGTCTTTTCAATGATGACGGTTTTGCTCTGTTTTTTCTGATAGGGATAGACATTATTGGAAATAATCCCGCGAGGGTCAGTTATTTCTCCCCTTAGTGCAGAGTAGGCAACACAAGCAGGTGAAGCAAGAAAGATCCGTGCATTTTTGTTGCCCATCCTCCCCATGAAATTACGGTTAGCTGTTGATATAACGGTGTAGCCATCTGCCGGGATTCCCTGTCCAGTACCAAGACATGGTCCACATGACACAGCCAGTATAATTGCCCCTGCCTTGACAAGTTTACTGACAAGTCCTTCCTCGATAGCCTGCAGGTATATTTTCTGTGAAGCTGGTATGACCAGTAATTGAAAATCACGGGCTACTTTTTTACCACTGAGGATATTGGCGGCAATTCTGATATCTTCAAGTCGACCATTAGTACAGGTCCCGATAAGGCCTTGTTGCACTTTCGTACCGATGACTTCGGACACAGCTTTGACGTTATCAACATGATGAGGAGCTGCAACCACGGGAAAAATCTCGTTGAGATCTATCTCAATCTCTTTCTCATAGAGAGCATCCGGATCCGCCCAGATTCCTTTTTTGACGCTTTCGCCAATGAATTCTTCCAGAATGCGATCAGGTGGGAACACGGCGTTTTTAGCACCCATTTCTGAAGCAAGATTAGCCAGGGTCATCCTGTCTGATATAGTAAGTGCATCGAGACCTTCGCCATGGAATTCGATGGACATGTAGTTAGCGCCATCGGAACCCAGCATGCCAATCAGCCAGAGTGAAATGTCTTTCGCATATACACCCCGGTTCAGACTTCCCTTGAGGGTTATTTTCAACGATTCCGGTACCCTAAACCAGGTTTCTCCCCGAAGCCATAACCCGGCTGCCTCGGTTCGGTCGATCCCGGCTGCCAGGCTGTTAAAGGCGCCTGCAGTGCAGGTATGGCTGTCACTACCTACTACTATCATGCCTGGTCGGGCATGATATGAGGATACCTGATGACAGATACCCATTCCAATATCGTAAAATTTCCTGATATGCTGTTTTTTAACAAAATCTCTTATGGACTGGTATTGTGTAGCCAGTTGTGAACTGGTGGGGGGAGCATTATGATCCAGCACTATGAGCAGCTGTTCTGGATCGAACACTTTGGTCCCCCCCATTTTCTCAAAGGTTTTCTGAATACTTGCCGTATTATCATGGGTAAGAACCAGATCGGGTTTCCGGAAAAGAATTGTGCCCTGACGAGCTTCAAAGACCTTTTCCACAAATGTCATGCCTGGCATTTTATATCTCCTTGTTAATGTTGTTATGCAAGTTCTATTAACCTGTTCCGGTGTAAGTTACTATTTCCTGAGCAGGTCCCCTTTTTTGTATATTGACAGCTGGACATCTGAAAACCGGCTGATATCAGCCGTTTTGTTGTCCGGGAGTTTAATAAGTTTACCATGCAGAAAATCTATCCTGACCATTTCACCATTATTAAGGTACAGATTCGAAATATCTTTATAGGTCAGAACAGGAAATCCTGCATTAATGGCGTTGCGTTCATAGATCGCGCCAAAGGATTCAGCCAGGATACATTGAATTCCCAGCGATTTAAAACAATCCACTGCCTGTTGTCTTGAACTCCCGGCGCCAAAATTTTTCCCGGTCACAATGATATCGCCTGGTAATGCTTTACGGGAAAAGTCTTCCCAGCCTGGCAGGTTATCCAGGGCATATTGACCCATTTCATTTATATCGGTAATGGTAAGATAACGGTTATGAAAAATCATATCAGTATCGATATTGTCCTGTTTGATAAGCCATACCCTTCCTTCGACTGCGAGCGGTTTTTCTTCTTCAGTAATGAAGGCGGTGCTCTTCTTCTCAACAGGTTTTGCTGTTTGTTTCATGGTAAAGGTGGCAGGTTCGGCTGGAATTTTATCTTCTGTAGTAATATAACCAGCTAAAGCCGAAGCAGCCACAATAGCAGGTGAGGCAAGGTAGACTTCCCCTTTGCCCTGTTTACCTGTAAAATTTCTGTTACCGGTGCTGATGGTGACCTCACCAGGTCCATTCTGCCCGATCTGCCCGGCAGCGCATCCGGCACAACCAGCGTTTCCCACCAGTACTCCTGCTTCCTTGAAAATTTTAATTATACCCTGATTAAGACATTTATTCCATACTTCATCGGTAGCTGGTACTATTTTAAGAACAACTCCGGGAGCTACCTTGCGGTCACGCAGAATACGGGCAGTTGTCCTCATATCTTCTATCCTGCCATTTGTACAACTGCCGATAAAAGCGGAATCAATCTTTTTCTGCCAGACCTCCTCCACGGGAATTGTATCCTCCGGATTACCGGGTTTTGCTACCAGCTGGCGGAATCTGCTGATATCCAGTTCGAACTTATGTTCATAGACCGCATCGGGATCAGCCTCGATCTTCTCCAATTCCTTTCTCGACCGGGTCTTGCAATAGGTCATGATATCATGTGAGGGAGGAAATAAAATAATTATGGCTCCCATTTCCGTGGCCATGGAAGAAATCGTGATCCTTTCATCGAGAGTGAACTTTTCGGTCTCTTCGCCATAAATTTCCACTGCATATCCCAGCAAGCGATTGGCACCGAACTCAGCAAGTAAATTAAGGGCGATATCCTTAGCTGAAATGTCCCCCGGTCTTTCCCCCCGCAGAGTAATTTTGACTGAAGGTGGGACCTTAAACCAAACTTTACCTGTGGACCAGGCAGCAGCGATATCGCGATCTCCCATACCCTGCCCGAAAGAACAGATAGCTCCCAGAATATTAGCGTGGGAATCGGTGGAAACCAGAGTGGTTCCTGGTACTGCCCAACCATTTTCTATGGCCAGGTGGGTCCCTATCCCGGTATTGATATCATAGACCTGTATTCCCCGATCACGGGCAAATAACCTGCATTTCTGCTGATTAGCGGCATATTTTTGATCGGAACCGGTAGGATTGCAATCAAAAGTAAAGAAAGTCAACTCCGGATTGGCAATGTTAAGACCGTTGTCCTCAATATTCTTGACGACATTGGCTCCACCAAAATCACGGGCGATCCTGACATCTATAACAACATCTATGATGTCTCCGGGACTCAGTCTGGCATAGCCAGCATGAGATGAAAGGATCTTTTCAATGATATTCATGACGACCTCCCTGATTACTCTATCAACAAACCTTTCTGTTTCATCACCAGGGGATCAAAAGTGGCAAAATCGGCCTGATGAATAAGGATGGTTTCGATTCTCTGCGGTCTTCCCTCTCCCTCCTTGGCATGATTGGCTACAATATTGATAATTTCCAAGGGTAAGCCGACCCGGGCAGCTATTATTGCGCCTGAGATGGGATGACGCGCACATTTCCCGGCATGGCTTTTCTGGTATTTACCATCTCTGTATTCTATCTCCAGGAGTTTCCCTACATCGTGCAGCAGACCTCCTGCATAGAGAAGATCCATGTCAATATCATAAGGCATTCTCTCGTAAGATCTCAGAACAGAATCAGCCAGACCGGCTGCACCCAATGTAACTGCAATGGTATGTTCAATAAGATTAATACCATGTGTTTCCGTCAACAGGGTAAAGGGAATTTTATTAATATCATCCTTTCCCCAGCCACCTTCCACCGCAGCCAGTTCCCAGGCAGCAATTGTCTTCCTTCTGAGTTCACCGTTAGCTATCCTTTTCAGGATGTCAGCAAAAACCTTCTCAAAATAGTCTTTCATATCTCTCCTCACTATTTACAGGTTTGCAATGATGGCATCTGTCATCTGCGGGGTGGAAGCTGCGCCCTGACTCAACACTTCAGGGCCACCCTTAAGTTTCAACATGTCATAAGCCCTTACTTTCCCTTCAGCCACTACTCGGGCTATGGCATTTCTTATCCTGGTTGCCTTCTCTTTTTCGCCAATGTGATCCAGCATCATACAGGCAGAAAGGATCATGGCAATTGGGTTCACAATGGAAGGCTCTAATTTTTCGTATTTGGGTGCAGATCCATGAGTCGGTTCGAAGATTGCCACTTTCTCACCGATATTGGCACTGCAAGCAAATCCCAGACCTCCCACCAGACCGGCAAATCCGTCGGAAACGATATCACCGAACATATTGCCGGCAACTATTACACCATAGTCTTCAGGATTTTTTGTCAGCCACATCATCTGGGCGTCGATATTGGTATTCCATAATTCTATACCAGGATATTCCCGGGAAATTTCCTTTGCCAGGTTCAACATCATCCCGGAAGTTTCCCGGATGACATTAGGTTTCTCACAAACAGTCACTGACCTGTACCCGAAATTTTTGGCGTACGCAAAGGCAGCCCGGACAATTCTTTCCGTATAATGTTTGGTAAAAATTCTAGTGGAGATTGCCAGTTCACATTTGGGCACCGACAGGAAATTCTTCATCTTGGGATGAGTTTTCAAGGCATTATAGACGTTTTCCGGGGGATCTGTCCATTCAATACCGCAATATAAACCCTCGGTATTTTGACGAAAGACTACAACATCAACAATGGGTTCTTCCACATTTCCGTTCCTGTTTTTACGGATGAAATTAAGCGGATTACCCTGGAAACTCTTGCAGGGACGGATGCAGATATCAAGATCAAAATGCTGTCTTAAGCCCACTATCGGGCTGTAATATACAAAACCTTTGTCCTGCAGATCAGGATTGAGCTCTTTGGCTGCTTCTGATTTAGGTTTGGAAGTAATAGCGCCAAAAAGACCAATGCCGTGTTCCTGCAATAGATTCAGTGTTCTGACCGGGAGGGGATTACCTTCCCTGCACCAGAATTCCCAACCGATATCAGCGTGGACATATTCAGCGGAAAAACCAGCTGCCTCCATTACTCTAACAGCTTCGGGCAGTACTATTCTCCCTATACCATCACCTGGCATTGTAACAATCGTTCTTCTCTTCATATTAAACTCCTGATATTTATTTAGTTACAATCATCTTCCTGTATAAATTCCCTTGATCCGTCACGAGATTATACAGATATATTCCTGAAGAAAAACCCGTTGCCTTCCAGCTGACAAGATGGTGACCTGCAGACTCATTCCCTTTCTCCAGTACGGCAACCTTTTCACCTTTGATATTGAAAACAGCAAGTTCAATAGATGCTGCAGAAGGAAGATAATATGATATTGTTGTCTGCGGATTGAAGGGATTGGGATAATTCTGATCGAGTATCGGCAAGGCATCAACCAGGGCAGGTGCAACAGAAACATCATTCACAAAAGAGATATTCATGTCCGCCTGAGCAGTATTGAGGGAAGCGTCCCGAGCTGTAACTCTGAGGATATAATCCCCGTTGGGGAATTGTTCGGAGTGAAAGCACTGGTCTGCATCATCTCCAGTGAACAGAGAATCACCATTGGAATTGGTTATGATATGATAATATTCACGATTTTCATAGTTACCTTCGGAGAAACAGATATTATCCCGGGAATAAATAGTATTAAGGACCATATTATCAAAATTCCCTGAAATATATGTGTCCAGTGGCATATCGAATTTATAGGAGAACTGACTGTACAGTACAGAATCCGGATCACTGGCAGGGTGCAGGGAGTAACTGATATCCCAGACATCAATCTTCCAGGTGGAATTACAGATATCATGACATTTGGCAATAATATCGAAACTCCCCGACAGGTTATCAGGATCCAAGTAAACTCCGCCCTGTGTCCGGAAAGCAAAGATGTCATCATTAATGGTGGTTTCAAACACGGGGGGAGTTATATCTATAAGATTAACCACATCCACCTGAGGATTATCGATCGTCCACCAGTTTCCATTCCAGACCTGCCCTGTATCCTGCAGTCTGGCAAAGTGAATGTGGGTAAAATCCGCTACACTCCAGGGATAAAGGGTACCCAGCAATTCCCCTGCATACACCGAATCACCCACAGCCACAGTGATGGAACCCTGGTTGAGATGGGCATATAAATAGCCTTCCGTTGTTTCCGGAGTATCTTCTTCAGCTATGGCAATGCGCCAGTATGCATCTCCACCGGTAGTTAAAACAGCCTTAACATAACCTGGTCTTACTGCATATACTTCCTGGTAATCATCGCCCAGAAAATCCACTCCAGGATGAAGATAGGGAGAAAATCCGTATTGCTGGATCTCGCCATAACTGTTACCTACGTTAAAGGGATATGCTACCTGACCATAATTAAGAGGGCAGGGTATGGGGGAATGCGTTCTTGTAGTAGATTTGAGTATCGTGGCAGCTTCCAGCTTGATATAATGCAAAAGATCCTCAGTTTTCCACAGATTATAGTTGTTTTCATCCTTGCCGCTTACTTTTTCCACTATAAAAAGATGATCATCCTCTGAAATTACCTCAAAAATCCTTCCCGAGAAATTGTGAATCATCTCGAGTTCATTCTCATGCAGGCGATACAGGTCATTTATTCCGCAAACCAGCAGATCTCCCCTGAATATGATGAGATCGCGGACAATCCCGGGAAGTGGATAATCTGTTTTATTCATGGTAATCTTATGAGCTGACTGGTCCCAGATAACAGGAAAGCCATTGTCAGCAATAATGAACTTGTGTGAGCCGGGATATCTTTCTATTTCACAGTTCCACAGATTGATGCATACTATGTCCTTTCCGTCATAAAATCCCGCATAACTGACATCGGGGGAAAAGTCTAGATTAATGACTTTAGCAAAAGCCATCTCCCTGATCATAATTCCTGAATCAGAGTATATCCGTATGATAGAAGGCACATTTTCCTCAATCGTGGTCACGGTGAGGTAACCTGTTACGGTACGATAGAGGGTATTGCCCTGAAAAGTAAGATCATGGTAAATGATCAAATATTCACTGTTCTCAAAGACAATCTCATATTCCATAATATCTGCTGCAGCGATTAATTCGATATGCCCGAACCTGTTCAGGGTAACCTGTCCGGACAATAATAGTATCTGGGAAAACACCAGCAGGAAAAAAACCTTATATTTTTTCATAAATGCATCCTGTTTAATAAATATTGAACTTTTTTATTTCATTACCCAGCAATGATTTCATCCTGATAAAATAAATTCCACGTGACTGCCTGCTCAAATCCAGAGAAAGCTCATAACCGGAATTATTCATCCCCCTTCTGGTCATAATCCTTCTGCCTTTTAAATCAAAAACATCAAGTGTGAAGTCAGATCTCATATTTTCCGACAGGCGAATATCAAGGTATGTTTTACATGGATTGGGGCTGATTTCGAACATGGAATGCGGTTCTATTGTTTTCTGCAGACTGGCGGTCGCGGTATCATAGAGCTCAAAATAGACATCATGATCAATGGGATAGTACACAGCATGTGCCCAGATCAGATAAATCTGCTCATTCTCGAAGAAGAAGTGAGGCTGGGTATTGTTATCATTATCCTGGGTCAAAAATTCCTCATCTCCCCAGACAATCAGATCCTCACTTCGCCTTGAAACAATGTTATAGGCAGGATACTGGTATTTTGCATACATAATGACATAATCACCCTGGTAATTCCCCAGGATAAAAGGATCATGGGAATTATGATTGTCCGATATCTGGACGGGATCGTTCCAATCACTCAGATCGCATCCGGTCTGTATGAAAACATCATATTCATAAGTGCTCCCTGTTCTTTTATGATACGCAACAACGTATCCTCCGTCCAGCAGCGTGGCAATCCTGGCCCGGTAAGCACCCGGAGCAACCAGAGTCATATCCTGATCCCATTCCCCTGCAAAGGGTTTATGCGCAACATAAGCCCCTCCACCCATTTTTACGTAGCTCATGGTGAAAGAACCGTCATCCTCCATGATTACATTGGGATCATAAAACTGGTCATTCTGATCCCAGCCGAGATCGATTTCACCTTCTACAATCCAGTTCCAGCCATCAGGGGAATAAGCTGTAAATATCCTGTAGCCTCCATTCTGATTGGATGCGTACCATAATCTCAGCTCCCCGTTCAGCTGCTGAACAAAACTCAGAGTAGCCTGATCCCCGTTCTCAGCAATCACCGGCTGAGGCTGGCTCCAGGAAAGCCCATCATCTGCAGAATAGGTCTGATATATGTCTCCGGACTGCCAGTCCGGATTACGAGCAAAGATCACGAGCAATCTGCTGTCGTTAAGACGGGCAATCCAGGATTCATAATCATTAGCTGTGCCACCTGATACCACAACAGGATCTGCAGAAAGCTGAACAAGAAGAGCAAGAAACATGAAATTCCGGATAAAGGTCCGCATCGGCGTTATTATGCGTTATTCCTCGACTTTTTTCAGAGTATCAAGAATCGTCCCATCAATCCATTCTACAACAGCCACTGCTTCATCAGAAAGTCTAGGTTGAGCTGGAATTCCACATATTCGATCGACCTCTTTCTTCAGGTCCCTGATATCCCTGATCGGTAATCCAGAATTTAGGGTAGCTGCAATCAGATCCTTTCTTCTTGGATTAATGGCGATCCCGCGTTCTGTGACGATAACATCCACCAGTTCACCGGGAGCAACCAGGGTAGTGACTTCATCTCTGATTACAGGAATCCTGTCTCTGAATGAAGGCACGGCAATAATAGTGCATTTTGCCAGCATGCAGTTCTGGAAACCACCAATTCCGTGCAGCATTCTGCCATCGCTGTGGGAAACACAATTGGCGTTAAAATTAATGTCGACTTCCGTGCTGCCAAGCACGATAACATCCATCATTCTGGTAAGGTTACCCTTGGCATGAAAATCATAGCTTTCGAAGACCCCGATGGGAATATGCTTGGGATTATCCCTTAGAGAGGATATGGCTTCCAGACCGAAAGCCTGTCCGTCGAAAATGTAGTCTGTCAGACCTTTTTCCATCATTTCCACCAGGAATTTAGTGCTCCCGCCCACCATGCTTCGTGCTTTGAAGCCTTTTTCCAGCATCATCTGCTGGATGAAATAGACGAAGGCAAGGGAAGTACCACCGGCTCCAGCCTGGAAATTCATCCCATCTTTCAGGATCCCGGCAGCTTCCACAAACTTGGCACAATATTCGGCAATGAGAAGCCTGTCTGGGCTCTGGGTTATTTTAGTGGTACCCGAGACGATTTTCTGTGGATCTCCTATTTCATCCACAACTACCACGTAATCAACATCATTGCCCATTATTTCCCATGGGTAACAGGGAAAATCCAGCAGTGTATCGGTAACGACAATTGTCCTGTCCGCATATCTCACATCAGCCTTGGTAAAAGCCATGGGGCCGAAAGGATGCTTACCAAGCACACCATTTGCATTTCCCATCATATCAGCTGCAGAAGCAGCCATCACCGCAATATCAATATGCAGCTCACCATCGGATATAGCCCGGAATCGTCCCCCGTGACTCCTGAGATATCCCAGTCCTCTCATCTTTCCTCGACTGCAGAAATCTCCCAGCGGACCGTTCAGGCTACCTTCGATATGATTTACAACTCCCGATTCCAGATGTTTGATGATCGGCTGATGACAGGGAAAGGCAGCGCTGGGTACCCAGCGCAGGTCTTTCAAACCCAGCTCGGCAACAATATCAAAAATCACGTTCGCTATATAATCACCGTCCCGGTAGTGATGATGGGTGGAAATTGTCATCCCATCCTTCACCCCTGATCTTATCAAAGCCTCCTTGAGAGAGTCGACTATCTTATTCCCGTCCTCGGGATAATCAATACAGGTGGGAACCCTGGGGGCAGCACCGCGATGCTCGGGTCTGTATTTGTTGATACCTTTAAAGGGAATTACTTCCCTGCCATTGACAATAGTCGGGACTATCCGCCCCGCAGCATTTTTGACAAATTTATCAGCTTTTTTCATTTTCCATTTCCTCCGGTCTTTGCCATCTGCAGAATGTGCTGAGCCCTTTTAACTACAGGGGGATCTATCATTTTAGAACCAAGAGAAACCACTCCCAAGCCTTTTTCCTGGGCCTCATGGAAAGCAGCTACTATCTTCTGGGCTTTTTTGATCTCTTCTTCATCGGGAGCAAAATTATCATGAATCACTTTTATCTGGCGGGGATGAATACAACCCATACCATCGAATCCGAGAGCTTTGGATTCCTGGACTACTTTTTCCAGAGCCTCCATATCATTCACATCGGAGAAAACCGAGTCAATAGGTTGTTTACCTGCCGCCCGGGCTGCCAGAACAATCTGACAGCGGGCCAGATACGATTCTCTGCCCTCGTTTGTTCTCTGAGTACCTATATCCGCTGTAAAATCTTCCAGACCAACAGCCAGGGCAACCACATTATCGGCAGCGGTGGCTATTTCGTAAGCATTGATAACACCAAGAGCACTCTCTATAATCGGCATCAGATAAATTGGATAATCAATTTTCCGCACTTTTCTTATACTATTGATTCTGTCATTCACCTGTTCTACCTGAGCAGGGCTTTCACACTTCGGCACGAGGATAAGGTTTACATAATGGGGTACGATAAAATCCAGATCAGCCAATCCGGAAGGGATCTGATTTATCCTTACCATACGTTCAGCACCGTAGAAATCAAGGGCCCGGAGAGCATTACGGACAAGGTAACGGGCTTCCTTCTTCTTATTCTGGGCCACCGAATCTTCTAAATCCAGAATGATCCCATCAGGGCTGTGGATACCTGCATTGATCATAAGTTTCGGTGTATTACCGGGTAGATACATCCTGGTGCGTCTGTATCTGTCTTTTGTAGAGCTATAGCTGTTCTGGGACAACATCTCAGGCAGTAATTCCAGGTCCGTTTCCAGCAGTTCCTTAACAGCAGCTTCCAGCCTTGCCATCAGCACAAAGGGCAATGCTCCGCTGTCCTCGACCTGCATTCTGGCATTGCTGATGCCAAAATATTTCAGACTTTTGTGCAATAACTCCCTGATATCGTTGCCGTACAGTGTGGAGACTTTACTCTGCAGTTCAATCTCCAGACCGCCACTATCCGTAAGTTCGAGAGCAAGATAGCAATCTGAACGGACTGCTTCTCCCTTATTACCGGCTGTTGCAATCTTAGCCACTTTTTACCTCCAGAAAATATTGTATTCAAACTACCCTTTACAGGTACTTAGTTAAATATTCGAATTGGGGCTGCAATTTTCCCTGATGAGCAATGCAGGCTTTTACCAGTTGCGGTGGCAATCCTGCCGCTGTAATTGGCTTACTGAAGTCACCGTGGAGAAGATCATCCATGAAGGGCAGCAATACCCTGGTAAAAAAATCCGAAGCTTCCCTGGAGAATTCGCAGGGAAAATTGTCCACGGCGCAGTTAGCAAATCCTTCTTTATCAAATCCCTCTTCTGCAGTTCCGGAAATGGCATTATAAATATAAACAGGGTTATCGGGCTCGGAAGCTTTCACTGTAGCCACCACGGAACCATTGATATCACAGGTAATATCCCCTATGATAATCAGCTTCTGCCTGTCCCGCTGCAATTTTAGCAGATCTTCCCGGGAAATGAACACGGGGTAACCTGGCGGCCAGAAAATCGCGTTAATGTATATACTGCAATAATGAATCGATTCCGCCACTTTTGACCTGTAAAGTGTACCGTGGCTGTAGTAATCCATAATATCAAAGGGGCTACCATCCTTTCTTGCTGCCATGTGTTCTTCTTTGAAGTTAACCAGATTGAGTTTTTTTGATGATGGATTATAGACCGTATCGGCTAAATCTTCGGGTTTGATTTCTTCAATGGGAAATACGGAGAGAATATCTCTGCATCCTTCTGCAACATGACCATAACCCATCAGGAATATATTAAAGGGAATTATTTCCGAGGGTAATCCGTGCTGAGCTATTTCCCTTCCGATCTCATGCAACTGCCTCTTTGCTTCCGTGACGGTTCCATATTCGTGGGCTCTTTTGACTTTAAGAAAGGGAGTCACTAACTGATATCTTTCCGCCAGTCGCCGTCCCAGTCCCCACAGAGTATCAACTATCCCGGCATTACCGGCATATTTGCCGAAAAAAACCAGTCGGGAACCTTCATCATTCTTGATCAGTTCATAATCCAGCAGGGTGCTGCGGGTATCAAGAAACCTCTGGAGTAGCGGCATATTGAAACTCTGACCTTTAATGGTATGAGAAAAGAACATGTGGGGAATACCCGGTTCCACCTCGTTTACCGGAACTTCCTTAACGCCGATGATAAGATCGGACTGGGACAGGTTCATCCTGATCTCTGCTCCGGCTTTTTCATACTCACTGTCCGTGTAGATGCGAATTGGTGATGGCTGTACCATAACGCGGTATCCTTTCTTCACCAGTACTCTTACTCCCTCCGGATTCAGGGGGACACGTCTCTCCCATTTATTCTTTGTTTCCCTTCTTATACCAAGTATTTTCATGATCGCTCCTGGAAGTTATTTCTCCCCAACTTCTCACAGGATAGGTTGAGAAAAAGGGGGTTTCTTTGCAAGTTAATTATAATTTCTATTCAGTCATAGAATCTTTCAATTATTCTGATGTTAAGTTTTTCCAGTTCCTGTAACACAGGCATGTAAATCTCGGGCAGGGTAGGCATGAAAACACCGCTGAGTCTTATCTTTCCTTCAAGGATCATCCTGGCTCCGATGGCAGCCGGCAGAGATACAGTTCTCGCCATGGAGCTGTCTCCCCCGGGGATGCCGTAATCTATCATAGTCGATGTTATTCTGCGGGGCTTCCCCTGGTATTCTGCCAGAAATTCGTGATGCAGGATCAGAAGATCTCTCTCATTTTCGCAGTAGGAGAGTTTCTCCAGCATAAGAGCTGTCAGGATATCAATAGCTGCGCCTTTATCAACCGGCAAAGGCGTATCGTCAAAGAATCCCAGCCAGTCAAACTTTTTCAGGATTACACTGCTGGTTGTCAAAGAGAACCGTTTTATCAGTTCTTCCTTGAGATCATGCTCCTTTG
>JAFGRJ010000073.1 GCA_016935235.1 Candidatus Cloacimonadota bacterium
AAGAACATGGGGAAAACCTGTCCTGAAGATCAAAGCTGCTGCACCATCTTTCCCGGTTAATAAAACATAGAGAGCATCAGGGATATTTCCAGAAATAAAATCGCCAAGAATGGTATTCTGTGAAATATGAAGAGGATGATCCAGGTTTCCGGTTACAGGCAGCATTTTATCACAGGCTGGTAGCAATGCAATAATGATAAGGAAAAACAGCAATTTATTCGTTGATAAGGAAATATTCAATTGTTGTTATCCTTTCTTTATCAAAGGTGAAATCAAACGGAACTGAAATTATCTCTCCATATTGAACTACCTTGATGCTATCAGGTAGATCATTCCAGTCCAGGAACTTGGCTGCTGCAGGAAGCGAATCGAACCTATGCGACATCAGAATGGCTATCTCATCCTTTTGAACATATACCAGGTCCTTGATCCACATACCTGCCGGCATTTGCGGACTCTTCAGGGTAAGTTGATCATCTTCCAGGATTAGAACAGCACTTTTAAGATACTGGTTGTAATTAAGTAAATGGCTGATGCCGTCGCGACCGGTCAGAAGATAATCCCCCTTCCGGGATGGCATCACCTCTGTTATCAGCTGGTCGAAATCATAGCCGATGGCATTGATGAAAGGAGCTGGATCCCTGCTGAGGGGCTCTCCATTGAGAATTTGAACTCCGTTGAAGATTATATCAGGAACAGGGAACCTTTGTATTAAAGTTATTTCAATCTGTTCGATATTTGTTACCCAGTACATGTCTCTTCTTTCTGGTACTATAAGTCTTATTTCATCCTCTTCCAGCAGATGGCCGTTTCTTTTTAAAGCTATTATTACATTCCCTGGATTTATTTCGGTTTCGTTCAGCCTGATCATATAATTATCTGTTGCTGTAAATTTCAGCTGCTGATAGGCAGTAATTCCCCATATCTCAAGAATATCTTTTATTGTCGGTCCTTCCCAGAGATCGGAGAGGATCTTATCATTCTTATGGCGGGTGGTTTCCACCTGGATCTGCCTAAGGTCGGCCAGAGCAACCCTGTCCATTTCATGGATGTTTTCACCGTCAACTACCAGGAAAGGCATAAGATCACTGATGAGGCTGAAAAAGGTAAGCAGCAGGACAATGCTTTTCATAATTGATCAAACCAGCCCGAATTTCAATAGCTTATGCAAGATTTTCCAGGAAAGGATGCCACCTATAATACCGGAAATGGCGGCAGCGACAGTTGAGATCAGCAGAGGGAGAAGTGGCAGTCGCATTACCAGGATGGTAACGATAAGAGCACCACTGATATTGGCAATGACGCAGCTCCAGGTATGGAATCCAAGTCTGGTTCTTTTGGTGTAGAACAGTCCAACGGATTCAGCCATTATTCCCGGCAAGGAATAGCTAAGCAAGGAAACGGCGCCATGGCTGCCAAAATAACCAAGAGTGATCATAACAATTGCCTGTATCAGTCCAACCAGGATGCCGGTGCCAAATTTACCTGAAACTGCCATAGCCAGCGAGATCCACATCATGTAGAAACCTCCTGCCAGAGAACCACCGGGGATCATGAGTGGTGCAGACACCAGATGAATCAGGGGGGTGACGATAGGTTTGATAGTCAACCCCAGAGCACTGAAGATCGCTATCAGCAATAGGTCCCGCGAGCTGAATTTCCTGAGCAGGCTCATTGATTCTCGGAATTAATTCTCCCAGATGATGGAATCATAGCCTTCCAGGTCTTCCGGGAAATCGAACTGGTAATCAGGATCAACAGAAAAGTTGCATTCAAAGGGATCATCCTGTTCTTCCATATCACCAAAGATTTTTATCTGTTGTAAAAACTTGAACTTTTTCTTTGAGCCCGGCAAGTTCAGTCCGGGAAATATGGTGCGTTGTGAGGTCAGGAGCCAGTAGCCGGCTTCGAATTCTTCCGGAGTGTAGGTTTTCTGGTATCCGTCGGCACCAATGAAATAGACGGAATCTATTGCGGTGATTTCGTCATCCGGGATGAATTCCGTGAGTTTTATGGCTTCCTCCTGAATCTCGTCGTAGTTATTCACCATCTCTGTATCCATGCCATTGAGTTCATAGATGGCTATGGTATTATCAGGTTTGATCAATTCAAAAGCCCGGAAAACCTCCACTGTTTCAGCCCATTTAACATTATAGGCATTTATTCCCTGATTGGTGAATTCTTCATAATAGATTCTGCCCTCATCTTCCGGAATTAAGTAACCGGCTTTGAACTCGCTCCATTTTAAGTCCCTTCTGCCCTGGTTTCGCCAGCTCCAGCCATCGGAAGCGGTAACATGGATCGTAAAGAGATTGAGTACTGGAATCTCGTCATCCAGTATATCCTGCTGATCATCGGCATGAAACAGATTTAGCACATCATCCAGCACCAGAAACTGCTCCAGCAGGTATGCCAGAATTTGCCCGGGACCAGTAGATGAGTCGGAATCTTTTTCGCTGCAACCCGTAAACAGCAGCAATGAAAAAGAGAGAAGCATGATTGCGGAAATGATTTTTTTCATAATACCTCCAAAATTTTGTTTTGAAGGCAAGTTTGAATCAAAATTGTTCACACTCGCCTTTCCAAGCACGGGAGGCATATCCGTTTCCAGATATACCCTAGCGGTAATGCCTCATGTCCTTGATCAGTGGATTTAGAGTACATTACTCGGCGCTGGGTTGAGAAACGGAGCCCGGTTTTTTATGTCAAGAAAAAGGATTCAGAAACCTTGAAGTGCGGAATTATTGATTTCAACCCGAGATGCTGTCCAGGTAAGGTTCTGTTTGCTGTAAACCGGGTAAATAATGGTGGTGGGAGACAGGATTGGATATCCAGTCTATTTTATTCTGCTGAACCTTAAATGTTGAAAAGCTATGCCAGCGACTATCAGTAATAGACCAGCCAGAGTGGCAAGGAGAATTCTTTCGCCCACTGCCAGGGTTATGACCAGCAGGGACAGGAAAGGAGTGAGATATATGAAGTTATTGATCCGGGCTGTATTGGTAGTGTAGCGCAGGGCTTTTAACCAGAGAATGAAAGTGATCCCCATCTCGAAGAGACCAATATATAATCCGCCAATGATACCCGGAACAGGAGGTATCTCAAGATTGCCACTGCTTATGAGATAGATGCTGATAAAAATTGTACCCCAGCAGAAGTTCAGGAACATTTTCAACTCAGGTATCAACCTGTTCTTGGTATTATATATCCAGAAGAATGCCCAGACCAGAGAACTGGATAATGCCAGAAATATACCCCAAGGATCGGAACCTTTAAAGCTGGTGAAACTTCCTCTGGTGGATATGATAAGGACACCGAGAAAACTGATTCCGATAGCGGCAAAATCCTTCAATTTCACTTTACGTTTCAGTAGAGGAATGGATAGTATCACTATCATCAGAGGCCAGATAAAGTTCAGAGGCTGCGCTAGCTGGGCAGGTAAAAGCGAAAAAGCCCGGAACAGGATAAGATAGTAGAGGAAGGGATTCAAAAAACCAAGCAGCATGGAGCTTCTGATCTCGGCTGGGGAAATCTGGAAAAGCAACTTGCATCTTCCGGAAAGAAGAATAATCATGAAAACAGTGATGACAGCTGATAAACTGGCGAGAAACAGCAGTTCTCCGAAATTTATGTAACGCAGGGAAATTTTGAAGGCAGAAGCAGAGGTAGCCCAGAGCAACACTGCTGCCAGAGCAAAAAAATAGGATTTACGCTCGTGACGGTTTTCCATTTCAGTTCCTGCAGGTAAGGATGCCGTATTTCACCGACCTGTAGGACCATTCGGGGATGAAAAGAGCTAAACGTTCATTTCTTTGATCATATCTTCTCAGATTGAAATATAACGGCTCCAGGGCACTAGACCCCAGCTCTGCCCAGGGAATCGCGATTTCCAGTATCCAGCTGCCGGAATCAATCTTCGTGCTGCACTGCATTTGAGAATTCCAGTCCCGATTATATTCCTGCTCAGCCAGATCTGTCCTCATGTCCCAGATTATTCCATCCGGATTGATATAGTACTGATAAATGATATTCTCCTCCCCGGCCAGAAGAAATCCTATCGATTCGTCATAATACACGGATTCATCGTGATTATGGGCTTTACATTCATTAACAGATATTTCTCCGGGACATACGCAGGAGAGGAATATAAATTCTTTGTCGTACATAAATTTCAACTGAAGTGAGGTCAATTCTTGTAGGTCTGCTTCATCATCGGCGAATTCCTCTGTTATTGGTGCTGAATCCCATTCCTCCTCCAGACTGCCATCGATTACAGGTCTTATTTGAGTTTCCGGGATGATAATTTCCCTGCTGAGCAGGATGGGATTATTGAAATTATAGGTTTTTCCAGGACGGACAGGATAATCACAGGTTAATCTGGGTAGAGGATAAAAACCAGAATTCTGCTCCAATAAAAATGAACATGACAGTGAATCCTTTGCTGGCACCACGATTGAAGAATCCTTAACTGGAGAAACAGACCAGACGTTATTGCCCAGGAGAATCACAGGGGTAACAAGTTCCTCCTCGTGAGGATTTATGATTTTGATAATCATTTCATAGACACGGCTTTCTATTTCATGGCATTCATAAGTAAGCAATTCTCTGTTGATCTTCCGGGTGAAATTTAAGTCAGCCAGAGTCACGTAATCCCTGGGAAAAAAGTTACCTGAACGGATCAGAGTAGTATACAGGTTGCTTTCTTCGACCCGGCACCACATGAACTGGTAGAAATCGCCCATATCTACATCCACACTGCCGAAATCACCTCCGGAACTACCTACGATGAAATATTCAATATCATCAAAGATATTGTAGGCATATTGATGCCAGTGTCCTGTGAAGACCGCATTGACATTATACTCACAGAACAATTCGTGAATGGTGTCTTCCCTGCCGGCTCCAATTGTTTCTGCCCAGAAAGGTTTGTGCATGAAAACGAACTTATTCTCATCCCGGGGACACTCAGCCAGTGTTTTTTCCAGCCATTGACGCTGTTCCAAATCCATATCCTCGTAACTGGAGGCGCGAGCATTATCAAGAATTATAAAAGTACTATTCTGAACCCGGAAAGAATAAAAGGGTTGGCAGCCTGTATTAAGGGTGAAAAGGCGAGCGGAATCGTCATCCAGGATATCATGGTTACCGGCAGTATAATATATGGGGCAATTGATGATATTCATGGTCTGCATTGGCACAGTCCAATCATCAGGATTACTGCCATCTTCCGCCAGGTCACCCACGGTTACGACAAAATCAGGCATCAGAGCCTGGATATCTTCCACCACTTTCTGGAAGGCTTCCTGGTCTGCTGTGCCTGTTCTATCCCCAAGAATTGCGAAATGAAAATTATTCTCCAGGCAGAATATCATTGCTGTTAACAAAGAAATCAGTAAGGTAACCATTACTCTTTTCATGTTTATTCTCCTTTCATTCTATATAAATTGTTTTAATATTCACAAATTCCTTTATACCGTAATGAGAGAGTTCTCTACCATAACCGCTGTCCTTGATGCCACCGAAGGGAAGGCGTGGATCTGATCTGACATAGGTATTGATAAAACAGGATCCTGTTTCCAGTTTATCAGCAGCTATTTTTTCTGCCCTTTGCACGTCCCGCGTGAATACGGCAGCTCCCAGACCGAAGGTTGAGTCGTTGGCAATGCGCCAGGCAGCAGTTTCGTCCTGAGCTGGGATGATGACTGCGACGGGACCGAACAATTCTTCCCGGTAAGCCGGCATATCGGATGATACAGCGGTGAGAACAGTAGGTGGATAGTATGAGCCTTTAATAGGGGGAATGATGCCTCCCAGCAAACATTTTGCTCCCATAGCTATACTCCCGGTTACCTGTTTGTGCAGTTCATTCCGCAGGTCCATTCTAGCCAGTGGGCCAAGTTCTGTCGTGGTATCCAAGGGATCGCCCATTTTCACTTTTTTCATCTTCAAAATCAGCTTTTCCGTGAATTCACTGGCTATTTCCCTTACAGGGATGAACCTTTTAGCGGCTATGCAGCTCTGTCCGCCATTTATCATCCTGCTGAGGAAACAGATTTCTACCGCTTTATCCAGATCAGCGTCAGCCAGTATCAGGTAAGGATCATTCCCTCCCAGCTCCAGTACTGTCTTCTTCAGATGGCGACCTGCTTCAGATGCTATAGCTCTTCCGGCAGCGGAGCTGCCAGTTACGCTGATGGCTTTTATGATCGGTGAAGAAATCACCTTACTGAGATCTTTTCCATCACGTAGAATCACGCGGAAGAGATCATCCGGGAATCCTGCCTGACGAAATAAGGTCTCTATTGATAATGCACAGCCAGGGACGTTGGAAGCATGTTTCAACAGGCAGGCATTACCGGCCATCAAAGCTGGTGCACAGAAGCGAAATACCTGCCAGAAAGGGAAATTCCAGGGCATGATTGCCAGTATGCTTCCCAGCGGATTAAATGTTATGTAACTTCTGGTCGCAACGGTGGAAATGAATTCCGGTTTGAGGAATAAAGCAGTATTATCAGCATAATATTCGCATACCCAGGCACATTTCTCCACTTCAGCTCTGCTTTCGGAAATCAATTTACCCATTTCAGCAGTAACGGTTCTGGCGAAATCCTCCTTTCTTTCCCGCAGTATTGCTGCCATTATCCTGAAAAGTCGTGACCTTTGCTCGTATCCCGTTTCTCTCCACTTCAGGAATGCAGATTGATTCTTCCTCAGTATATCATCTATCTCTGCATCACTGTGTTCCGTATAGGTGGCAATTTTCTTGCCTGTGGCTGGATTAACAGTGACTATCTTCATCAAGAGCATTCACTTTTTAAATATCAAATAGGATCAATATGAACCGTAGCTTCGATATTAAGTTCACTGCGGATGGTATCTTCAATATCACTGGCTATCTGGTGTGCCTGGGAAAGCCTCATATTCGCTGCCAGGGCTATATGAAAAGTAACCTCTATGTGTTCACCGTATCTGTGACAGTGAAGGTGATGCAACTCCAGATTTCCGAATCTGCTTCTGACCAGATCTGTCAATCTGGTTTCCGTATCCTGATCCACATTTTCACCCAGAAGATTACTGATGGAATTCTTCAGGATATCATAAGCGGCATAAAAAAGCAGGAGTGCCATGAGAAAACCCATTACGCTGTCTATCCACCATAAATAGGGTCCTAAGAATATACCTCCCAGGATCAGCAGGGAAGTCAGTGCATCACTACGATGATGCCAACCATCGGCACGAATCAGAAGCGAACCGCTTTTTCGGGCAGCCCAGAAAGCGAATTGAGCCATGAGTTCCTTACCCACGATGGAACCCAGAATAATCCATTTAGCCAGCTGATTGAAATTGGCAGCCTGATTCAACCGGAAACGACGGATAGCTTCCAGGATAAAATCAAAGCCGATCACGAAAATAAGAGTGCCAATGATAACAGAGACAATAACTTCAGCTCTCCCGTGTCCGAAGGGATGCTTGCTGTCGGGAGGTTTATGAGATATTTTGAATCCCAGTATTAATAATAGAGAAGAAAAGGAATCGGAGAGGGTATGCCAGGCGTCTGCCAGAATAGCAATTGAAGCTGTTTTCATACCGATCCAGAATTTCAGGAAAAAGAGTGCTGTATTCAAGAATATTGAAATTGTCGCTTCCCAGTAACCAAGTTTGATTTTTCTTTCCATATCAGCTGTTGATCCTGATCAGTGGTATTTCCATTTCACTTGCGGTAAGCCCGGAATGATGAGCCATGAATTCCTTTTCCCATTTACCGTTCTGCTGATATATGGATTTCATGGCCTCATCCGCTGTAGCTATCAACAGGTAATCACCGATAAATTCATCAAGTTTTTCATGCCGGACACCCGGTCCCAGCAGAGCTCTCTCCAGAAATTCTTTTCTGTCCAGCAGCAGGAATTTATCGGAATATTTTTCCATTAAGCCTGGAAACAGCTCCCTTCTATGTTCCTTGGTAAAAAAGGAGATAAATCTCGGTTCTGGAAAAGCGGGAAGAATAATACTCTGAAATACTGCTTCATCCTCATTCAGGTAATGATACCCGTTGATATCGATAAGTCCGTGATCTGCCGTGATGAGTATACAGGTATTAGTGTTTCTGATTTTCTGTAATAATAATTCGAGATTACGATCGAAATCCTGAAGAAATAACATCACATCATCCCCGTAAACTCCGCAGCGGTGTTCCAGGGCGTCAGGATTGCTGCTGTAGGCATATATGAACTGTTTCTGTCGCGAGCCATGTCTGTTGATACATTGCTCGACACCTTCCAGAAGCAAAGCAGTGGAATCGAAGGGAAAAATTTGAGCAGGAAAGGTATTGAGTAAGGTATAGACGCTTTTATGAATGGAAGAAGGCGTGAAATATGCAAGCGTCAGTTCAGGATTTTCAGCACGCAGCTGGCGGAAAATATTCTCATGTCTGATCATGTTATAGGTTGTATATTTCTGATGATCGAGTAATTCCCCTGTGACTGAATCACGGTGTGGCAGAAAATCAATGAATCTGCAGAATTCTTTAAAATAGAGGGTCCATCCTATGGCGCCATGTTCGGAGGGCATTCTGCCAGTAAGCATGCTGGTAACAGCAGCTGTTGTGGTGGGGGGGAAAACAGAGCTGAGTATTCTATGCTCAAATTCTGCAATAGCTAAGCTGGATAAACTTATGGCTTTCTTATATAGATTATAGCCAAAACCGTCCAGGACCAGAAGTACTATATTATCATATTTCCTTAATTCTTCGTGCTCCAGTCCCGGAAGACAGGGGTGATGGTTTTCCACTCCGTAAGTCTTCAGGAGGGTGGAGATGAGATTAACTATCGAGTTATTGTAATCTGGATATTTTATTTCCATTAACGGGTCTTCCTTTTTCACACCATCAATGAGAACCCTGATCGGACTTTTATTGTCAATATCTTTTACGAACGAATTGAAATTGAGTGCTGTTTGCTTCTCTGGTTCATAGAATGCAGAAGCTTAAAGCTATTTCGGGGGATTCTGACTGTAAACTCGTAAAAATGGGTTCTCTTGAAAACAGGATTGCCCTCAATAAAACACCTTATCACCTATACGGCAGTTAGTTAGATATATTATTTCACAGGAGCCACTACCCGTATCTTCTCTGGTGGTACTGGTCCTCCAGGAAACCGATTTATCCTTATACACACCGTTTATATCGACAAGGTAACCATTGAGTACCACCAGGTCGTTTTTGCGGATTAGGCTGAGTGCCCGTCTGATATTGTCATTGGCAGGGATGATATGATTGTTGGCAGAATGTTTACTTATATAGTCATTCTGGTAGGGTGAGTTATCAAAGGAATAGAAATAAAATCTTCCCCATTGATCGAATTTTATATGATCATCCACAAGCGCATTGGCTAAATCTCCCCAACCCAGAACCAGGTCGTAGGGTGATATTTTGGCATCCCAGCTTCCACCGTACCTTTTCTTATTGATGACTCTGGCTTTAATGCTGTATTTAAATAGAGGGATGATGATTAGCCTACCTTTTTTCAGGTCGATATTGAAGGTAAGGAGTTCATCGTTAACCTCCTGTATTGGCGGCATGATGGTATTTATGGGTGTATCATCATGACCAATGGCTATTGGTTGCCAGAGAATATATAATCCGACAGAAATTACTATAAGTATTACCAGAGCAGTTATCAGGATATATTTCATCATTATGAACGGGAATCCCAGACTATATCAGTCAACAGGAGTATTATAGAGAAACCTCTTGATACTTTTCTTGGGTGTTTTCTCAAATTCTTCAGGATATATCTCAATTTTATTGATCTTCATATAAGCAGGCATATCAGTATTAAGCAGGGATTTATTTTTCTGCATGATTTCTTCCAGCTGATTTTCACTGATCTGGCCAGCATCGACACTTTCCAGATCGGGGTATACGAGGGCGATGAGCTGGGACTGGCGTTTAATAACGATAGATTCCTGTATATATGGCAGATTATTGAGTTTTGATTCGATTTCCTCGGGGTAGATGTTCTGACCGGAAGAACCCAGGATCATACTTTTGGAACGACCCTTGATAAATATGAAATTATCTCTGTCGATCAGACCCAGATCACCGGTATGCAACCATCCTTCTTTATCCAGAGCTTCCCTGGTTGCTTCTTCGTTCTTGTAGTAACCGTTCATTACATTTTCTCCCCGAACCAATATTTCACCGATTTCCTTATAAGGATCACTTGAATTGATCTTCACTTCCATGGTGTCGACGATCTGTCCCGTCGATTTCATTCTGAAATCCTGCCAGCCTGTATAACTGATGAGGGGAGCACATTCGGTCATGCCATAACCGACGGTGTATTTGAATCTGATAGTCTTCAGAAATGTTTCCACTTCTTCGTTCAGGGCTGCTCCTCCGATGACTATTTCAGTGAAGTTACCTCCGAAAACGTGGTTTAACTTATTATTTATTTTGGCATGAATTTTATTGCGCATTAAAGGTATTTTCAGGAGTATCTTCATCAGTGGCTTTGAAAGCACCGGTTTGATCTGCTTGCGATATATTTTTTCTATGACCAGGGGTACACTGAGGATCAGGCGGGGATGAACTTCCTGAAAAGCTGTCATGATAATTTTTGGGGAAGGTATCTTGGCCAGAAAAGTGATGTGACAGCCACTGGCGATGGGGAAAAGGAATTCGAACACACACCCGAAAACATGAGCAATGGGCAGGAAAGACACTATTTTATCTCCCGGTTTTAAGGGCATGTGGCGCAAAGCAAAGTCGATATTGGCTGCCAGGCTGTTATGAGAGAGCATTACTCCCTTGGAAAAACCTGTAGTACCTGAAGTATATACCAGAGATGCCAGGGAGTTATTTTCAATATTGGTCAATTTGAAATTATTCCTGTTCAATATGCCCCTGTACTTTTCCAGATAATTAGTCCTGGCATTTTTCAATATGTCTTCGTTACCCTTTTTCTTGATTGAAAAGATACTGAAGTCGTCGAGGGAGAATATCGCGATCAGGTTCTGCATTTTTTTTGCATCAAGATTTTCGTAAAGCGATCCCAGGGAAAACAGCACCAGTGAATCGGAATGATTTACTATGTGATGAACATCGCTTGCTTTGAAATCGGGGAGAATGGGGACCACCACAGCACCGTAACTTACTATAGCAAGGTAGGTTACAGCCCAGTTGATTGAATTCTTGCCCAGAATCGATATTTTATCATCCTTCTTTAATCCCAGTTTCTGAAAAATATAATGAAGAAACAGAATCCTGTCTGCCAGACCCTCATAAGTCAGAGTCTCACCTCTGAAATTGGTCAGGGCGGGTAATTCCCAGTTCTTGCGAACGGAATTCTCCACATATTGATATAATTTCGTGCTGATCATCTTATCACCTCTTTTATTTCTTATAAAGCTTGCTCATACTCCGTATCATAATATTCTGTAATTAATTGCGGATTATCATCCAGAGCTTTATCTGTTTTTTTGACTTTGTAATTCCACGGAAAAATCAGAATCATCAAGTTATTATCTCGATCTTGGGGCAATTTTCTGTAATTCCTAACTTTTCAGCTTATCCAGGATGTTCTTTTGGTATTCCTTTAAATCAAGGGATATTCTGCGCATATGTTTCAGAAAAGCGCTTTTCTTTTTCCTATTTCTACTGGAAAGGGCCTTGCTGATTTTCTGGGTCAATTTCTCATAATCAAAAGGTTTGGTAATGTAGTCATAAGCACCCAATTCTATGGCCTTAACGGCACTCTCAGCACTGCCATAACCTGTTATCATGATAACCGGGATATGTTTGTCCATGTCCTTCATGCGTTCCAGCACTTCCATCCCGTTCATGCCGGGCAGCATAATATCCAGCAGTACCAGATCAGGTGAACCCTTTTTTACTTCCTCGAGTGCCATGCTACCCCAGATCGTGGATATTATCCTGTATCCGCTTTCCTGTAAAATCTGCGTAAGTGTATACTGCAGATTTTTATCATCTTCCACTATCAATATAGTATTCATATCAAATCCTTTCAATCAGTTAGATGAGAAAATTCATGCAGATTAAATTAAATATGCCACTTATAATTTATCTGTCAAATGATAATTTGTGAGCGGTAAATATTTTGACATAAAATTGGTGCTTGCTTAGCAGGAAAAAGGAGGATAAGAAATGAATGGAATAGTCTTTTTCCAAACAAAAATGCTTCCTTCCCTTAAGAAATTCTACCTGGAAAAAGTAGGTTGTAGACTCTGGATGAATCAGGGTGATTGTCTTATCTTCAAACATGGAGATTTCCTTTTTGGTTTTTGTCAGAGGGAAGAAGCTGACTGTAACGGTGTAATCACTTTTTTTTTCAAAACCAAAAAAACAGTTAATAAACGTTATCTACAATTCTCAGAAATTGCTGATAAAGCTCCCCGTAGAAATCTCCACTATCCTATATATCACTTCTTTGCGCGGGATCCGGAGGGAAGGAAAATCGAATTCCAGTATTTCTATAATCTCAGGTCAGAATACCCTAAGTCATGATCATTGGGAATTGTCTTTTACAGAAAACTTGCTGTTATTCCACATCTGCTTGTTCCATCCTGTACCTGTTCATGAAAAAGACCTCGCGAGGATTCTTGCGTGTGGGTCGAGGTTCTTCCTCCTTTTTTTTATCATGCTGCCCGATAATTATCAAAGTTACAACTGACATTTCTTCGGGAATGGAAAGGATTCTGCGTACTTTTTTCGGACTGAAGCCGGCGATAGGGTGAGCCACCAAATCAAGGGCAGTTGCCTGGAGAATCAGAAAAGCAGAACTCAAACCCGTATCAAAAAGATAATATTCCCTGTCTCTGATGATGCAATCGTAATCTTTCCTGGAAACAACGGCTACAACCAATGATGCGTTATAAGCCCATTCATTACCTTCACTATAGACTTCCCGCAGCTGGTTCAGAGTTTCATTATCATTTACCATAACATAGCGCCAGGGTTGCCTGTTGAAACAGGAAGGAGCCAGTTGCGCAGCCTTCTGCAGTTCCTCAATAACATCCGGCGCAATAGGCATCCTGACCAGATTCTTGAAAGCTCTCCTTTTTAACAGGGCTTCTGAAATTTCCATTTTACCTCCCATTGAATGAATTAAAAAAACACAGTAATTTTACCAGCAAAAAATTAAATTTACAGAATATCATGATATAAGGAAAATTAAACAGGAGGTTCAAATAATGAGGAGAATATTTATTATTTTATATCTTTTCCTTTTTATCCATCTTCATCTTGATGCAGCTACGGTAACCCCGGAGGAAGCTCAGCTTCTATGTTCAGAGTGGCTGAAGAGCAGTATTATGAGCGGAGATCCTGTAATTTCTGATATGGAGGTTCTATCCTGTGCAGAATCGGAAATAGGTTATGTCTTTAGCTTGGAACCACATGGTTTTGTAATTTTCAGCGCAGACTGCTGCTTACCTGCTGTGATTTATTATTCAACGACGGCAGACTGGGGAAACACGGGGTTCTATGCTGAAAAATTCAGGGAATTCATTACTCATGATATCAGAATGCGTCTGGACAACATCTCGGCTATTTCAGGGCAGGAACTGGCTGCGAGAGAAGCTTATTGGGAACAGCTATTTTCAGGTAATTTCCGGAATACCACTGCGAGGGATTTCACTCAATGGCCTCCGGAGGGGACCACTCCCACTGGTGGCTGGTTATGGGAAAACTGGCATCAGAACTCACCTTTTAATGCCATGTGTCCCATGGATCCAATCACCAACCTGCGCAGTCTTGCCGGGTGTCCGGCAGTGGCTATGGCCTCGGTTCTTAATTATCACGAAACAATCAATGAAGTGGGTTTTTCTGATGAGGATGATTATTTCCATAATTATGCTGGTAGGCAGTACTGGATCGATGATGATCATGCTGAGCTGGATTTTCCTTCCTTTGCTGAGCTGAATGCTTACCTGGCAGAGTTAAGCTACCATTATAATAATGATATTTCCCTTACTGATAATGACAGAGCTGCCTTGACATTTGCCTGCGGTGTAGCTGCCACTCAGGTATACACTTCAGGCGGTTCCGGCACCTTCGGGGTCAGCCAGGCTTACCAGGCATATCAGAAATTCAATTTCACCAACAGTGTTCTTTATACAGGTTACAGCTCAGAGCTGGAAAATGCCATGATTGCCAATATCATGGAAGCTCTACCAGTACATTTTGCCATTGTCAATCCCAGCTGGACTGCCGGGCACAATCTCGTTGTGGATGGATATAATACAGATGGCTATTTTCATCTGAATTTCGGATGGAACGGGAGTTATAATGGCTGGTATTTAATTCCCGATGAGATTCCCTATGGCTTAACTGTAATCGAGGGAGCCATAACCGATATCACCACCGCTATTACCAGTATATACCCTCATGTATTAAAGGCAGACTGGGAATTGAACAATTATCCTAATCCCTTTAATCCAAGTACGACCATCAGTTTTTATAATAGAGGTGGGGAAGACATCAGGATCAGGATCTACAACATTTCTGGGCAATTGGTTCGAACGCTGTTTCTGGATGCAGCCGCTATTACTAATGAAGAAGTATTCTGGGATGGTCGTCTCAGTAACGGTGCTGCCGCGGCTTCCGGTTTATACATGTATCTGATTGAGAGCAGTTCCTGGAAATCTCCAGCAGAAAAAATGCTCCTTATCAAATAAGGAACACAGCATTTTGATTATTTCTTTCTGAGAATCCTGCCTTCGCCTACAACCAGGATGGGAAATGCTCCCAGCTCAAGAGGTTCTTTATCCCATACCACCAGACTGGCAAGTTTTTCCGGTTCAATGGTTCCCAGTACATTATCTATTCCCAGGATACGGGCGTTTCTATGGGTAATCAATGATATTGCCTCTTCAGCCGGCATACCCTGGATGAGAAAGAACTTCAGGCTGTCCCGGAGAGCTGTTGTCTGTATCACGGGATGATCGGTCATCAAGCCATAAAAGGCTTTTGATTTCATCAATAAGGCAGCATTCTGATAAAAAGCATGTTTTAATTCCACTTTATAGGCAAGGGCACCGAGGGGTCCGTAAACCACCGGGATATTGCTCTTGCCTAATTCATCGAAAATTTCACGGTGAAATACGTCACCCGTATGATCTGCTGTGGCTCTTAAACCGTATTTCTTGACCAGCCTGATCAGGTACAGGACATCATCCTCCTTATGAACATGGACCTTGGCGATTTTTTGTCCGGACAGTAATTCCAGAAGGGCTTTTTCCATGCTGGTGAATTCCAGATCATATTCACTGTCGATCAGTTCTTTTTCTTTGTCGTATTCCACCCTATTTATTTTCTTTTCCTTCAGTTTTCTTTTCAGTTCCAGCAATTTCTTATCCCTGGCCACACCGGTTTTAGCCTGTTTGAGCAGTACATCATCAAATTTTTCTTCCAGCATGGCATAAACTCCCATTCTGGTGTTAGGGCGTTTACCCTTCCAGGCAGTGGTAGAGCGGGGATTATAACCCAATGCCATTTTAAAGCCATAATCTTTGATGACAGCTTCCTGACGGGTAGCTGCGAAATTACGGATCACCTTTGCCTGACCACCCACCAGGTTTCCACTTCCCGGGACCACACAGCTGTACAGAACACCGAAATCAACAGCATCCCTGAAAGCTCGGTCATCGAAATAAATACTGTTCAAGGGATCCTGCAGAGGATTTATCTGCTCGCTGACATCATTGACTTCAGATTCCTGCCAGGGTTCACCTTCTCTATCCATACCTATATGGGAGTGAGCGTCTATGAAAGCTGGTGTGACAAATCCCTCAATATCACAATGAAGAGGCTTGTCCGTTATCTCCTTTATTTTTTCCCCTGCCAGTACAATGTTCTTTTCGATCTGCCTTGATTTCCCGTCATAAAGAACCTTCGCTCTGATAATAATCTGTTTCTGTCGAACCACCTTAACCTCCCTCTATTTTTTTAATACGAAAAAAATGCTGTCAGCAGGCGCATAACCTTGCTCTTGCAGATGTAACTTTATTTCCTCAGCTTCTCCTTTTAATCTGTCATATTCAATGTGACCCTTGATTTTTTCAACATAGGGATCGATTAAACCGGAATATGCTTGTATCATCGGCTCATTTCTGGGATCGGCAAGAGGATAAGTATAATCGTAGGCAATCCTGCTTTCTGTTGGTAGACCTGCCATGATCGCTGATAATTCCTGCTTTGTGTAGGTACAATCGTGATAGATACCTCTACAGCGGTCAATATGGCTGCACCAGTGATGAATCATGATATGACTTTGCTGGGCTTCTGACTGTCCCGGATCTGAGACCATCTCGTTGATTAGCAGTAATCCCCCTTTGCGTAAGACCCGTAAAGCTTCCCTCAAAAGGAGGGATGGTTGAGGGAAATGATGCAGAGAATTAGAAATGGTGACCATGTCAAAATACCCGTCATCGAAATCCAGTTTCAAGGCATCCATTAGAATAAACTCGATCCGATGATCAGAAAAATTTTTTCGGTTTAGTTCTAACAGGGGAGCGGAGTTATCAATTCCAATTATTTTCCCATATTTTTTCAGGGTATTCTGCAGTAACTTAATAAATTCTCCCCTTCCGGTGGCGATATCCAGAATTAATTCCGCTGATTCACTCTGCAGCAGCTTCTCAATATCCTTGATCTGATTATTCATGGCGATTCCTGTTACATTGATTAAATTCTCAGGAGCAGGTTATGTGTCATCTGTAGATATGCGATTGATGACTTTTTCTTGATTTACCTTCATGAAGTATGTTCCCTGCAGGACATCACCTGTTTTTATCCGGGAAATCATCATATTGGATTTATCATGATAGGGTGTTAAAGGGATGAGTGGATATCATCTTGGTCTCTAGGAGGGGTGTACATCAGTTGTTGAGTTTTTCCAACCATTCCCTGGCCAGAATGTTTTTACTGTTTATGTTGAGTGCTTCGATAAAATTCTCCTTTGCTTTCTTCCTGTTGCCTAGGTTGAAGCAAGCAATCCCTGCGCCTGTATAGGCTTCAGAGGATCCCGGGAACAGGATTTTGCTGAAATGGAATATCCTGGCAGCCAGATCAAATCCACCATAGTAATTCAGGAGGTTCCCCATCCTGTTAATACTCCTGGCTGAATAGTCGTATTTCAGGGTATCTGAAGCGAAAAAGGTGGCTTTTTTCATTATATTGTCATCTGTTTCGTTCAGTAGTTTAAAAATTTCGATTCCCAGAGAAAATTTCGGTAAAGAGTATTCTCTTCCTGATACTATATCCCAGGCACTGTGAGTGATTTCCTCCAGATAGCTGCTGGGCTCGGCATAATAATTCGTCAGGATTATCAGTGTTCTGTCCCGGGTGATGTTTCTGATGAATTTGGCTCCGTAACCAGGGATTCCACCTCCATGCATGGTAATTTCATTATCGTCATTATCACGATAACAGAACCAGCCAAAACCATAATCATATGCTTCCCCGTTATTTAAAATTATCTGAGCAA
>JAFGRJ010000074.1 GCA_016935235.1 Candidatus Cloacimonadota bacterium
TGATGCCCGGTTGACCATTCCCGCATTGATTCAGAAAATACAGGGAACCATTCCCCGGCAGGCTGGAAGAATATAAAATAACCTGCCCATCCCAGCAGATAACCCAGAAGTATGCTAAAGATCATCCCAATTTTCCCGGCTGCTCCCCTGCCTCTGATCAACCAGGATAAAATCAAATAAGTTATCATCATTATGATGCTTACAGAAAATTTAATGAAAAAGGCAAATCCCGTCACTGCTCCCAGAAGCAGAGTAAGGAAGCAGGCGATCCTGTGGTGATCTTTCATTATAAAGTAGCGGGACATGAAGTAAAGACCACCGGTAATCATGAGGACAAGATTTATCATATCGTTGTAGGAAACCACTGTATAAAGCACAGAAAAATTAAGTAAACTTACCGAGCCCAGGAATACAGCGTTAAGAATATACAGATGCCGCTTCCTTAGTCCATAGATCTGACCCAGCCATAGAGAAACACCAAGGGCAAGAAATAAAGAACCGCCTAAAGTGAACAGCAATTTATCCATTCTCAATTGAAAAACACCTGCATCTGCTCCGGCAAAGGTTTTATCACCAATAAGCAAAAATGAGCTTACATACACTTTTGCCTGCTGGTAGTTCTGATACCCTAACAGACAGAATCCTTCATCGGTGATATCGCATCCCTTATCGAAACCCCAGAACAGGACTGCCGAGGTGGCTATCAGAAAGAAGGTCGAAATTATGATCAGTAACTGATATTTGCCGATTATATTCAATATTCTGTCTTATCCTGTCTGTTAATACGACATCTTAATGCGGAGCGAAGAAATCCTTGATCGAATTGATGATCAGATCCTGTTCCTGCTCCTTCAGATCCGGGAATAAAGGCAGCGTTACAAGTTTCTTCCAGATGGTCTCAACTACTTCCAGCCTGCGATAGTAAGGTTTGTACATCTCATACAGGTGGTTGGGATAATAATGAACTCCCGTGGAAATATCCCTCTCCCTGAGATAAGTCCGCAAATCTTCCCTGCCTTCGGTTTTGATGACATAATTGTGATAGGAAGGTCTCATATATGATTTGACCGGCGGAATTTCTACTTGTTTTAATTCCCGCAGGGCATTATTGTATTTCATAGTAAGTTCCTGCCGGCGCCTGTTCATCCATGCCAGTTTCTCGAACTGAGCCAGTCCAATGGCAGCAGTAATATCGTTCATGTGAAATTTATGCCCCAGGTTGACGACATCATAAAACCAGTCATAACCGTCCTTATCCCTGCTGAAGGTATCTTTGGTGATTCCTACCCAGCGATATTTCTGCAGAAAATCATACCACTCGGGATCATCGGTTACCAGCATACCTCCATCACCTGTGGACAGATTCTTTACCGCCTGGAAACTGAAACAGCCAGCCTGCCCGATACTCCCCAATTTCCTGCCCCGGTATTCCCCGCCACAGGCATGAGCACAATCTTCCACCACATACAGGTTATATTTATCGGCTATGGACATTATTTCATCCATAGCACAGGCATAACCGCCATAATGAACCACAATTATGGCCTTGGTCCTTTCTGTTACCAGAGCTTCGATCCTGCTGGCATCTATATTGAGCGTGTCCGGTTCGATATCGCAAAAAACGGGAATACCCTGGTTGTAAAGGATGGCATGATTGGTAGACACAAAGGTCATGGGGGTGGTGATCACCTCTCTGTTCCTGATATCGATACATTTGAAAGCCAGATCCAGGGCAGCAGTGGCAGAGTTGAGACCAATTGCATATTTCCTGCCGATGTAAGCAGCAAATTTCTCCTCGAATTCCCTGGTCCTGGAACCCATGCCCCACCAGCCGGAATCGAGCACTGCTTTCAGATATTCTATTTCTTTGCCATCACTGAACGGACGAAATACAGGGATCATTGTTTCTCCTCGTGGTAGATGAAATCCGGTGCAATATCCTTAAAACTGCCATTTGCCCTGTCCTTATCTGATACGATGGGATTCTCAATTCCCCATTTGATCCCTAGATCAGGATCATTGAAAATTATCCCTCTCTCAGCCTGTCTGGCATACAGAGCAGTACATTTGTAAACTACGATTGCCTTATCGGAATGTACGGCAAAACCGTGGGCAAAACCGGGTGGAATCCACAACTGATGATGATTTTCGTCGGAAAGTTCACAGGCCAGATGAAAACCGAAAGTGGGTGAGCCGAATCTTATATCAACAGCCACATCGGTTATCCTGCCGCTTATTACTCCCACCAGCTTGCCCTGCGCATGTTTTCCCACCTGATAATGCAGACCGCGAATAGTGCCATACTGAGATAATGACTGATTATCCTGGATCAGCTCTTGCCTGATACCAGCCCGAAAAAACTCCTGTTTGTTGTAAAACTCAAAAAAATAACCGCGGTGATCCTGCCAGATCTCCGGCTCAATAACAATCAATCCGGGTATGACTGTTTCAATAAATTTCATCTTAATCCTGATACCTATTGTAAAGTTGCTTGTCTCTGTAGATCTTGTTCAAGTATTCACGGTAACTCGATAATGGCATGCTATCGATGATTTCCTTGAACATTTTTCTGTCGATAAAATTCATCATATAGGCGATTTCTTCAATGCAGGCTATCTTCAATCCCTGCCGATTCTCCACTGCGCCGATAAAAGTGGCTGCTTCCAGCAGGGAACGGGGTGTACCCGTATCCAGCCAGGCAATCCCCCTGCCAAATAGTTCCACCTTCAGTCTTTTTTCCTTCAGATAGAGATTATTGAGATCGGTGATCTCCAGTTCACCCCGGGCAGAAGGCTGCAGTGACCTCGCCTTTTCTGATACCGTTCTGTCATAGATATATAATCCTACTACAGCATAATTGGACTTTGGTCTTTTCGGTTTTTCTTCGATGGAAATAACTTTCCCGGATGCATTGAACTCGACCACGCCATACCTCTCCGGATCATTGACATAATAACCAAAGACCGTACCTCCTTCATTTCCCTGGATCGCTTTCCTGATGAAATCTAATTTGCCATAGAAGATATTATCTCCCAGTATCAGGGTAACAGAATCTTTCCCGATGAAATTTTCTCCAACCAGAAACGCATCGGCTATTCCCCGGGGCTCTTCCTGAAGGGCATAACTTATGCTCATACCCAGCTGAGATCCGTCACCGAATAATTTTCTATAATAAGGGAGAGTTTCCTCATTTGATATAATTAGCGCTTCCTTGATCCCGGCCAGCATCAGGACAGAAAAGGGATAGTAGATCATTGGTTTGTCGTAGATCATGATCAGCTGCTTGCTGTAAGCCTGGGAAACCGGGTATAATCTTGACCCAGATCCTCCGGCCAATATGATTCCTTTCATTTTACTCCTTCCTCTGTTTCTTTGTCCTTGCTTTTCTGCTAATCTATCCCGGGACGGTTTGTTGCCCACTCTTCAGATATTTCCTGCCCAGAACCCCTGTCGCCAGTACACCCCCGACCAGATAGGGGAACATGATGAAGAATCTGTCCATAGCTGTTACTGCAACCGTTATTTCTGCTGGAACTCCCAGCAGCAGTAATAGAGAAGCCAGACTTATATCCCTCACCCCCAGTCCCATGGGTACAAAGGAAATCACCCCCGCCAGATAGGATAACATCATCGCTGCCAGCAGGGGGAGAACAGGAACATTGTGACCAAGGGCTGATAACAGCACCTGCAGGCGTGTTACCGCTAAAATCTGTGCCACGACCAGAAGCAGCAGCATTATTGCCAGTGAGGAAATCCTGGTTCTGCTGATAAGCTTGATTACAGAAGATAATTTCTGCCATAAGACTCCCCTTAGCTTGATAAGCATGCCCCTCATCAGAAATATCGTTATCAGAACACCCATGCCGAACAGAGGGATGATGTAATATTGTTTCAGGCCAGACAAACTGGGATTTAGATATGGTCTTAACCACAAGACTGTGGTCATGGTGGCGGCGATAATAGTGACACCGTACCCCAGGAAAGTCTCCACTAAAATAGCACTGGCGGATTTCTGGTAGCTTATGTTGAGTAATTTCTTCTGCAACAGTGCTTTTAAAGGTATCCCGGCTGGAAAGGGAACCGCGGAATTTGCTGAAGAAGAAAAAAGCGTGATCCAGAAAATCGGGAAATACTCACATTCCTGTCCAATACCACGTAAAGCCGTCACCGAGTAAAAGGGATTGATGAACCTGTGGAACAGCGCAACTAGAAATGCTACCGGAATTCCCCAGAAATGAATTATGTACTGGGAACCCGATCTGGCTGAGGAATATAACCTGATAAACATCACCACCGCTATGATCAGAACAGCGGATGTTAGCAGCCATAACCATATCTTTATCCTGAAATGCGAAGTAATTTCTTTATCTGAACTGAAAATTTTCTTTATCCTTATCCAGTTTAATTGAACAACATCCTGAGATGTTCGCTCAGTAGCCTCGCCTGATATCTGGTATGGTATTCAACCTTTATTTTTTTTATATTTTCAACCATCTCTCTTCTTTTATGCGGATTTTTCCAGAAGGAATAGATATCCTCCGCTTGGTTCTCAATATCATCTGCAGCCGAGAATCTGCCGATACCGTTACTCACCACGAAATCCTGTAATGCTCCACCAGTTGTACCCGCAGCCAGCACGGGAGTGGCAGTGGCCAGAGCCTGAAAAATCTTGGATGGTATGGCATAACTGTAATCCCTTTTCCCCGGTTGCAGAGTGACTGATAAAAGGTCAGCTCCGGCAATGATACGTAAAGTATCCATGAAGGGAAGATATCCCCTGTAATGGATATTTCTCCCCAGATACCTTCTCAAAAAAAATTTTGTGTAATAATTAGCTGGTCCATAATATTCTAGGTTAATCCTGTCTCTGGTTTCGGGATGTATTCTCTCCAGCAGTCGGACAGCCCGGGCTACTAAAACAGGTGACTGCGCCATTCCCATCAGCCCGGTATAGATTATTTTCAGGGAATCTGATTTCTCATTAACAGCCTTGTCAGGATGACACTCCACAGGATAACCATTATAGATCACCCTGCCTGTTATGTCTGGCAGGTCATAGTGTTCTCTCATATCCTGCAGGCATTTTACGGAGGATGCTATTATGGAGGCACTGGCTTTAACCTTGGCAGCGGGGAGGTCATAAACATTGTCCCTGAAATCCATCAGGAAGGGCATTTTCGTTCTCCTGGACAGGTCAAATGCAATTCTGGCATTGATCACGGGAGGTACTACGGCATATAAAATTCCTTTTTTGCTCAGGAGGGATTGAGAATTTTCCATTACCGGTCGATACCAGTTATGGAAGGGATCTTCCCACAGTTTCAACAATGCTCCCATACCTCCGATGGCACCCCAGTAAAAACTTTTGATCGGGTGCAGATGAACACTGGGAGGTAAAATATCCAGAAGGGCCTTGTCCAGGGGAAAACTCCGGAACAAACCATGAGGATTGGCACAGCTGATCACATCTATATCCCAGCCTTCCTCTGCCAGATACTTGGCGAGATAGGTGCGGTTTATGCCGGGAGCCCTGCCTACCGGGGCAAAGAGGTAGGATATCAAATAGATTTTGTTCATCGCCCTCTATGACCCTTGGATCTTTATATCAATCCCCTTCAGAAGATATTTGCTGTAAGCAAGCCCGAAAACGAAAACAACCAATATGCTTATTAACCTGTCAATGGAAGCAGCCAGAAGGGCTTCCGGCAATGTTATGCTGGATGTTGTTGCCAGTAAACCTATTATCCCCTCCTTCAAAAATAAATTGCCCGGAGTTATGGAAATAAACATGGAGAACACCACCAGCGATTGAATGATAATTATTACCATGAAATCTGGCTGGATATCCAGTATTCGGAAAGCCCAGTAGAGACGCAGTGCTGAAGCTATTATGAAGATAATATATAGAACTGTCACAATCAGCACTGATTTCAGATTGCTGTGAAAATAGGAAAATCCGCTGATGGCATTCCTCAAAATCGCACTGAAGCGCTGAGAACAAATATTTATCTTCTCCGGTTTGATCTTTAGAACAATAATAAAACTGATAATGGTTATGATCACCAAAATCATTGCGATATAAAATATCGTGTTGAGGAACACCCGGCTTGATAAATAATACAACACCGTAATACCAAGGGCCATAAAGGAAGATATGAGGTAAATTATTATATATGATCCCGCCAGCAGGCATAAATAGCTGGAATAACTGAAACCATACCTGTTCTTCAGATAATAGGCCCGGGCAATTATCCCGGCTCTGGCTGGCATGTAATAGTTGATCATACTGTTTACCATGGTTAAACCAAACCACTCTGCAACCTTTAACCTGATGTCGAAAATACCCATTAATATCTTGAATTGAAAAGACATGATCAGGAAGGTAAAAAAAGTACATCCGCTTAAAACGATAATATCTGCTGCTGCTACGTCCCGGAGCGCGTAAAATTTCTCCTGATTCCTGTGTAAAAACCATACTGTGAGCAGGATGAAACTGAGAAATAGCAGGTTTTTTGCATATCTCCTGATTATTTCACTGAATCTTAATTTCTTGCCTTTCATGAAATGGATCTATGTGACCAGAGCTTGGTATTGTGTAATAAATCTTTTCGCTATTTTGTCTATCGTGAATTCCTCGCCCTCTCGGACAATTTCTGCAACAGGTGTTTTTTCCCTGTGAAATAACTCGATAACCCTCTCAGCCAGATCCTGCGCATTTCCTTCTTCAACCAGTGTTACTGCCTTCATCCCGGCTAACTGCGCAATACCACCAACTGGCGTGGACACTACCGGTGTACCACATAATAAACTCTCCATGATGGTAACAGGCAAACCTTCCTTGCCACCAACTTCTGCAATGGAAGGCAGAATCATCAGATCGGCAGCACTGTAATAGACCGGGAGTTTATTATTACTCACCTCTCCGATAATATCAAGATTATTACCCAGATCATACTTTTCTGCCAGATGTATTAACTCGCCTTCCAGATTCCCCTTGCCAATGATCAGCAAGCGCACCGCAGGAATACTGATGATGATTTCTCGCAGCGCTGCCAGTAATATTCTTATCCCTTTTTTCTCCGATATCCTGCCCACAAAGATCAATATTTTCTGATTTTTGCTGTAACCGAGTTTCTGCCGGGCTTCACTTACTGGCTGGAAAATATCCCTGTTCACTCCCATCGATATTACTTCTACCCTTGCCTCTGGCACCAGTAACCGGATCTCATCTGCCACTGGGTTGCTTACTGCCGTTACCAGGTCAGAATTTCTCAGAGTATAAGCCATCAGCTTTCTGAGTAGGATTCTCTTCAGACCATATATATCACCGCCATGGGATGTCGTCATCACGGGTACTCTGAATAATTTGCCCAGCAGAATCCCTGCCAGACCCGGGGGCAGGATCCAGTGAGCATGGATAAGCTGATACTTCTCCTTTTTCATTATTCTGTAAGCATTGTACACCATGGAAATACTCAGGAAAATTATCAGAAAATACAGGGAAGGATGCACCTTGAGGTTGGAAAGAGCAGCGTCTCCATAAAGCAGTCTCTGATATTTCTTGAAAAAGTATCGGTATCTTATTATCCGGAAATTTTCTTTTTCCATCAGGATATCTTTATCCCTACTTCCGTCTTTGTGATCCGCTGCCAGTATCGTTATGTTTGTATCATGATCACCACTTATCTTCTCAAAAAGGGTCTTTAAGAATACCGCGGAAAAGTCGTCCTGATTGATCGGGTAACAGGTGGTTAAAACCAGTATCTTCATTTTCTATTTCAAGTGCTTGTTACTTTCCATGTCGAACCACATGGCAAAAAGAATGAACTGAATCCCCATGATGACCGAGAACATCCAGGCCAGAAAATTCACCTTGGGGATATTATTGGTCTGGACCCACATGTATATCCATCTTACCAGCAGGGGTAGGCTGATAAGGTTCAGAATAAAACCAAAAGCATAGAAAAATACCAGGGGATGAAAATCCCTGATGATATATTTCTCTTTCATCCTGTGGAAAAAAAGGCGCAGCAGCAGATAGGAAATGGTAAAGAGCACCCGGTGAATCTTTAACCCCGATTTTTCTCCGACATTGTACAGTGGATTTATTTCAACATCACGTACACGGAAATTATAGATATTTAATTTGACCAGAATATCATTCGGTTGCCCGTATTTCTTGTACATGCCATCCCAGTCTATCGTATGCAGGACCTTCCTGTTCATAGCCGTGTAACCGGTCTGGGAATCTGCCACATGCCAGTATCCGGATGCTATCTTGGTTAACATGGACAGGATGGAATTGCCGAAATACCTGATGCGTGGAATCTTGCGGAAAGCCTCGCCACTGATCAGCCGGTTACCCTTGGCATAATCAACTTCTCCCTTGATTACCGGGTCCAGAATAGCAGGCAGGTCACGGGGATCCATCTGTCCATCCCCTCCCAAAACCACCGCTATATCCACCCCGTTATCCCGTGCCCATTTGTATCCCGTGGCTATGGCTCCCCCAACTCCCTGATTGTGGTCATGCTCCAGCAGTACTATCCTGCTGTCTGCTTCCTGCCTTTTTCTGACCCTGGCTGCCGTAGCGTCCTTGCTACTGTCGTCGACTGCCAGAATATGATCTACATAATCCGGTATCGTCAACAGCACAGATTCAATCTGCTTTTCCTCATTGTAACAGGGTATTACCACAGCTAATCTTTTATCCTTATACATTCATTCCCCCAGCAATCCTTTCAACATCATGATGTTCGTTCTCTCTAACTCGGATTTCCTGATATATTCCTGGGCATTCCAGGCAGAGATTTTTTTCCTGTTCGCAATAACCTGGCTCACCTGAGTAAAGAAAACATCCTGATTGAAATTATAAGCATCATTGACATACGCTCCGGCATCAATGGAATTCATGAATGCATCCACTTTGCTGGAATAGGACACTGCCACTATCGGTTTTTTCATCTTGAAAGCCATTATCAGAGCATGCAGCCTCATACCGATTACCAGGTCAAAAGTATCGATCAGTCTGAACATCTCCGGCACTGTATCAGGTGACTGGACATCTTTCATGATATTCTTTTCATCAATATAGTTAGCCATCTCCTTACTTATATTCCCGTCAATCTCATCTAACATCGAGAAAAAAACCAGAGCAGCACCGTATTGGTCACATATTCTGTTCAATACTCCTGCGATTGCCTGCAGCAGATTCTGCAATTCCTTCAATCCTCTGCTGCTATTAAGAAAATCCTTTCTCAAAGTAAGGAATGCAGGGATGAAACGGCGATAGTGAAATATTTTTCTGAGGTTAACACCAATAATGATTTTTTTCTTTTTGAGAATGGAGAACATTTTTACCACCCGCTGCCTTCCCCCATTGATTTCCGGATAGTTTATCACCGGGTCCGCTGTCACGCGTATTACAGGTTTCCTTACTCCCATTGCCTGTAGAAGATGCAGGGATTCTTCATCCCGTAAAGTTATTAAGTCAATCTTATCAAGTAAATAAGTGGCTATTTTCCTTGATAACTTCATCGTTAAAGGTCCTACCCCCAGAGCATAACCCATTATCTTGACCCTGGCTATCCTGGCCAGGTAAATACGACTCAAATGGAACAAAAGGTTGAAAAAACTCGATTGGTCCTGGATGAGACCCCCGCCTCCAATGATCACTACATCAGCCTCTCTCATTTCTCTGAAGGTCTCCCCGATTCCCCGGAAAAATGTCGATCTCACTGCCCTTACCTTTAAATCCCTTCCGGAACGTAATGGATCAAAACTCAGAAATACTATATCGCAGTCTATATTTTCCTTCAGATGGCTTATCATGGCTTCTGCAATCGCTTGATCACCCAGATTCCTGTCCCCGTAAGAACTCGCAATCACTATCCTTATCACCTTAAAATTCTCCCAGAACTCCTATCAGCCTGCTTTCATCACCCCAGGTATTCTGTCACGATATCTGCTATCCTGCTACCGCTGTTGCCGTCACCATAAGGATGCTGCCAGAACCTGTTTCTGTCCGTTATCATACCGACTGCAATTTCGCTTATCGTATCCGCATCTGTCCCGCTGAGTATATTTGCTCCTATCTCCAGCGTTTCCGGTCGCTCCGTATTCTCCCGCAGGGTTACACAGGATACACCCAGTATGCAGGCTTCCTCCTGGACACCCCCGGAATCTGTCATTATCAGTGCGGCTTCCTTCTCCAGTTTCAGGAAACTGAAATAATCTATCGGTTCATATATTTCAACCTGAGCAGGTATTTCTATCTTAAACTCTTGCAGCATCTTTACGGTGCGGGGATGAGCTGGATAGATCACCCTCGTGCCTGTCAACTTACCTGCCGTTGCAATTCCCCGGATAATATTTTGCAACCTTTCAGAATCATCCGTATTCTCCTGGCGGTGTACTGTGACCAGAATATATTCTCCGGGATTGATATTATACCTCTTCAGAACGTTTTTTTTCTCAGCCAGGGGAAGGTTCTTCCCGATAACATCCACAATTGTATTGCCCGTTATGTGAATTTTGTCTTGAGCTGTCCCCTCTGTGATCAGATTGTCGGCAGCGATCCCGGTGGGAGCGAAAAGCATATCTGCCAGTCTGTCAGCTAATATTCTGTTTATCTCCTCCGGCATGCTGCGATCGTAACTTCTCAGACCCGCCTCCACGTGGGCTACGGGTATATTCAGCTTAACCGCTGCCAGTGCTCCCGCTGCCACCGTATTGGTATCTCCCTGCACTACTAGCA
>JAFGRJ010000075.1 GCA_016935235.1 Candidatus Cloacimonadota bacterium
CATGTGGAATACCAGCGCTTGCAGGAAGAATTGCACCTGTGGGGCAACGTCTTCGTCCGGGAATTGCATAAGGATAACACTATCAGAACTTTTGCAGCTCAGAAGGTTTTCTATTTCCGGGACAGAAGAGAATTCCAGGCAGAAGAGGAAGTGGAAGTCTATGACGAGAGAGAAAGTATCAGAGGCAGATGTGGTATCCTGCGCTATTTTCTTGATTCTGAATACGGGTATCTCCTGATGGAACCGGTGATCAGGCTGGAAGACAAGGATTCTCTACAGGTCGCAGCCCAGAAGATAGAATATTTCAGGAGTTTTCAGAAGGTTGTGGCTAATTTCGCAGTAGAGGTTGCTACAGAAGAATTCCTCATACAAAGTGATTTTCTGCTTTATTTTGCTGATGAGGACAAAGCAATCTTCCTGGGTAATCCTCGTTTCCTTTCAGAATTTGCCGATGCTAATGCCCGGGAATTCCAGATCTTCTTTCAGGAACGTCAGATAAGACAAGCTGAACTGCATGATTCCTGCCGGGTTGATTTCAAAGCTGAAGAGACGCAGGAAAAAGAAAGCTGGATCGTTGCCGATGATATGGTATTCGATTTCCAGGATAATATGTTGACATTGTGCCGTGCTTCCGGAGCAGTGGATTCCTATTACATTCAGGATTATACCCCGGAAAGGGAATATTCCGTCAATAAAGCCCAGGGCACTCATTTGATATTATCCGTGGCTGACAACAGGATAACCCGGATCGACATGAGCACTGAAGTGAAGGGAATGTATAAATTCCGGAAAAAAGATTAGATCACCTCTCGATAAAGCAGAATCTTATCAAGACAGGATTAAGGAAAGATATCTCCACCTGCCTGCCGGCAGTTATATTTCAGTCAGTAAAGATTTTAGAAGCATAAATTATTCCAACCCTGATTGATTTAATCTTCAACTTCAACTAAGCCTTGACAAATAACCTTGAATTTTGTAATATAAAATCACATGAATAACAGGATATATACTGAAAAGCTGGTAAAGATATACGGTAAAAGACGGGTTGTAGATGAAGTGAGTATCACTATTCATCAGGGAGAGATTGTTGGTATTCTGGGGCCAAATGGTGCCGGCAAATCAACAACATTTTATATGATCCTGGGTTTGATAAAAGCCAATGCCGGTAAAGTATATTTCAATGATAAAGATATAACCAGAATACCGATGTATCAGAGAGCTCAACTGGGTATAGGATATCTGGCGCAGGAACCATCGATTTTCCATAAACTGACGGTTGAGCAGAACATCATGGCCATCCTGGAGACCATGAGTTTAACCAGGTCAGAACGTAAAATAAGGCTGGAAAAGCATCTGCAGGAATTGAACCTGAACTATCTGGCCAGACAGAAAGCATACACCCTCTCCGGGGGAGAGAGAAGAAAACTTGAGATCACGCGCTCCCTGGTGACATCTCCCTCCTTCCTGCTCATGGATGAACCTTTTGCAGGTGTCGATCCTCTTGCCGTGGCTGATATACAGGACATCATCAGGAAATTGAAAGAAAAAAACATCGGTATCCTCATAACAGATCACAATGTACTGGAGACTTTAAAGATAACTGAAAGAGCATATATTATTTACGATGGGCAGATCCTGCTTTCTGGCACTTCCAGGGAACTGGTAAAAAGCAAGAAAGCCAGAGAAGTGTACTTGGGCGACAGATTTATAAATCCCTTTGGTGAAGAATATGACAAGAATTAGACAAACCCTTTCCCACAAACAGACTCAGAACCTGCTTCTTAAACCGAAGATGCTGCAGTCTCTGGAAATGTTGGCCATGCCTCTTATGGAACTGGAAACTCATTTGAAGCAGGAAATGATTACAAATCCGATGCTGGAACTGAAAGAACAGCGTGATGATGAAGACGAAACCGAGGAAGAACTAAGCCCGGATAAAGAAACTGAGCCCGGGGAAACCAGGGAGGATGAAAACGAGGAAAAGGAACCCGATGAAACCTTGGATGATACGAAGGAACTGAGTGAAATCCTGGATGCCTACAACGAGTACCATGAGGAAAATATCTACCGCTATCAGCAATCGGAAAGGGTGAATCTTGAGCAACTGGTCAGATCTCAGGAAGATAAGAAAAAGGAATACCTGCAACAGCTTGACTTCTATCACCTGACCGACCAGGAAATGGATTTTGCCTATGAACTGGTGGACAGTACCAATGATTACGGCTATCTTGCAGAGGATTTCTCCATCAGTACCCTGGCTGAGGAATATGGACTGACAGCAGAACGGGGCCATGAAATCAGAGGGATCATCATGCAGCTGGATCCCAGGGGAATTACCGCCAGGACCATCCAGGAGTGCCTGATTGCCCAGCTGGAGAAAACCGAAGAAAATGAGCCCATAATAAAACTAATTGCGGAAAATTTCCATGATCTTATACATAAGAGGTATAGACAACTGACCTCTCAATACGGTGTCTGCCTGAATACAGTTATGAGCTGGAAAGAACAGGTTTCACATCTTGATCCTAAACCAGGTCTGAGGCTACTGGGAAATCAAACGGAATATATCGTGCCTGATGTCATCCTGAAAAAAATTGGCAATGATTACGAGATAATCATCAACGACTTTTCTTTTCCCAATATCAGGATGAGCCGTTATTACAGGAATATTTTAAACCTTGTGAAGAAAGACCGCCAGGCTGTTGAATACGTTCGGAGCAAGATCAACTCCGCCAAATTCCTGATCAAATCCATCTATTTGAGGGCCAGAACCCTGGAAAGGGTAACAAGGGCGATCATAAGGAATCAGAAGGAGTTCTTCTATGAGAATTCAGGTGTATTAAGACCTTTAACCTACTCAGTGATTGCAGAAGAGATACAGGTCAATGAATCAACTATCTCCCGGGTGGTCCGCAATAAATATATCGATACTCCCTTTGGTGTCATGTGTCTCAAGGATTTTTTCAGCAGTCGAGCCGGTAAGGATACCAACTACGAATCGGTTTCCCGACAGAATGTGGAAATATTGATAACCAAGATGATTGAAAATGAAGATATCTATAATCCTCTGAGTGATCAGGATATTGCTGATACTTTAAAACTGGAGGGCATCAGTGTTTCACGCCGGGTAGTGGCTAAATACAGAAAGGCCAAGGGAATACTGAACAGCCATCTGCGCAAGAAAGTAAGGTAAGAAAGGAATCAGGATTTGCAGACTTTCGAAGTGGGAATCATCGGAGGAGGTCCCGGTGGATATGTAACCGCCTTGAGACTCCATCAATATGGAATTAACACAATCCTTTTTGAAAAAGAACGCCTCGGTGGTGTCTGCCTGAACTGGGGCTGCATACCCACCAAAGCCATGGTCAGGGCAGCTGACCTTTTTGCAGAGATCTGCAGAGCAGAAGAATTTGGCATTGTAACCAGCAGTCCCCGGCTGGATTATACAAAATTTCTGGAACACCGGCAGCAAGTAGTGGAAAGCCTGGTAACCGGGATTGAATTTCTTTTCAGGAAGAAGAAAATTACCCTGGTCAAGGAAGAAGTAAAAAAGATTTCCCGGGTTGATGATCATTACAGAATAAATATTAACGGTAACGAATTCAATATGCAATACCTTGTCCTGGCAACCGGTTCAGAACCCAAGGCACTGGCGAACATTCAGCCTGATGGACATCATGTTCTCACTTCAAGAGATCTTCTCGATCTCAAG
>JAFGRJ010000076.1 GCA_016935235.1 Candidatus Cloacimonadota bacterium
GGTTTCTTATCGAAAAAAGAAAAAATAAAGGTCAGGCAGAAAAGCACGACAAAGCCCAATCCCAGCGGTAATCTGCTCAGGGCTGCCAGCAGGCCTGCCAGAAAGGGTTTGTAGATATAATCTTTCCTGATGAAATCAACTCCGTTCATAAACAATTCTTATTATCTTGATACCATATTCATTAAGAACAGTGATATAATTATTCTGTATTAACATTGATCGCCATGGTTTAACACTGGTTGCAATTTTTTGTGCAGTATCCACAACTTCTATGTAATAATCATGTAGTATGAAATAATTGTTCATGTCTATCTGAATGAAATCATCATATTCATCGAGAAATTGACCCAGTGTATCAAAGATTCTAGTTGTACCCGCACTCTGGGGCAGCACAAGGAGATCTCGGGAAAGTGATATCTGCAGGGGCTCTTCCAGGTCAAATCTCCCAAAGTGGTAGTTTTCGGCTAATTCTCCCTTGTAGGAAACAATCTCTCCTGTTTTTCCATCATAGATATAGAATGTTTCATCTCCAGCGACAGCAAACAGCAAGGGCTGCATCATGAATTCGAGATCAATTTCTGTAATCCAGTTCCCTTCCGGATCGAATTTTTTTATCTTCTTCTGAAAGCTGTCCAGGGTCAATAAACTGCCATCCGGTGAAATAGCGATGTCGTTCAAACGGTTGAACTCATTGCTGGCAAATCCCAAACCACCTATAATATTTATTAATTGCCAGTTTTTATAAACATATATCTGGCTGTTGACTTTCTCCATTACGAATAGAATCTTGCGTTCCGGCAGATAAAGGGCTTTATCAGGTTTATAACTGGTACTGATGGTCTGCAGTTCTATAAAGTCACGGGGGAGGTAACGCTGTTGAATAAAGGAGCAACTGCCAACAAGCAGACAGGTTATCAGCAAGATCTCAATCCTGACCAAAATAGATATCCTTTAGTTTTCCCTGGATCGAGGTTCTACCCTGCCAGGTATTGAATTCCAGAGAATAGGCGATATCAATGGTGGCACCCTTTTTCAGAAAAGGCAGGAAATCTCCCAGGTTAAAACCAATCAGGTCAAGAGTGCAACCATCCTTCATCACTTTAAGTTTTAGATGATTTTTACCCACATTATAGGGAAATCCTACAATCATGACTTCTCTGGTATAAAACACAGGACGAATGTTCCCGGGTCCATAAGGCGCAAATTTATTAAGCCATTCCAGAAGGTGGTTGTTAATCTCATAGAGTTCAAGTACAGAATCGATACTCAGGGGAGGGATCAGGTCTTCTATGGTAAGGTGTTCCCGGGCATATTCGTTGAGCCTGATCTCAACGATATCCACGTATTCCATCATTACTGATAGACCGGCAGCGTACTTATGTCCGCCGAAATTTTCCAGATATTCATCAACACTGGACAGGGCTTCAAACAGATCAAAACCAGCAATACTCCTTCCCGAGCCGCTTCCCATTCCCTCCTTGAAGGTAATCATGATCGTGGGGCGATAATATTTTTCTACCAGTTTAGAAGCAACTATTCCGATCACACCTGGATGCCAGTTATCTGATGAGACCACAATGCAGTATGCTTCCTGAATGTTTTTGTATTTTTTCTCGATTATTTCACAGGCTTCTTCATATGTCCTTTGATCTATCTGTTGGCGCAGAGAGTTCTCCCGCTCAATGATCTGAGCCAGTTCCAGGCTTTTTTCTTCATCATTGGCAACCATTAGTTCCACTGCCCGCAGAGCGCTACCCATGCGGCCAGCAGCATTGATCCGGGGAGCAATTCCGAATACTATGTCCGCTGAGTTCAATTCCTTATGGGATAGCCCGGCGATATTGATAAGTGCATTCAAACCTATATTCTGCTTTTTCAGAAGTCTTTCCAGACCAATGCTGGCAAAAATCCTGTTCTCGTCCGCAAGTACAACAATATCAGCAATAGTGCCCAAAGCAACCAGATCCATATATTTATCGACAAATTCCTGAGTATCTACCCCAAGTTTCTGGTATACGGCCATTAAAACCTTGTAGGCTACTCCCACTCCAGCCAGATCCTTAAAGGGGTAATCACTATCAGGTAATTTGGGATTTATCACAGCGAATGCATTGGGAAGGATGTCCTTGGGATTATGGTGATCGGTTATGATAATATCAATATCCTGCTGGTTTATTTCCTCCACTTCCTGAATGGCATTGATACCACAGTCAACACTGATTATAAGCTTGGTACCATTTTCCTTCAACTGGTCAATGCCGCTGAGGGAGAGACCATAGCCATCAATCATTCTGTGGGGTATGTAAAAATCGACAATAGCATCGACCTTTTTTAAACCCAGGTAGAGCAGGGCAGTAGAAGTTGTACCATCCACATCGTAATCACCATAAATAGTTATGAGTTCTTTTTTATTGATGGATTGAATGATACGGTCGGCAGCTTTGTCCATGTCCTTGAAGATAAAGGGATTATACACATCGTCCAGACGTGGATTGAAAAAGCTTCTGATTTCCTTGATGTCTGTAAGTCCCTTGCGAATAAGTAGATTAGCTATCAATAACGGACACTTGATCTCTTCAGCAATATAGTTTCTCAGGTCAAGTTGTTCCTCACTGAGTGGTTCTGATATTTCCCATCTTTTATGCATTAGTCTATCCTATATTTTTTTAAATTAAAAATTGTTTGTCAAAGAAGATAATAAGCCGAATTCTGTTGACTGCCTAAAAAGCAGCCCAATGTCTATTTCTCTAAATCGGATATTGCTATTCTCATAAGAGATTCGTTCCACGAACCGATTTTAGCTGCCTACCCGAGAGTCATGAGGACGGGCCATCCAACTCTCCTATTCGGCATTGCACCAGATAAGGCATTCCGAGCATTCCGGTTCACACCGGAATCTGGTAGTCTCTTACACTACCATTTCACCCTTCCCCCGGAATATCCGGGGAGGTTTGTTTCTGTGGAGCTAGCTTCCTGTTGCCAGGACTTCCCGTTAAGAAGTATCCTGCCCTTCGGTGTTCGGACTTTCCTCCCCGCTCCAGTACGGGAATAATCCCGCACAGGGGCGAAGCAGACATTTTATCTTCTCTGACAAACCTCTGATCAATTCTCATCCTGTGGCTTATTTACAATAATCCTGCCACAGTTCTCACAACTGACTATATTGACACCTTCATTAATCTCAATTACCAGCTGCGGTCTGATATTGAAACCACATCCACTGCAGGCATTATTCAGATTGAAAACAACAGCCTTCCTACCCTTGTTCTTGATCAGGGCAGCATAACGGTTCAGCAGGTTAATAGGTATCTTTTCCGCTAATTTATTCCTTTCATTTCTGATACTGACAATCTCTTCCTTCACCTGCTCGATCTTATTCTTTAATTTCTCCTCATTATTCCTGAGCTCCTGCTCCGTCCTGGATTGCTCTTTCTGAGCCGCTGCGAGCTCATCCCTTAAAATTACTTCTTCCTCCATGAGGACAATTATTTCATCGTCAATGTCGCTATTTCTATTCTCCAGATGACTGATCTCACTGTTAAGGGCTTTATACTCCTTATTTGTTTTTATACTCAGCAGCTGATTCTTATACTTATTGATCTTATCAGTATTCTCCTTAATGAGCAATTCCTTCATCTTCTGATTCTTCAGGTTTTCCTCGAGGTTATGTTTGACCAGGGTCAACTCCTCTTCAGCGTTCCTCAGATTGGTTCTGAGGCTGTTCAACTGTTCGGGCAGCATCTTCGTGAGTAATTCTTTTTCGCCGATCGTATCATCTCTTTTTTGCATTTCGAGCAGGATCTTGAGCTCGTTTATCATTAACTCTCCTGAATAATATAAACAAAAAAAGCATTTACCAAACCAGGTAAATGCTTTTTTTGTCGACTAATATCACTGATTTCTGCCGTTTTTGAATTCTTTATCCTCACAATATCAACACCATTTTCTTGCTTTGTTTTGACAAAAATCCCAGCTGCATTTTTTTGTCAACCTTCATTTATTTCCAGTTTCTTGTCGGACAGAATACAATTAAAGCTATTTAATTCGCGGCTTATATTACGGTTTTTTTCAAATATTCTGAGATGGATCTCCGGGAATGCTTTTTTGGATGCTTTAATAAAATTTCCCCGGATTTCACCTTTCAGGTAATGATGTAATTTCTCTTCGTATTCCTCCTGAAGCTTGGATATGCGATCCAGCAGTATCTTGATCCGGGCAGCATTCTGGGTGTACTTCTTCTTCAGCGCCTTGATCTGCTCGTTGTAATATGAAATCAATTCCTTGGTAAACGGAGATACCGCAATTTCCAGATCAGTCATCATGACAAAGGGACTGCCTATATTTCCCGCCTCGATAGACTCCCCGCTCCGTACCAGACCTCCGATTATGGAGCTCTCCTCTGTTCCCTGGATTGATTTTTCCACTGCTATATTACAGAAACGCAGACTTTTTTCAAATTTCAATTTACCCCGACAGATGAAATTGGAATTTTCAGCATTGTTAATTTCAATATTACCGGTAACAATTATGCTGCCTCGATTACAGTTCCAGATCTTACCCTCTACCTTCAGATTACCGTCCAGAAATAATTCACATTCACTCATGTCTCCATTAACGGTTAGATTACCCATCATATTGATCTGTTTTCCATGTAAATCTCGATTCATCTTGAATTCAGATTTAACATTGATCCTGCGATTATCATCAAGGAAAGGATAACCCGCTTTCGATGACATTATCTGCTTTTTATAAACCGAGTAATAGACGTTTTCTCCCAGGTAATTATGAATAATCTGATTTTTATTGATGGCTGGCTTGATCTCATTACCGAACACGTCTTTACTGTTTTGATCCATATCAGTAAAGGAAAATTCAGCCAAGGGTTGCTCTTTTTCTATACTGATGTATTTCTCCAGATCACTGATACTTTTGAATTCCCTGGGATTGAACATTCTGGCTTCATCTATCAGATAATTTATCTTTACCTGATGTTCCGGATCCATACTCAGGGCAACCACGAAGGGTTCATTGAAACTTTTTCTGATTTCATTATTGCGGAGAAAATCCATTGCTCTCTCAAAACCGTTGCGAATGTTGGCTTTACGAAGAAGGTCCACAATCTCTTTTTCATCTATTACATCACCGGTGTTCCTTATTATCAAATTAGCCAGAATCCCATCCTCGGAAATTTCAAGGATCAAATTGCCATTATCGTTTGTATATGTTTTATCACCTTCCATCATGACCCAACTCAACTTGTTTTCATTTTCTATTTCGATTTAAAAAAATCGACATTGGTGGATACCGTCAACAATTTTCTATTTGAACTGAAATGTTGACAACATCACGAACATAAAATTGAGTGAGATATAAATCGCCATAAGGAGAAAAAATGTCCGCAACAGCTGTCTTGGGGTGTGCCTGGGGTGATGAAGCCAAAGCAAAGATCGTAGATGTGCTGGCCAGGGAACATGACATGGTTATCCGTTTTCAGGGAGGTAACAATGCCGGTCATACCATTTGGTTGAAGGGGCAGAAATATGTTTTTCATCTCGTGCCAGCCGGGATTCTGTATCCGGACAAGATCTGTGCTTTGGCAAGCGGTGTTGTTGTGGATCCTTTCTTTCTTATCGAGGAAATAGCAAATCTGGAGTCAATGGGTATAAGATTTAGCAATCGCTTCTTCATCGATCCCCGGGTCAATCTTGTCTTACCGCTTCACCGTGAACTGGATGCAAAAAGCGAGGCTGTTACTGGCAGGGAAGCAGTGGGAACAACAAGAAAAGGAATAGGCCCCTGTTATTCCGATCTCGTTGCCCGGGTTGGGATAAGATTGGAAGATGCTTTTCATGAAAATTACCTCCTGCGCCGTCTTAATGATCTTTATTCTCACCATAACCTTGAATTCACCGGACAGAACGAACTGGTAAGGGATCTTCTGGCAGTTGCGAAAAAATTAAAGCCTTTCGTGAAACAGGTTCCCTATCTGATTCATTCCAGCAGCCAGAAAAAAATCCTTTTCGAGGGAGCGCAGGGTTCTCTGCTGGACATTTATTATGGCACTTACCCTTTCGTGACTTCCTCCCATACATCTGCCGGCGGTATTTTCACTGGCAGCGGGATCAGTCCCTTTCTTGTAGATCATATCTGGGGCGTCTTTAAAAGTTATTACACCAGGGTTGGAAACGGGCCCTTCCCGACAGAACTCAGAGATAGGGTAGGCGACCGGATCAGGGAACGCGGTCGGGAATATGGCTCAACAACTGGCAGACCACGGCGCTGTGGCTGGTTCGATGCTGTCGCAGCCCGTTATACCTGCATGATCAACGGGATTAATGAAATTGCACTTACTTTACTGGACGTTCTTTCCGGTTTTCCCAGGATCATGATTTGCACAAAATACAAAATCAATGGCAAGCTGACCGAAGAATTCCCCAGCCATGTCAATGACCTGCAAGCAGCTGAAGCTATTTATGAAGAACTCGCCGGATGGCAGGAAGAGATTTCGGGCATCACTGATTATCAGGATCTTCCCGGGGCAGCCCGGAATTATATAAACTTCCTGGAAGAAACACTTCAGATCAAGATCGGGATTATCTCGGTTGGCCCTGATCGCGTGCAGACGATATTCAGGACTGGTTTTAAATAAATCTTGACATCAGAACAGGTTGTAAGAATTTAACGCCACTTGGAATTGGACAATGATGTCTGATAAGGGGAATCAGGTAAGATAAGAGACCGTAAAAGGAGTATGGATGAAGAGAACATATCAACCTCATAACAGAAAAAGACGCAATAAACACGGTTTCAGAGCCAGGATGGCAACCAGAGCTGGCAGGAAAGTACTTTCCAGAAGAAGAGCAAAGGGTAGGATTCGTCTTACTGTTTGTGATTGATGAAATTTATCAAGTCTGCTGATGATTTCAGACAGATATACAGAAAAAACACAAGAATCGAGGGAAAATTTTTTGCACTGCTGGTTTCCCTATCTCTCCCCAAAGCAGAATCCACTATTGGTGTTGTAGCATCAAAAAAAATTGGCAAAGCGGTAGTTCGTAACAGAGTGAAAAGGCGAGTAAAAAGTTTTCTGCGTGAGAACTGGCAAATAATTCCGGAAAGATGCGCTCTGGTAATTATTTCCCTTGAGACTGCCGGAGCAGCAAGCTGGCAGGAAATAACAGAGGATCTGGCGAACCTTATAAATAGAATTGATCATAGATGAAAGTGTTAAATCAAGCTGTGCTTCTGCTGATATTTCTATACAAGAAGATCTTATCACCCATGCTTCCACCGGCATGCCGATTTACTCCAACCTGCAGTGAGTATTCACGGCAGGCTTTTCTCAAATACTCCTTCCCGAAAGCACTCAAACTGAGTGTGTTGCGTCTGTTAAGATGTCACCCCCTCCATCATGGTGGATATGACCCACTTCCCTAAGGAGAATTAATGGAACGTAGAACTCTTATCGCAATTATGCTTATAATAATTGTCTTCTGGTTAAGCAATGAGCTTATCTGGAAAAACAAGAAGCCACAGATTGAATCCGAACCAAGCCAGAATATTGAAGAAACAGCTACAGTTTCTGTAGATCAGACTACTGTTCTGCCGGCAGTAGATACTGCAAAAGTAATCATTCCTGAGAGTGTCGCACTCCCAGACCTGGAGGTCAATAATCAGATCATCCTCGAGAATGAACATGTAATGATTGTTTTCAGTAACATGGGTGGTGTCGTTCATTCCATAATACTGAAGGATTACTTTCTGGCGGACAAAATTAATAATGTTAACCTCGTTCCTGCCGATCTAAATTTGCTCAGCAATATGATAACCACCAGCGAAGGAAATATGCTGAGCCTTGCTGGAAATGTTTTCTCGTGGCAAATGGTCCCGGAAAAACTACAGGTAAGGTTCCTGTATCAGAAAGAGGACATGCTCTGGGAAAAGATATATTCTCTTACCGGGGAAAACCGTCTGGAACTTCAGATAAACTATTCAGGTAGCAAATTCATCACCAATTACCGTATCGACTTCGACAGTGGAATTGCTGACACAGAGAAATACCTCAAGATGAAATCAAGGGATTATAAGATAATCGCCCAGATCGATAATGAAATAACCAGGACAACCCTGGTGAAACTTAAGGAGGAAAAACAGTATTCAGGCAAGATCGATTGGGCTGCCATAAGATCGAAATATTTTGCCCTGGGGATTATTTCTTCCGACCTCGTAAACATGAACGGTATTAACATGTTCAACAACGGCAGCAGCCCTGCCATGAAATTATCAGTAATGACTAATTCCCAGCAATTTAATCACAATTATACCTTATATTTGGGTCCCCTGGTTTACGATAAACTGAAAAATTACGGCAATGGTTTCGATAATATTCTGGAGATGGGTCCTAAATTTCTCCAGTGGATAAGCAAGATATTTCTCGTCTTCCTGAAATTTCTAAACGGGATAGTTCCCAATTGGGGTATCTGTATTATTATCTTTTCCTTGCTGCTGAAGGTAATTCTTTATCCCCTGACCCACAAGAGTTTTGAATCCAGTCATAAAATGCAGAAAGTTCAACCCCGGCTGCGGGAGTTACAGGCAAAGTACAGAAGCGATCCACGAACTCTTAATGTGGAAATGAAGAAGCTCTATCGCGAGCATGGTGTAAGCCCCCTGGGTGGGTGTCTCCCCATGCTTTTACAGATGCCCATTCTTTTTGCCCTCTATCCGATTCTGCGTTATTCCATAGATCTGCGGCAAACAGGATTTCTCTGGTTACACGACCTTTCCGAACCGGATGGGACCATGATCCTGCCTATTGCAATGGCTATTTTTATGTTCGTTCAGCAAAAATTCATGTCCCCCCCTAAAGCTACTATGGATAAAATGGATGAAAAACAACAGGCAGCCATGCAGAGTCAGAAAATGATGATGTATTTCATGCCCGTTCTGATGTTCTTTATCTTCAAATCTCTCTCTTCCGGACTGGTTCTGTACTGGACCGTTTTTTCGATTGCCTCGACCGTGCATCAGTATTTCATCAAAAAAAGATTTACCAAGGAAGAAAAATGAAATGCATTGAAAGGGAAGGAAAATCCGCCTCACAGATAATAGAAAATTTTATCAAGGAGTTTAATCTGACTCTTAACGATTTCAAATTCGAAGTAGTCGAAGAAGGCTCCAGCAGTTTTCTTAACCTGTTCGGATCCAAACCTGCCAAAGTTAAATTTTTTCTTCAGGATACCAGCGAAAATCTCAGGAAATTCGCACATGACCTAATTACCAGGCTAGATATCAGTTATAATGAGATAAACATAACAAATAATGACAGGGAATATCATCTTAATATAAGCGGTATAAAGGATCCCGGTTTCATTATAGGTAAAGATGCCAAAATCCTGGATAGCATCCAGTATATCCTGAATCAGATTATTAATAAACATGAAAAAAAACAACTATATCTAAAAATAGATGTCGACGGTTACAGGGAAAAGAAAAAAGCGATCCTTCTAAAAAAAGTGGAAACGGCTGCAGAAAAAGTTAAGATGAAAGGCAAGAGTATCACCCTGGAACCCCTGCATGCTGCCAACCGACGTATTGTACATCAGTTTATCGAAAAAGATGGCAAGCTTAGGACAATGACCATTGGCGAAGGAGATTTCAAAAGAGTTGTGATAATGCCTTCCGAGAAACTGAAAAGTACTGCTGCCAACCCGGGTAGAAATCCTCGCCATCGTCCCGGGCATCGTCCTAAAACAAAACCGCAGCCAGGAACCTAAAGACCCTTTCAGAAACAGACTGCTACTCCAATTTTTTACCTAACTAACAGATCCCAGTTTCAATTTAGTCAATCCCAGTATTTTCTGTCCAGACTGCGATACTGAACTGCTTCACTGATATGAACTGAATGTATTGTCCGGTCTTCTGCCAGATCGGCTATCGTCCTGGCAACTTTCAGTATTCTGTCATAAGCCCTGGCTGAGAGATCCATTTTTTCCATGGCAAGTTTCAGAAGTTCCTTTGCATCAGCATCCAGCTGGCAATATTTTCTAATCTGGCGTGGATTCATCTGGGAATTACTGAAAATACCATCATCGTTGAACCTGTTCCTCTGAATTTTTCGAGCCTGGTTAACTCTCATCCTGATTGCTTCCGAGCGTTCTCCCCGGGGCATGGCTGCAAGTTCATCGTATTTCACTGGAGGTACTTCCACGTGAATATCTATCCTATCAAGAAGTGGTCCAGATATCCGGGAACGGTATTTCTGGATGCCCGTTGGAGTACAGACACAGTGATGAGCATTCTGCTCACTGCCATAATAGCCACAGGGGCAGGGATTCATTGATGCCACCAGCATGAATTTCGCCGGGAATTCCAGGCTATGGGCTGCCCGTGAGATAGTAACAACCTCATCCTCCAACGGCTGGCGTAACACTTCCAGAACAGATTTCTTGAACTCAGGCAGTTCATCGAGGAACAGCACGCCATTATGTGCCAGGGAAACCTCACCAGGCCTGGGATAACTGCCTCCACCGATAAGAGCAATGTCACTGATAGTATGGTGGGGCGAACGGAATGGTCTTGAAGTAACTATACTGCCTTCCAGATTAATCATTCCTGAAACCGAGTGGATTTTGGTTGTCTCAAGCGCTTCCGCCAGGCTGAGTTCAGGCAGGATCGTTGGAAGTCTTCTTGCCAGCATGGTTTTTCCGGAACCTGGTGGCCCTATCATCAACAGGTTATGGCCCCCTGCCGCAGCTACTTCCAGAGCCCGTTTAACATGAAATTGACCCTTAACATCGTAAATATCAAGTTTATTCTGATTAAAATGCGAAAAAATCTTTTCCTTCTCACAGGTATAAGGTTCTATTTTTTTTCTGGATTCCAGGAAATCCACCGCATTTCTCAGGTTGTTAACGGGGTAGACAGCCAGACCTTCAATTATACTGGCCTCACGGGCATTATCCTGAGGTAGAATTATCCCTTCCAAGCCGTCTTCTGCAACTTTCAGAGCAATTGGTAAAACCCCTCTCACCGGTCTTAATATGCCATCCAGCGCTAATTCACCTACCAGGGCATATTTATCGAGAAGCTGCGAATGCATTTGATTCAATGCTGATACAATTGCCACAGCAATGGGAAGATCAAGAGAAACACCATCTTTCCTGATATCAGCAGGTGCAAGATTGACCGTGTAATTGTGCGTTGAAAATTTGAACCCGGAATTCTTGATCGCTGCCGAAACTCTATCCCTGCTCTCCTTTACGGAATTGGAAGGTAATCCTACAATCGAAAACCGGAACAGACCTCCTTTAATATCAGCTTCCACATCAACCTGACGGGCTTCTATTCCCTGAACCGCATAAGATAGGGTTCTTCCGAACATCCTCATACTCCTATGGTGATATGACTGCTGTTTTTACATTTTCATACACGCTTTCCGTCTCCTGACCAACCGCTTCCAGAACCACAAGATAAATTCCGGGAATCAGTTTTCTGTTTCTGCCATCTGAGCCGTCCCATACATACTGAAAACGAGCCGCCTGCAGTGTCTGATCGGTAATTGTCCGGACATGCCTTCCTGCCAGATCAAAGATTCTTATGGTTACCCTGCTTATAAGTTCGGGAAGGGCAACCCCAATAACCGTGTGCTCACCTTTCCGGGGAGAAAAGGGTTGTGGTACTATCCAGAGTGATGAGCCAGTAGGTATGAATTCGACGTACACACTGTTCATGCTTCCCGGGGTAGCTCCATTCAGACAGGCAGTAAAATTGTCCCCGGAAGGGAAAAGGGCTGGATTTATCCTTTCAAGAGAGACACCAGCAGAACACTCGCTCCCCTCATAACTGACTTCTTCCAGACAGATTCCACACGAATCACTCAAAAAAAGAGTCTCCGTTGTATTGTTCAATGGTGTCCATGTTAAAGCTTCAATCAGTATTTCCGGAAGAACCTCAGGATACTCTGCCAGGAACAGGCCCTGATCTTCGCAAATTACCAGAAAGCTACCTGAATCTATATAACCCGAAAAAGATATAATACCGCCAATTTCATCAATGATAATAAAGTTATCCACATCATATCCACAGGAAGAGCGGTTATATAATTCGATCCATTCATTACCCTCAGCAAGGGGGTGAAACATTATTTCATTGATAATAACAGGTGACTCTCCAACAAGGGCAGCAGTTTCTCCATAATTGTTGTTTAATTCAATATCAAACTGATAGTTAAGATATATTTCTGTTACATGGTAGCCCTCGTCCAGATAACCTATTACCACTGTCTGAGTTATGACAGAAAGTGCTGGAATTCCAGGAAGGTAAAAATCCACAAAAGGTTGGGAATTAACGACAATTTCCAGCCATGCTGCCAAGTTATCCACATCACCTGTGGATAAGTTAGAAATGACAGTATTAACCTGATATTCGCCATTTCCGGCATCCTGCATACTGAATTCGGTCAGTTCCAGGTCTACAGGAAAAAAGTTAGGTGCTCCAGGAGTAGGAATTTCACAATCAAAGAAATCATCCCCAGACTGATCCGTATCCCATCCGTTACTTATTCTGGCCAGACTGTGACCAGAGACGACATCGGGGGCAAAGCTCGTGCCAATATTGCCCGAATCATCCGGAAGTTCATTTGTGTTTGGGGAATCATAAAGAATAGTGTCGGAATAGTTATCGTCCGGCGCCACGATTCTGACACCATCGGTAGCGCTACCTCCGTTCTGAAAAGCAAGGGGTGCAATCAGATCAGCAGCAGGAACGTTTTCTTCGGCTATCAGGAGGTAACACCCCGATAAAATAATGACTTCGGGGAAAACATACATGGTCTCGAAAGATGATCCTCCCTTCTGGATACTCCAGCCGGAGAGATCAAGATCATCACCGGAATTGTAAAGTTCCAGCCATTCATAACCACTGTCGCTACCGGGGGGATCATAATACAGTTCATTAATAACCACCTCAGCGTTCAGATCAATCACAGGACAAAACAATAAAAAGATCAGTAGGATTCGCATGGGAGTAATTCCTTTTAGTGCAGTATAATTATGTTGAGAAGTGTTAAAAAGCCGAATGGTGGCTTTACAGGAACCTTGATTTATCCTTGTCGATAAGACGGGTCAGGAGTTATTATGTCAACAAATTTCTGCTTCATCCCGCCTGTCCGGATTAAGTTATCCGTCCCTTAATATAATCTAACAACGATCAGATGTCACCCCGATTTCGCAGGAATAAGAGAAATATAAGGAACCGATTTACTTGAGAAGGATCATTTTTTTCGTACTTCTCATTTCCCCGGCAATCATCCGGTAAAGGTATATTCCACTGGAAACTTTCTTATTATTCTGATCAATTCCTCTCCAGGTCACTGTATAAATGCCCGGTTGATAAAAGTCATCTATCAGTATATTTACCGTTTCTCCCTTAAGATTGAATATGTCCAGTTTAATGTTCTGGGCACTGGCCAGGGCAAATCTGATCTCGGTCTCAGGATTGAAGGGATTAGGGTTATTCCCCAGCAATTCTGTTACCAGGGGCAGGTGATTATCACCTGTTCCGGTAGTATGTTCGATGGTTACGGTTGCCGGCAGTGATTCGTAATCGCCATAAACGGCAGTAACCTCATAGTACAGAGTTCCATAGGGTGCATTAATATGCAGATAGGCAAGCAGATAGATTTCTGTGAGGAATTCACCATTGCAGTAAATCCGGTATGACACCTGTTCTTCACCGATATTTTCCGGCACCTGCCAGTTAAGCAGAACATGCATATTATTCGGGGTAGGTGTTGCAGTGAGATTGACCGGTATGGGTAAAATATGTTCAAATTCAAGTATATTGGATGGTTGCGATTCCCCTTCCGGATAAATTGCTGTTACATAATAGATATATTCACCACCATCCAGATATTCATCTATATATTCCGAAATATAGAAATTATCAATTTCCCCTATCATCTCGTAGTTTCTGTATATCCTGTAGCCAAGCAGATTGCGGAGAACAGAGGTGAAATCAACCTCGCGGTTGGCTCCGGGATTTCTGGAAACAGTTTTATTACACTCCAGGGGAGACAGGATTCTGTCATTGTAAGTACCGGGGATATCCCATTCCAGAATAATATCCGTGACATAGCTGGTGGCGGTAAGATTCTGAGGTGAATAACTTATATCAACCGGTTCCAGTTCGAAATCCTGATGCACGACCTGCCAATAATCCTCGATCACTATATCGGCAGCAGTCTGTGAAATATAACCAGCCAACGTCGCAGTTATATCATAAGTTCCCGGAGGCAGGGAAAGGACATAAAATCCATCCTCATCAGGATACGCCACTGCATCATTATCCTCTGCAGATACCATAACATCCTGCAGGTTACCATAATCACCGTTAATAACCACATTGCCAGTAATGAAACCGTGGGGTTCTGTCTCGACCTCTGTGAGGACTACATCATCGAGAACCCATTGTATAAAGTTACTGGTAGTTCCTGTAACCTGGAAACCCAGACGGAAGTCGGTTGAGCCTACATCAGAATTACTGATAATGATATTTTCCTGGGAAGGAGGAATATTATCAACTGGAATTTCCACCACTTCATGCCAGTTCATACCATCACTCGAAGTAACAATATTAACCTCCATAGCACAGTCATCTACCGCCATCAGATGCTTGAAACTCAACTCCAGGGATGTTGAACCAAGAGTGTTTATCGAAAAAGTTGTCAACCTCTGCACAGTATAAATCTGAGAAGACCAGAAGAACAGGACTTCGGGAATTTCACCTCCAGCAAAATTGGACTGGATCAGAAACCAGCTGCTGCCACCCTCAATCGCCCAGCCCAAAGGTGGAAAAATCTCAAAACCCTCATTCATCGAGACTGGAATCTGGGCAATATAGACGATAAAAGAACCTTCTGCCTGATATTCCAGATCAGCAGACAGGTCCCAGTAAATCTCGGCGGAATACCCTATGGGAGTTTCAGGGGCAGAGCTGATATTTATCATGGCAGGAGTGATACTGCCTGCTGCCATTATATCAAGATATACCTCGGAAATATTGAGATCAAGAAAGGGGTCTGTCGTGGTGAAACTTATCTGTACGCCACTGGCATCAGCTCCACCGATATTATTAAAATTCACCAGGACATCAGAGGTTTCAGAGGGATCGAGAATGTTATTAACGTTATCATCAATGAAGGTATTTTCAAAATTTACATAGGGAGCATTGCACCTCAACTGGAAATTCAGATTCCAGTCATTCTCGTTCCCGTTGACCAGTAATTGAAAGGAGATGATGTGGCCATCAGGGCAATCCTGCGGTACTTCAAAGGCAAATCCGGTAAGATTGCTTCCTGAGCTCAATCCAGCGATATCTGCGTAGGTCGACTGGTCAGCCAGAAGAGTGATATAATCATCATTGGTAGAAAGCTGGGCACTCAACCCGGTTGCCGGATCTGTACCAAGGTTGTTCAGGATGACATACAACTCTATCAACTCGCCATAATCAACATTTCCATTGCCGTTATCGTCGATTATCTCAGTATCATTTATCACAAGGAAGGGTTCTTCCTGAAATATGGGTGGGCCGGTAAAGAACAAGGCCATCTCATTTTCAAGGGTTTTCGCGGGAATCGGATAGCTGTTATTGTAAGTATATTCCAGGCCTACCGTGCCGGAATGATCTTCCAGACCTACTGTTGCAAATTGACCATGCTGGATGAGCAGGCCGCCATAAATCCCCTGATCAGTGTTATTCACGGTTTGATACTGCAGCAGTAATTCACTGTCTCCCAGCGAGGTGGGATAATAATCCGCATCGTAAATGATTATCTCAAAAGTTTCCAGCGAATAGTTAAACTCATTTTTGAGACGGGACCATTCAATAACACAGTAGTGAGAGTTAACATCGTGGTAATAACAGATATGTCCGTCGTCTATGATCAGGTCGTCCCAGAAAACCGCAACCATGGGGGATGGCCCCAGTGGACCGGGAAGATGCCAGTTCATGAAAGCAGTCTGATCTGTTATACCGGGGCATATCCAGCCATCGGAACCTACTGTGATCTGGTTGTATTCCTGTCCGTAGAACCTGAAATTTATTGGAATAGCAATGACCTCATTATCACCCATATTGCCATAATCGAGCATGTCGAGCACAGTTCCGTTTCCGCCATAATCAGGATCTATCTCGATCCATTGGTATTGTGGAGCCTGATAATATTCCAAATCGCCATCGTCATAGCAGTAGTAGCCGTAGGCATCAGGTCCCAGCGGATCAGTGACCTCAGTTTCACCGCAACTGAGAATAAAATAGGCTATTCCTGCATATCCCTCAGAACTGGAAAAATCAAGCCGAAAAGATATGTTGGTACCATCGATCAGAAGATCGCTGGCTGATATATTAAAGGGATCTGAGGTGTTATCCGTTTCCTCGCCCGGACCTATATCTCCGAAGGATCCCTGATTATCATTGATAACAATATAATTAGACTCACAGGTCAATATGCCCTGTACTCCCGTTATCTCTGTAAGACCAATATTCTCCACTGAAATGCTGAGATCAGCAGTTTCACCCGGGTTAATCAAGCAAGTGGCATTTAGCACCTGTTGTCCGGTAATAAAGAGGTAGGGACCAACCACGTCAAGTTCAACCAGATCAGACCAGTTGTTGTTTGAGTCGTCTGATATTTCCAGTTCGAGATTGAAGGATATACCACCGCTGAGGGAAGCATCGAATTCGATTATAAGGGGATTGGTGGGATATCGGGTAGCGCCGCTGGGAATATTTCCATAGTTTGAACTGTCTCCGATAATATTTATCCTGTCATCTCCGGAGCTCGCTGTAAGCTCTACTTGAAATGCCTGACCGGTCCCGCTGTTTTTCAGTCCGATAAAAAGCTCAATTATTTCACCGGGATTGATCAAATTATCGTCATTACCGGAAGAGTTGCCGATATTATCATCATCAACGATAAAACCGTTGGAGTTCACAAAGACATCGTTCATCACCACGGAAAAACTGCCCAGATGTGGAATAAAATCATGTTTGGTGACAGTAAGATCAACATCGCCGGCAACTTCAGCTTGTACAGGTAACATGATCATCCCGTCTTCAGCAGTAAAACCAGTGGCAAATATCTCATCGTCACCCTTCAGGGCAGTTACCCATGCTTCGGACAAAGGAGTACCATTCTCAGCACTGACGAAAACTGGCAGATAATTGGAACCAATAGCTATCTCTTCCTCATAGTTGACCAGCATGGTCTGAGGAACACCTGTCCATAATTCCATGCCGGGATCACCCATCAGGTTGTTCCAGTAGGAGAACTGGGCAACGTGATTGGCTGGATTACCGGGGTAATTAATGTAGAGAGCTACTTTCCCTCTGGTGAGAGCTCCACCCATATTATATATTTTATCCTGGAAAATCCCAAAAAAGGTACCAGCCGAGACTATATTATTGAAGCAGGTATGTGTATTTCCCGTTGAAGTCCCAATAGCGGCAATGGCTCCCCGGGGAGTGCTGGGAGAACCGGCTTTCAGAAATGCTTCACTGCGGCAATCAACCGTGCCTTCGAAATCTCCTGTCAGACAGGTTATATGTGATACGACAGGTAACATATAGCCATTGTTAAGGTTGAATGTATTAGCATTATACCACCCACTCATGTTCGCGAATCCGCGATAGTGAAAATACAAAACTCCGTTATTCAGATTGGAAGATATCTGCTGGACCCACGGTTCTTCGTAAACCTCGATACAATCTATCTGGGGCACTTCGTAGGACATCATCTCCACTATGCTCTGGCAGGTTGTTACAGTCGATGGTCCGGAATCAGTAGGATCTCCTACCATGAGCGCGCGTTCATACCAGCCTAGATTGTTCAGATATGGTTCTTTTTCATAATGTAAGATTTTGGACAGTATCGTTTCCAATTCCAGAATATCGTTATAGGACAAGCGACCCAGAAAAACGTCTGCCAGAATATCATTACCTTCCAGAAGCGCATAGAAATGGTCACCCTCACCATTGTAGTTACCACCATCAATATGCCCTGTGGGCAGGGAGAAATTACCGCCAGCATCTGCTACAAGGCAGACGAATTCAGGCGGATTTTCCCAATTGTCATAGGCATTCTGAATATAGGATTTAATCTGGTTAAGCGATGTTCCAGCCTCCGTAGTACTGACCATATGGACTTCAAATCCCTTCTGGTGTTTCCAGTGAACAAGCTGAGAAAGGTCATTGGCAACAAGATTATTCTCAGGGTACAGGAAAAGGTAACAGGGCTGTTGAAAATCCTCATCCCGATCCTGGATGAAATCACGATTGGCAAGTACAGATCGATAAAGGGGTGCAAAGAATCTGGATTTCTTACGGTCCCTGACTTTGATATTTTCTCCACCTTCCCCGGAACAGAGGATATTGAATTCGACATTCTCGATTATATGCAATTCCTTCCGGTGCGGATCATAACGAAAGGGATTCACAGTAACATCCACTACTCGTTGATCCCTTAGAATTGCCGGCATCCCGACATCCACGACCTGCGCGGGATATATGTTATTTCCCCTGTAAAACTCATCTGCCAAGGCAAAAAAATTACCTCCGCTATTTTCCGGTTGTTCCGGATAGAGAATCACATCGGTTATGATCTCCTCGTTCCAGGAAAAAATCTCCAGAATCACTTCTCCCCTATCGGCAATCCCGATCAGGGTATGAAAGGTGGGAACTTCCGGCCAGCCCGGTTTCATGTTATAAAAATCACTTCCCGTTTCTATCCTTACATATTCAATATCCTTTTCTGTAACTGCTTCCAGTTGATATTCGCCCAGATTGAATACAAGTCTTACTTCCTCGGTTGAAGACTGCAAACAGTCGAATTTATCTCCATTTTCAATATAATTACTGTCCAAGGCAAGAAGACAGGAAATCAATGATAAGTACAATACTGATAAGCAGATATTTTTAGTCATATAGCTCCCCTTTAATTATGCGAACAATATTTTTCTTTA
>JAFGRJ010000077.1 GCA_016935235.1 Candidatus Cloacimonadota bacterium
GCAGAATTACTGGCTTCACTGCATAACCTGGAGGGACAATCTTTCCGGGTGGAAAGAATACCGATGCCACCTTTTACCTGGGGAGGACCGAATGGTTTCATTCCTTATTCCTATACAAATTCCCTGATATGTAATAACAAAGTCCTCGTCCCAGTTTATGGTTTTGCTGACCTTGATACACAGGCTCTTGCCATCTATGCGGACCTGATGCCTGATTATGAGATATACGGCATCGATTCCAACTTTATCATTGAATGGTGGGGAGCTGTTCACTGTGTGACCAATCTCCATTTTGCTGAAAATCCCCTGGTAGTTCTTCATCAACCGTTAACGGACGCACTTCCCAACTCCAACTTCTCAGTTAGATTCAGGGTTAATCCCGGGTTCGAAGACATCGCAGCATCAGTTTTATACCGCAACGTTACAGATACTGATTTTAACGAAGCCATCTGCTGCTTTCAGAACGGAATATGGCAGACCACATTACCCACCACAACTGAAGATCTTCTATATTACATCGATGCCGTTGCCTTGTCTGGAGAAACCGAGTTCCCTGCCCGGTACCCGGAAAACGCCCCCGAGGCCTGCTGTCTTGTTTCCGTTTCCGGTACCAGTAACAGCCACGACATTATCTCAACCGATATCAGAATGTACAACTATCCCAATCCTTTCAATCCTTCTACAGTGATTGCATTTTCAGCTTATGGGGTGAAACAACTTCGCATCAGGATATATAATCTGAAGGGTCAGATAGTAAAGGAGATGCAATGCGATACAGAAAATACTGGTCATGATGGCTCCGTGGTCTGGGATGGTACCGACAGATATGGCAGGGCACTGCCTGGTGGGGTATATTATATTCAGCTTCTCAAGGGAGATCTTCCGTTGCTTCAAAAAAAATGTGTTCTGCTGAAGTAAACATAACAGCAATGAATATATATCACGCTGCCCAAAACCTATTCAAATCCACATTACATCAGAACAGCAGGTTATATTTCTGCATGATAATCATGTTTTACCTCTCTCACTGCTGCTGGTCAGTAAATTTTACCGGTAGCGATCAGGAATTCCTTCTGCAGGGTGATTTCAATTTAACCGAGTTGAAAGAGCTCCATATCAATGATGATACCTTCTGCCAGCCGGTAATCCAGGATTGCAGGACAAGTGGTGAGTGGGCAGAAGCAAGCATTCCGGTTTATACAAGGCTTATACCTCTGCCCGACCAGGGGGAGTTAAGAATCGAGGATTTTTCCTGGGACTTTGAAGAAATACAGCTATCCCACCCGATATTCCCCCTCGGCGGTGAAGATGATCTCACAATCTTACAGAATTTTCCCCAGACAGATTCATGGTTACCCGCTAATGTGCTCAAGATATCAGATCCAGTAATAATGCGGGATTTCAGATTCAGTCAGTTATCTCTCTTCCCTCTGCAGTACAATTCCGCCAGAAACAGGATACGGATACTGAAAAATATCGAACTAAAAATCCACTGCGATCTGTCAGGAAGTCGTAACCTGAAGAAAAAGGACTTCACATCAGCTTCCCGGTCCTTTGAGAAGATCTTTTTCTCTAACACTGATGAACAATGGGACAGCAATTCCGGGATTTCGGGAGCCTATCTCATAATCGCTCCCGATAACTGTCAGGAGCTGCTTAAACCCCTATTGCATTGGAAACAGAAACTTGGTTATCCTACCGTGCTGGCAACCCTTTCCGAGACCGGAACAGAGAATTCCGACATCAAGGATTATCTGCAGGATGCTTATGACAACTGGGCAGTACCCCCGGAATATGTCATCCTAGTTGGTGATATAAACGGGAATATTGCGCTGCCTTCCTTTTATGTGCCGGGCACCTTAACTGCCTATGATGTTACAGATCACAGCTACACATTACTCGAAGGAGATGATTATTTTCCTGATATCCTGCTGGGCAGGTTGTCCGTCCGTGATCTGCTGCAACTGTCGACCATCGTGCAAAAAATAATTTCCTATGAACAAACTCCATATCTGAATGAAACTTCCTGGTTCAACCGGGGAATTGTTGTAACTTATGTACAGAGCAGTTATTATTCTTCCTTTTTTTCTGCCAGAGAAACAAAAATGGCAATAAGAAGCAAGCTGCTTGATTTCACCTACACAGTGGTCGATACCTGCATATCACCTTATCAAATAGGCCAGTACCAGCTCGAAGCCATGATCAATTCCGGATGCGGCTTGATCAATTACCGGGGCGCCGGCAGCCCCTTATACTGGGCTGGAGTCAGTTCCAACATGTTCTCGATTGATAATATCCTCAATCTGAACAATGGTTACATGCTTCCCCTGGTGACCAGTATCACCTGCGGAGGCGGAGATTTTGCTGCCCCGCAGGCACCTAGTTGTTTCGGTGAAACCTGGCTCAACGCAGGATCACCATTGAATCCCAAGGGTGCCATCGGTTTCATCGGACCCAGCGAACATGATACAAAAACCCCTTTCAACAATGCGCTGGACATGGGCATCTATCAGGGCCTCACCAGGGAAGGATTATTCCGTTGCGGTGAAATGCTTCTCCGGGGAAAAATGGAACTGTATCTCAATTATCCCAATAATCACGCCTGGGGTAATTCCTACAATTCTGATCAGTTCTATTTCTATGTATATAATCTTCTGGGAGATCCGGGACTGGCCATATGGACCGATGTGCCGGACACCCTGAACGTGTTTTTAACTCATGATTACCTGGTCGGTTCCAGTCTGCTTCAGGTTCAGGTGGATTGTGATAACCTGGATAAGAGCGGTTTCAGGTTAGCTCTGACAAATACGGATTCTCTCCTGGCTGTAGCTCTAACAGATGCCTGTGGCATCGGTATCTTCCCTGTTGAACTGCCTCTGGGTGAATATGAAGTCACTGCATCTGGTTATGGATATATCCCCGCTAGTGCTGCTTTCCAGGTTTCCCAGGCAACTCCGTTCAGATTGGATAATTATGGTTTCGATCCCGATCCTGCTCCAGCGACTCCTGTAATACTCAATATAATTGTTTCAAACACATCCGAACAGAACCTTACCGATATCAACGCGTTCCTGTCTTCTCCGCAGGATTTTATCATACCAGTAATCGATTCCATCAATATCCCTCTCCTCACTCCGGGCAGCAGCATGAATCTTGATTTCTCAATGCTGACATCACCCGAATGGAAAGGGCCAATGGATACCTATCTATCTTTATTGCTGTCAGAATCAGGTCAGGAAAGTTATTTTTTCCTTCCCCTGGTTTATATATCACCTTTTCTGTCCGTAGCAGAGATCCATTGCAACGGTGACCAGGAATATCTGGTACCCGACAGTGAAAATGATATTGAGATATCACTTCTCAATACGGGTACCCAGGAAACAGGGATTTTTCATCTCATGCTGAGCTCTGTGACCCCGCTGGTAGAAGTAACGGATACCCTGTCATTTTACAGCAGTATTCCCCCAGGTGAAACCGCAAATTCGGCAGACACTTTCTTATTAAACCTGGGCACTCTCTACCCGGGCGAATCAGTCTCCCTGTATATGCGGGTTATCAGCAATGAAGCAGAGATGCAGATATTGAATTACCAGATCGTTGCAGGTGTTTCTGATATCAACAGCCCGACTTTTTCCAGCTATGGTTATTGCGCTATAGAATCCCGGGATGATATCGAATGCAACCCTCCCATTTATGAATGGATTGAGCTCGATCCTGTTCTGGGTGGTAACGGGATACTGCTGGAACCGGAATATGCAACCAGTGATGGTTTCCTTACCAGTCTTATTCTGCCGTTCAATTTCAGGTTTTTTGGCAGGTTTTATGATAATATGACCATATGTTCCAACGGCTGGTTAGGCTTCGGAGAAAACGGTCAGATCTTTCACCGTAATCGTTGCATACCTTCAGGCTCAGGTCCTGACGCCATGATTGCTCCTTTCTGGGATGCGCTTGAGGGCGGCAGCATTTTTGCCGCTTACGACAATGAAAATAATTATCTTATCCTGGAATGGTCCGGATTCTCCAATGTCTATGACCCGGAAGTGAGCGAGATCTTTGAGGTTATCCTTTATGACCCCAGATTTTATCCCACCCCTACTGGTGATGGCAACATGCTCTTCCAGTACCGGGAAATTATTAATATTGACCAGGAAGACAATTATGCCACGGTCGGTATAGAGAATGAGATGCAGACTGATGGCCTGTTACTTTCTTTTGCTGATATTTATCCGGAAACAATGCATCCCCTGGCTTCAGAAACAGCTATCCTGATCACTGCCAGAGGTAATCCCGTCCTTCCCTATCTCACTGTTAATCCTGCCGAAATTTATATTACTCTCCTGGAAGACGAATCTGAAGAGATACCTATCCTCCTCACCAATCAGGGAGGAATCGATTCTTATATTTCCTATGAAATTCATATCAATCATTTCCCCAGAAACATTTCCGGGATACCAGGTCCGCGTGATGCCAACCGAGACCTCAGCAACGACTTCATCTTCAATTCTTCCACTCCATTCATTCCTCATATACCCTTCGAACTGCTTTTCTATCTGGTGCACCTCTCGGTTGACAATGAAGCGGTATATGGCGTAAACATTCAATTCCCTTCCGGCTTTTTCCTGACCGGAGCAACCGATATCAATAATCTGATCTATAATGGAGAAACCGGTGATGGTGCAAATATAAGCTGGGGTTATGGCAATGGCTTTCTGCTAACCGGGCAGGGCGTGCATCCTTTTATGGTCGATGTTGTTATCGATGAAGCCCAGACCGAACCCGTGGAAGTGGGATGGACCATCACTGGAGACGGCAGTGGTACAGGGCAACATGAAGTCAGCGGGAACATGGTGCTGGAACCAACCTTGAATGACTATCTTTGGATTACCTATCCCAATGGGTTTGAATCCCTGTTGTACGGTCTTCCTGACACCCTGCGCTGGACTTCCTATGGTGATATAAACAGCATCAACATAGACTTTTCTTCAGACTCAGGTAACAACTGGCTTGATATTGCTTTCGGAGTAGAAAACAATGGAAGGTATCCCTTTCTGGTACCGCTGGTCATATCAAATCAATGCCTGTTCCGAATATCTTCCCCGGATGGCAACATTCAGGATACATCAGACCATGCATTTACAATAACAGGACTGAGAATCACTTACCCCGATGAAAGTACTGTCATGCAATACAACGAAGCCGACAGTATCACCTGGAGTGATTTGGGGGGAGCTGAAACGGTAAAAATAGAATTATCGACAAATCTGGGATTCACCTGGAACCTGCTTGGTGAAAATATCGACAATACCGGTTACTTCGGGTTTACCGTTCCTGGTCCGATCTCGGATAAATGCCTCCTGCGTATCTCTTCGATGGATGGTCTGGTGAGTAATACAAGCCCGTTTCCTTTTACTATAATTGATACTCCTGTTAACTGGATCGCTTGCAACCACAACAATGGATCGCTAGCAGGTGGTGAATCTGTCAGCTTACTGCTGGGATTTGACTGTACCGGCTTGAATCCTGGATTATATGAAGCTTTTCTTAATATCGAAACTGATATCGGTCAGAAGATCAACTTGCCTGTGACACTTGAAGTAATTCCTCAAATTCCGGAAAACAGGATCCACATTCTGTATCAGAATAATCCCAATCCCTTTAATCCAGAAACTACCATTAACTTTGAACTGCTGCGTGATGCAGCTGTTAAACTGGATATCTATAATCTCAGGGGACAGCATGTTTTCAGGCTTGGCGATGAAAACCTGCCGCGTGGTCATCATCATTATATCTGGAATGGTAATGATAAGAGCGGGAACAATGTATCTTCGGGTATTTATTTGTACAGGTTGAAAACGGGCAGACAGGAATCAATCAGAAAAATGCTATACATAAAGTAACAGTGCAGGTTTTCAACGACACTGCAATGATCAGCCGGGATAGTTTTTCTCGAACTCATCTTTACCCATGAGATAGCAGCCTGCCAGAGGCACGCTGGTTTTCACCAGTTCGTCCATCTTATGGGAGATGGCTCGGATTTCCCACTGAGCATGCTTATCCGAACGCAGACGGGAAAAGTGATACATTTCCCTCAAATTAACCTGGAACAGAACCGTAATTTTATGTCCATTGGTAAGAATGTAATTCCCCAGTCCCTTCTTTTCCGCCTCTAACCGGAAATAAAGCCGGGAAGTCTCATTCATTACTGCTTCGATTTGTTTTTCCATATTCAGTTCCTGCAGCAGGGGTGGGATCATATAACCTCGTCCAGGGTGATAATCAGATTTAATGATCGTACACATCCGGTGCCGCTTCAATTGTCCGTAACAACAGGAAGATATATGCAGCTGGAAAAGGAAATTCACCAGCTCAAAAGCCCTGGGAACAGAATGATAGGCTTTCATTTCGTGAAATAATCCCGTAAAAACCTGTTTCTTTTGGCTCTTACTCATTCCGGTGATTTTCTTCCTCACAGTGATAATATCTGAACCGCATTCCTGAAAAGCCAGAGCTGTAAGAATGATATCATCGCCCTTATCAGTTGCACTGATAAGCTTAACTGTTTCCTGCAGATTTTCCGGGGCACTGTCAGGAAAATATGCACAGCTTTTTTTTTCGTAATAACCTGCTCCGGTATATTTGATCAGAGAAGGGGCAACATCACGGGCGAGTTTTTCCAGCTGTCTTTTTAATTCAGTGGCTTCCTGCAGCTCGATACAATCCAACCGGCACAGCAGTTTCTCGAGATTACGGGCATTGATAGTCATACCGAGTTGAGTCTGGGTGGCAAGAGCCAGCACGTAACGAGCATCTTCCTTAGCCTTACCACTGAGTTCCCTTGCTGTACCTGAAAATCCAGTATTCTCAAGATAGGCTTTCGCTTTCCCGTACATGTGATGATAAAGCTCGTTCTGCCTGGCTATGACCCGGGAGAATTCTGTTGCCAGGTTCTTGGTGCGAATCTCGGCAGGGATTATATAATCGTCCTCCAGGGTAACATATCTCTGTGATTTCTCTGTGAAGGAGACCAGACGGCTGCGTTCGATAAATTCAATCAGATAGCGGGAAATCCCGATCAGATCGAAATTGAAAACAGCGTGTTCCGCCACCGAACTGTGTCCCATTTCAAAAACAATATTCCTGTTAGATTTGCGTGCCCGGGCAACATCCCTGATAGCTTCCTGCCGCAGTTCAGTTACATTCTTCTTGCTTCTGCTGATCCGTGCATAAGCGGCAGCCAGGGTTTCGGGAGTTGCTTTGTCCTGCTCTGCCAGTTTCCTGATCAGGTCAATATCAAGATTATATCCAGCCAGGTTAACTATCATTTCCAACAGGACTCCTTAATACCAAGTTCTGTCAGGGTAGAAGCAAGCGGGATACCCTCGCTGTCCCAACCTCTGACCTGGTAATATCGTTGCAGCATTGTTTTCAGATCAACTGTTCGATTTCTGGAAGGACCCTCGGGCAGAGTCTCGGTTAGAAAACGTTCGGGTAACATATCATCTCTGCTGGTAAAACCCGCCCTTATGTTGTAAATCCTCTCCAGAGTGTAGATTCTCTTGCCAATTTTAAGCAGGTCATCATCATCCAACCTGCTTCCCGTCACCAGATTCAGTAATTTCCGAAAAGTCCCGATTCCAAAACTGAATTGCAGGAAACGGCATAGAATCAGGCTGTCAACAAGTGCTGATATATCCTGCATCAAAACAGTCAATTCTGCTTTACCTGAGGTTTTGAACCTATCAACCTTAACGGGCTGCCCCAGTATTTCGGGTCCGATCATATAAGCGTAAATGTGACAGCCACCCCGATTAGATGTAGCATAAGCCAGTGCTTGTCCCTGTGCTCCTCTGGGATCATAAGCTGGAAGTTCCATGCCTTTTACCTGCATGGCAATCTGGGGACGCTGATATTTTTCCGCCAGGCGTTTCGAGCCCAGCGCCAGATCATCACCGTAATTTCTGCGATAGGCAATATTTTCCACTACCTGCGCCAGGTTAGCAGCATTCCCCCACTTGAGAGGTGCGGTAAAAATTCCTTCTTCTACCAGTTCCATACCACATCCGATTGTATTTCCAGTGGATATAGTATCCAATCCCAGTTCATTGCAGAGATAATTAGCCTCTGTAATCGCAGGCAAATCGTTGATCCCCAGCTGTGGTCCAAAAGCCCAGATTGTTTCAAACTCAGGACCTTCCCCCTGATGGCGAGCAGTAGCAGTGCTGCGACCGCAGGCGATGGGACATTTATAGCAGGCACTCTTGCCACGCAATATAAGTTCATGAATCTTATCTCCGTTAATACCATCGACATCGTTGAATTGACCTCTGCGGAAATTTCTGGTAGCCAGCATACCATGATCGTTGATGATATCAACAAGAACTGCCGTCCCTAAAAGCTGCAGCGCTTTACCGGTGATGGGATTCTTATCAACCAGGCGGTCCAGTAATGGCTGTATGGCATTTAATCCTTCCCTGTCATGCAGTTCAACTTCACCTTTACCCTTAACAGCAAGAGCCTTGAGATTTTTTGCTCCCATCACTGCCCCCAAACCTCCCCTTCCGGCGGCACGGTCACGATCATTCATCACCGCGGCATATAATACCAGATTTTCACCGGCAGGTCCTATGGAAGCCACCGACACATTACCGTGTTCCTGCTGCAGTTTTTTACGGGTGGCAGGGCAATTTTCTCCCCAGAGCCGGTCAGCACTTTTCAACTCGAAATTTCCATTCTCTATGAACAGGTATACTGGTTCCGCTGCTCTGCCAGTGATTATCACACCATCAAAACCTGCTTTTTTCAGGGCTGCTCCGAACACTCCTCCAGAACTGGATGAGCAGATCGTGCCTGTCAGAGGTGATCGAGAAATTATCTGAAATCTTCCGGAAGTCATGATGGTGTCCGTAAGAGGACCATTCATGAAAATCAGGGGATTGTCTGGAGC
>JAFGRJ010000078.1 GCA_016935235.1 Candidatus Cloacimonadota bacterium
ATGTTCTCCTATGACCTGTATAATCTTGTTGGGGGACCGGGTTTATGGCACCAACCGGAACCGATAATAAATAATCCGATTCCCGAATTCGATCCTTATGAGGAGTTTCTCTGGCCTGTACTCCGGATAGGACCTTCTCCTGAGGCAGGCAAAAGAAGAATCCATATCTACGCCAATAATGATCCTCCCGTTGGCAATGCCGAATATAATATAATCTACGGATATGCAGATGTAGAGTATGATGAAGCAACTTTCACCATGGACGTCTCACCCTGGAACTGGAGGACTTTTCCCATGCTCGATCACTGGCAGGATGAGCAGATAAAGCGAGCGATCAAGGATATGGCAGTCTCCCGTGAGGATGGTCAGGTGGCACTTATTGGTCATGCCGCTGACTCCCTCTGGATTTATTACAGTTCCGATTATGGTGTAAATTTTGCCTATAAGTCTCAAAACGCGCATTATCCGGTTTATAATCCCTGGAATATCGATCCGATAACCCTGGAACCCAGTGAGCCTTTCTTTCTGAACAATGATGGTTCTGAAGCCGAGCTCTTCCTGGAAACCAATGGCGATGGCGGTCATTACAACGTGATTTTTACGGACAATAATACCAAGATCGTGTTCATGTCCGCCATGGGCTTGAATACAGTGGAATCAGCAGCCAATAACCAGTATTATCCGGCTCATTTTCATCCCAAGATATTCGTATACAATGTATTGACCGAAGAATTCGACTTTATCGATCTTCAGATCACCGGGGTAGATCCTTATGATAATCAACCCATGATCCCCTTTGACCTTGATGAAGACGGAATAGTTGATAATCATGATGAAAATGGTAATGTCGAATTTGTCGATTGCTGGCCCACCTATTATTTTAACGGTGATTCGCAGACCGGGTCCTTCCACGAGAGTCTGTTCAAAATAGCCAGTAACGAAGAAATGGGTTGGTGTGTGGCTCTTTTCCAGGATGGCAGGAATTTGCAGAATGCCTATTATGAGGTGCCGGGATATGAAGAATGGTCGGAAGTGGCTGAAATAGCCATAACAGCTTCCACTGATCATGGTATCCACTGGTCTGCACCATCATATATGAATGCCCTGGCTTCTGATGTCAACTACTACCCGGAACTTGCTAATATGCTTCCTGCCTACGTTTATATCAATGATGAGATTGAATATGTAGCTGAAAATCTGGGTAGATTGCACCTTTTTTTCCTGGATGATAACAGCTACGGCTCCTTTGCAACCAGCAACGCCGGACAGAATAATGGTGGAACAATGATGTACGCCACCTTGCTTATAGATTTCAGTCCTGCCAATGATACCGACGATAATACCGTGATTGCTTCTTCCGGGCTTTCCCAGAACTACCCCAACCCTTTTAATCCTTCTACTACGATTCCCTATTACATGAGGGAACAGGGTGAAGTAAAACTGGAAGTTTATAATATCAAAGGGCAGTTTATCAGAACTCTTGTGTCTGGTTACCGGGATGCAGGCGTGCATAGCGTGATATGGGATGGCACTGATGAAAAGGACCGGGCAGTTCCCAGTGGAATATATTTCTACCGTATGCGTACGAAACAGGAAACTGAAACGAAGAAAATGATTCTAATGAAATGAGAAGGAGAATGGGAATGAGCAGATATATCATCCCTGTATTCTTGATTATCATGACATTTTATGGCCTTACAGCATTTGAGGTCAGCTGGCGCAATCCTCAGGTGAAGGTTTGCGACTATTCTCATGTCAACCGCGATCAGGATCCTCCCACTAATCTGACCGCTATAGTGAGCAATTTCAATGATGTAACCTTGAATTGGCAGGAGCCAGGCTCTGGAAATATTCTCTGGGACCAGTTGGATGCGGAGGGAGAAACCTATGGCAAATCTGCGCAGGATTTTGAACCTGTATATAATGCTTATGATGCTGAGGTTGCTGGAGACTTTGTCCTGGAAAATCCAGCGACTGTGACAGGTTGTGCAGTAAATTTCTTTTTTAATGCAGCCTATAGTGAAGCAGTTCCTTTTAATGTGGGATTTTTCCCTGATGAGGATGGAGAACCGGGTGAAACTGCCCTGGTTTCAATTTTCACGGCAGAATATCTCCCTAATGAAAATAATGTTTATGAAATCACTTTTGCTGAGCCGGTAGAGCTTCCAGCAGGGACTTATTGGATAGGGTATAATATGAAGCTTGATTATGGTACCCTGGAAATACAGTGTTTCGCCAATCAGAAGGTATCTCTGATCAATGGTACTCCTGCCTACTGGAGAAATCCGGGGGATGGTTTCGGAACAGGTTACACCACCTGGTCGCCTGCCGTTCTCAGCCAGGGGAACACCCCCGAGGATATAACCTTCAGTATCATAGGAGAATACAATACCACAGAGCGTGAACTCATCGGATACAATATTTACCGCAATTACGAACTGCTAAATCAGAATCCTCTGTCCAGCTTGACCTACCAGGATGAGGGCTTGAATGCCGGAGTCTTTGCTTACCAGGTTACAGCTTATTATGACGATGGTGAATCCGAACCTACTTCTCCGGTAGAGGTAGAGATCATCCTGGGCAGCCCGCAGAATTTCACCGCTGTCTCGTTGAATTATAATGTTCTCTGCCAGTGGAGTCCACCTCAACCCTCACGCAACATCACAGGTTACCATGTTTACCGGGACGGTTCGGAAATAGCTTTGGTCAATAACCTGTTCTATGTTGATCAGAATGTTCCTTCCGGCACTTATACCTACTATGCGACTACAGCCTTTGCCGAATATGAATCTGAACCTTCAAACTCTGTGACGGTTGAGCATACAGCTGTGAACAATGACATCGTAAGTTTCAGGACAGAATTAACAGGTAATTATCCCAATCCTTTCAATCCCAGTACAATGATCTGTTATACTCTAAAAAATTCTGGACAGGTAAAGCTGGAGATTTACAATTTAAAAGGATATAAAATAAGGGATCTGACAGATGAATATAAGGAAGCCGGGGAGCATGCAATCATCTGGGATGGTAAGGATAACAGGCAACAGGAGGTGACGTCTGGTATCTATCTTTATCAGCTAAGAACAGGCAGGTTTACCAGCACCAAGAAAATGATCCTGATGAAGTAAGATGTATAACCAATAACGTTAGGAGGGGACATGAGAAAAGCAGTGCTAGTATTCGTTGTATTTATTTTCGTAACAGGAATCTGGGCAACGGACTGGATGATGCC
>JAFGRJ010000079.1 GCA_016935235.1 Candidatus Cloacimonadota bacterium
ATTCCCGCAGCCGGCGTCACCTGGGATGCACTGGATGATCATGGCAGAAAGGTGCCCTCCGGCGTGTATCTTTATGAACTGCATACCGACCACGGTAATTTCAGCGGTAAGATGATGCTGGCTAAATAACGGATAAAGCTTGATAATTTCTGGATCAGGGAGTAGTGATAACTGCTCCCTGATTTTTTAAATGGTCAGGTATTATTTTAACATGATCATTTTCTGGCAGGTTCTACATGTTTCTGTCTGCAGGACACAGAGATAAATTCCAGCAGGCAAAATGCTGCTGGTACTTGTTCTGCCATCCCAGAGTATGCTGTAATTTCCGGTATTCCCGATCTTCTGGACCAGCGTGGTCACCAGTTGGCCTTTAAGATTATAGATGTTCAATTCACAATATGTATTTTCCGGAAGCTGGTATGAGATGCTTGTGCCGGTTAGGAAAGGATTGGGAAAGATTTCCAGCCGGAGTGGGGAAGATATATGGGTATTATTACTGCCTGTAATGTTCCAGATGAGTTCGACGAATTCGGGATGATCTATGAAAGGATTGCGGTTCTGCTGATAATCATCATAGATGATATCATTGCGGTTTTCTTCCCGGGCATCGACCGGATCCTGAACATGCCAGTCCAGCAGGAAAGAGAGAACGCCATGCCAGGGCTGGGAATTAGGCGCTGAGGGAGCATAATCCACCAGTTCCAGGTCTGGTTCGCCGTTCCCGCCTTCGTAGCGTACCGCCATATAGAAAATACTGCGGGCGACATCACCTTTAACCAGAGACCTGGGTTCCCAGGTGTTATCCGTATAATAACAGCCGGTAGGTCCATCAGGATCGATATATTCACTGCCACCATCGGCGAAATCTTTGTTGCCCCGGGCGGAATTGACCGTGATATCGGTGGGTCTAAGATGATGCACATCTGTACCGGGACCGGGAGCAGTGCCGAAATCACCGTGAGAGATAGCCCAGAGATGCTCCCGGTTCCAGCCATTACCATTGTCGTACTCCAGTGGACCATTCTTCTTCCAGCCGGTGTAGAAGAGTATGACACTGTCCGGACTGGCAGGATCGGCATCGGTAACCTTCAGGATGTCCCACACATCGATTCCTGAGCTGGAATAGGGAAATTGTACATGATCATTGATGATTTCATGCAGGACAGCTTTCAGTGAATCACCGCTCAGACCTGCAGTGCCATCGTAATAGCCATCTGGGATGCTGGCTTTGATGTGGACAGTCAGGAAGATAATAAAAAAAATAGATATCAATCCCGCAGATTTTTTTGAGTATCTATAGATATGAAAATTCAGGTTCATGTTTTTTACTTGTCTTGAAAGGTCAGGTCGTTTGCCCGGTCCATGTGGTGCAGCTGCTGCAGATATTTTTTCCGCAGCAGCAGCAGTTCGTTATCGTACCAGCCTGCCTTGAAATCGGGAAAGGACCAGGGAAAGGGCTGGTACCTGCCCCGGCTGTATCTGCCCTGCATATCGGCATATATGCCATTCTGCAGGTATATCTTCTGACCGGCTGCCTTTGCTGAAGCCAGAACGACCTTGATATCATCCAGATATCCGCAATCAATGTTCACTATTCTCTTGCCTCCGATACTCAGCTCTTTCTCAAGGACTATGCAGTCCAGTTTGATTGCAGCCAGCTCTGCCGGAGAGCGCAGTACTGCCAGTGCAACCAGCTGGCGCAGGAGTCCACTGCCCATCTCCTTCTCGTAATAACTGGTGATGTCAAAAGTGTGTACAGTGCCTTTCAGATCTATTTCTCCCCACCTGCAGTTGATCTGGCGCAGGGCGGCAGCAAAAGAAATACTATTCTTATACAGAATTGCAAAGAAGAATTTGACCGATTTCGGATTCCCTGTTTCTGCCATGATCAGAACATCCTCAGACCTTGCTGGACGACCCTGCTGCTGATACCTGCCCTGGCGGTCAGAAAATTGTACCTTTCTTCCGGAGTAAGCTTCTTCCGGGAAGATCCAGCTATGCTCCTCACCTGCAGCAGGCTGTCCTGGAGATAATAATGTTCATTATTATTTATACAGGTAACCAGGGGATAGGTCATCATTTCCCAGCCAAAAGAGGATTCCCAGGCCTGGCGGAAGGTGTCAGCATCCACCGGCTGGATTTTATACGTCAACCGATATTTCTTATTTCCACTGATAATGGTATATAGATTTATTTTCTTTCCTCCCTCCACCGGATCCAGGATAATTTCATTGAATAAGGTCGGAAAACGAACTGGTTGAGTTACAGGCAGTTCCTGAGGCAGGTAGATCAAGAATCCCGGATCGATCAGATTTACCATCCCGGCATTTTCCAGGATCACGGCACAGTGGGTATTGATGCCGTAATGACGATCCGCCAGTACGGGCAGGGCAGGGAAATCAAGGCTGCGCAGCAGGGCAATCATGGCGGCAGTGAGGGAAAAACAGGTGCCACCCGTGCCCCAGCGCAGGTAATCACCTATCACTTCATCAGGAGTACGAATAGCCCTGTCTGCCGTTAGGAGTTCTGCTTTCTTGTATATCTTGGTGAGGTTCTCGTAGGGAATACGGGCAAAAGCCTGGCAGAGAATCCGCAGGAGTTCTGGTTGCTGGTAAAGCGGAGGGTTTATTCCCGCAGCCTGGAGAAAAAGGTTGATCAGCCCGGGATGATGGAAGGTAAATAATTCCGGTCCATCCCACTCTCTCTTATCAATAAAAGGCATGGGATCCACCCTGCTATTCCTGTGAGTCAGGGAAAATATGCATGAACTGAGATGAATATCTCATTTTTTTCCAGTCTTCCCTGAGCAGGGCATAAGCCACAACATCGTGATGCATACCTTTCCAGAAGCCGTATTGTCGGCGCAGACCTTCCAGGCAGAAACCCAGTTTTTCCAGGATCCTGATGGAGGCTATATTGGCGGGCATACAGAGAGCTTCCACCCGGTTCAGGGTGAAGAAGAAACCGCTGCTGAAACCGAAATCCAGCATCGTGGTGAGGGCTTCCCCCATATAACCCTGATGCCAGTATTCAGGATGAAGGTCGTAACCGATCTCAGCGGAATGATACTGGCTGTTAAGATTGTAAAAACCGCAGGAACCGATCAGATTTTTCGGATTGTCCTTCCGGAGGATAGCCCAGCGCAGACCCTGCCCGTTAATGAAGAGACTGCGGCGGGACAGCACCAGATTACGGGCTTCCAGGCGTTCCGTTAAGGTTTCCAGGTTGTAGTAGGCGGTGACTTCGGGACGGGAAAAAATGGCAAAGACCGGCTCCGTGTCCCGCAGAGTGAATTGCCGCAGGAGAAGACGCTCACTGCTGAGCTGGGGGAATTTTCTTATTTTTCTGCTTCGGTCCATTTACCATCTCATATTCATAATTCATTCTCGGTTACTTTCATCTCACAATAGATTTCGCTGTCAAGGAAATGCTGGGAACTGGGGGGTGTAGAAAATCAGTGGGTTGATCGGCACAAACACGTTCCGTTAGCCATAACATCTTATGCTGCAGTTAGATACAAGCATATAACCGCATGATCAAGATATAATATTTTTAAACGGATTCTATTAATAAATAAAAAGTTATCGATATAACTATGGTATAAGAATGAAGATATTTGATATCTTATCTTATTTATTGCGGGATTGACGTGACAAATTCTTTAGAAAAAGAATTGACAATTATATTTCAAAATTTAGCTTTTGAATCAGTAGTGTATATTCAACAAAATGTATTAACTAAATAGTAAGATAAGTAATGGAATAGTTTTGAGATAAAAAAAAATTTCTTTTTCTAAAAATTTATGGATGTAATTAAAATGTCGGAAACAAGTATCAATGTATTAAAGCGCAAATCAATGGATTTTAAAAAAACAATCCGCAATAAAAAGTAAAGGAGTGTTTGGTTATGAAAAAAGCAATTTTAACTTGTTTGTTAGTTTTCCTGGTCAGTTTAGCTTTTGCCGGTATTGAATTGCAGTCAAATCCGAAATCTCAACTGTCCAGTTTTAATGAGAAACATCCTAATATTTCATCTAATCGAGAACTTTATTGGGATCAAATCTCGAATCCATCTGGTGATGGTGTTATCGCAGCCCAGGATTTTATTAATCCAACTAATGATCCTTATGACTGCTGGGGAGCTGATGACTTTGAAGTAGGTG
>JAFGRJ010000013.1 GCA_016935235.1 Candidatus Cloacimonadota bacterium
ATTATTGGTTTTAGAAATGTTGATTATAGATGAAAACAAGGGAAATATTTGATATTTTGTCTAATACTAAATTTGGTGATAGATGTGGGAAAAAAAGCAAATATAAGGAGCTACAATCATGTTGTTGAACAAGGAGTCCTGCGTTCTTATTTTCAATGTTTTCAGCTGTCTGTGTCTTACCGGCTGTTCCTTTTCTGCACAGATGAGCACTACCGCCATTCCCGTTGTCCAGAATATCGATATAGAAAAATATCTGGGGACATGGTATGAAATCGCCCGCCTGCCCAATTCCTTTGAAAGGAATCTTGATCAGGTTACAGCAACCTATACCTGGAGAGAAGACGGTAAAATCAAGGTACTGAATAGAGGCTTCAATACGGAAAAGAATATCTGGAAAGAAGCAACCGGGAAAGCATGGATACCGGATCCTGATGTTCCATCCCGTTTACGGGTAAGCTTCTTCCTCTTCTTTGCCAGTGATTACAGGATAATTGCCCTGGATGATGAAAATTATTCTTATGCCATGGTAACAAGTAATTCCATGAAATATTTATGGGTATTGAGCAGAGATCCGCAGATGGATACCGAAGTTTATGACAGGCTGACTAAACAGGCACAGGCTTATGGCTTTGATATCGAGAAACTCTACAGGGTAACTCATTCCTGATTAAGGTGATTAATTCAACTTTGTATGATCCCGAAAACAAAATTCTAAAATGCTGAATGAATTTCAATTGATCTTATATTGGAAGATAAGAAAAGATTTTTGCTATTTCATTACAGTTTTTTAATTTTTTAAGGGACGTCAGGATATTTTTTTTAGGAATGAAAGTGGACACTGTCTGAAGAAGAAGGCAGGGTAAATTATTTTAGCATAAAAACAGAAAGGGCGACTCCGAAAGCAGATACGGGATTTTTGAAATGAGGTTGAGGTATGATGCAATCTGCGGATTATTCTGCGGTGCCTGCGAGGTAATGCTGGCAAATAAACAGGGTAATGTGTCTGCTCTGGCTCAAGTCTGGGGAGTGGAGTCGGGAAAGTTGACCTGTTATGGCTGCAAGAGCAGCATAAATGCTGTCTATTGCAGGGACTGTCATTTCAGGATATGCGCCGGGGAAAGAGGAATTGAGTATTGCTCACAATGTTCTGATTTTCCCTGTGCCAGCCTCCTGGAGTTCAGCCGGGATAATAATGATCATCATGCAGCTGTTTTACAGAACCTGGATGATTTAGACAAAATGGGTTTGAAACAATGGTTACAAACCCAGCAGGCAAGATGGTCCTGCCCGGATTGCGGTACGGAATTTTCCTGGTATGACAGGATTTGTAAAACTTGCGGTAACAGGTTGTTCAATTGCGAGGAAGAGAATAAAATGAACGCTGATGGCAATAAAGAGAGGTAAAACTGTAAACAGCATAACCAGATGTTGAGGATGGGATTATTATCCAGCGGGGAGAAAAAGATGCTTTTAATGTTATGGAGTTGTGCATCCGGTTCCTGAAAGGAAGACTATATACAGGAAGGGAAAAACATGAGGAACTGCATTGTAATAATGGGAATGGTAACAGGATTGATGTTCAGTTTGTTTTTATATGCGGAGGAAATGGTAATGGAGAAGAAACCTTATAACAAGCTTACCGTCGAAGAGGAAAGAGTGATCATCAATAAAGGAACTGAAACCCCTTACAGTGGGAAATATAACGATTTTTTTGAAAAGGGTACCTATCATTGTAAAAGGTGTAATGCCCGGCTTTATAATTCTGATGATAAATTTTCCTCAACCTGTGGTTGGCCCAGCTTTGATGATGAAATTCCGGGCACGGTTCTGCGACAGCAAGATACTGATGGCATAAGAACCGAGATATTGTGTGCGAATTGCGGGGCGCATCTGGGTCATGTTTTTGAAGGTGAAGGATTTACGGACAAGAATATCAGGCACTGTGTGAATTCAATTGCCATGGTTTTCGTACCTGATAAGGAAACAAAGACTGCTGCAGCTTATTTTGCTGGAGGATGTTTCTGGGGTGTGGAGTATCTCTTCGAACAGAAAGATGGCGTTATTTCTGCTACTTCAGGTTTTATGGGCGGTGTAATGGCAGATCCTTCATATCAAGATGTGATCAGGGGCGATACGGGTCATTTTGAAGTAGTCGAAGTTATATATGATCCCCAGAAGGTTGACTATGAAGAACTGGTTAAGTTCTTTTTCGAAATTCATGATCCTACCCAGGTCGACGGTCAGGGACCGGATATCGGAGAACAATATCTGTCCGCAGTTTTCTATGAAACCGATGCTGAAAAAGAGATTATAACCAGATTAATAGATATACTTCAGAACAAGGGTTATGATGTTATTACCAGAGTAATTCCAGCAAGTACTTTCTGGAAAGCCGAGGATTATCATCAGGATTACTATGCCAGGAAGAAACAGCAACCATACTGCCATGTTTATAAGAAGAAATTTTAAGTAGATCTGATAATTCCAACTACCACCAATGAATAAAAGAGAAAGCAGGAGAAAGACCTTCAACAGCAAAGCAGACATATATGACAGGATTCGACCGGGTTATCCTGACAGACTAATCAAAAAAATCGTCAATACATCGGGAATTGCTGCGCGAGGTCGCATCCTGGAAATAGGTTGTGGTACAGGCAAGGCGACAGAGGCATTCGCTAACCGGGGATATATAATGGACTGCCTGGATATCGGGAAAGACCTGGCAGCAATAGCAAGAGCAAAATTCCATGGCTTTGCCAATATACATATTATAGTCAGTTCTTTCGAGGAATGGGATCCGGGAGTGCAAAAATATGATCTGGTTATTGCAGCCACCTCATTTCACTGGCTGGATCCCGGGGTTGCTTTGATTAAGAGTGCTGCTGTCCTTAAGCCAGGAGGTTTACTGGCTGTGTTTGCCAATCACCATATTCGCAAGGAGGAGGGGTTCTTTGCCAGGGTACAGGCAGTTTATCGTTATTATGCCCCCGCCATGGCGAGAAAGGCAGATGAACCTGATATTGGACAATTGGAAATGAGCGGTCACGAATTGTTCCTGGAACCGGTCACATACCGGTATCTCTGGTCACGGGAATATACAAGTGAGGAATACGTTGAACTGCTTAGTACCTATTCCGATCATATAAGTCTGCCCGAAAACAGGAGGAATGCACTTTTCAGAGGGATCGCCGACCTGATCCGCTATGAATTCAACGGAAAAGTGCTGAAACATTATGAATCAGTTCTCACCCTGAGAAAGGTCAGGCAATAATAAAATCCCATACCGCTCGGAGAGTAAGCTCAACTGTTTTTTACCATATTACATGTTCCTTTGCCACTGGCTTATTCTACATTAAAGACATTGAAACGAATAGAAGCAAAAGGAGGTAATAAAAATGATAACTCACATCTGGTCAATAACATTGACAGTTTCCGATCTCTCCCAAGCAGTAGAATTCTATGAGAATATACTGGGCCTGTCTAAAAAATACCAGTTCAAGGACTATGCCGGATTCAACTGTGGAGGTATCGAAATAGGTATGAAAACCTGGGGTGAGCTGGAAAATCCCCGCCAGGGTGAACCATGTATCGATTTAGCGGTGAAAAACCTTGATGATGAATGCAGGAGGCTGGCAGCAGCAGGCGTGAATTTCATCAAACAACCCCAGGATGCACTGTGGGGTGCACGCATTGCACTATTACAGGACCCAGATGGCAATATCCTGCAACTCACTGAGATCGACTGGAATAAATATTTCACTGTTTCGAGATCAGGATAGTATTAACTCCATCAATTATTTCTCATGATTTGCTGAAAAATTATTCACGATGGGCTAACTCATTTACTCTCAGATATTTCATTTTAGCAATCTGACATTAAAAGTGCTAATTAACCTTGACAAAATTGAAGTATATTTTTTTTCGGGAACCGTGTTGTAATTATAAAAAACAAGGAGTGAGTTATGATTCAACTGCAAAATCTGGTTAAAGATTATGGCTCCTTGAGGGCAGTCGATCACATCAATTTTACCATTAACGAGGGTGAAATCCTGGGTTTTCTGGGACCCAATGGTGCTGGGAAATCAACTACACTGAAAGTTATCACATGTTTTCTGGCTCCCACTGAGGGTAATATCTTTGTTGAGGATTACAGTGTTCTGGAGCACTCACAGGAGATCAGGAAGCTTATCGGTTATTTACCGGAGCATAATCCCCTCTATACTGATATGACTGTCTATGACTATCTGGCCTTCGTATCACGGATCAGACAGATCGGGAATTTCAAGGAGCGATTGAAGGAGGTTATCAGCACCTGCGGTCTGCATGGTGTGGTCGGTAAACCTATTCACACTCTTTCCAAAGGTTATAAACAGCGGGTGGGCTTGGCACAGGCGATCATTCATGATCCCAAGATCCTGATCCTCGATGAACCCACTTCGGGCCTCGATCCCAATCAGATAGCTGAGATCAGGCAGTTGATCAAGCATCTGGGCAAGGAAAAAACCCTGATCATATCCAGCCATATCCTGCAGGAGGTTCAGGCAGTCTGTAACCGGATAATAATCATCAACAAGGGGCGGATAGTAGCTGATGGTAATACAGAGGAATTGAAAACGAGTTTCCAGAACAAGACCAAGCTCAATCTGGAACTACTGGCTGATGCTACTGAAGTTACCAGTATCATCGAGCATGTTAAGAATGTCAAATTACTGTCAATTAATCAGAAAGCCAATAATGTCGTAGAAGCCGTACTGGAATTTCAATCTGATGAAGATAAACGGGCTGATATCTATAAATATATCAGGTCAAAAAACTGGACTCTGCTGGAAATGCACCGTGATACCATCAGTCTGGAGGCTGTGTTCCGTAATCTGACCATTGAAGAGGGAGGTAAATGATGGGATTCACCAGTACAATAGCCAATAAGGAGCTTAAGGGTTATTTCAATACCCCTTCAGCCTATATTATTCTGGTAGTATTTCTACTTATCAGTGGCTGGTTCTTCGCCAGTCCCCTTTTTATAAACAATCAGGCTGATCTGCGTTCCCTGTTCGGTATCATACCGATCATTTATATCTTTTTCATCCCTGCCATTACCATGGGTTTGATTGCTCGTGAAAAAAACAATGGTACTATCGAATTACTGACAACTTTTCCTCTCCGGGATAATGAGATTGTCATGGGTAAGTTCTGGGCATCCCTGGGCTTGATCGGAGTGGGGTTGCTGTTTACTCTGATTCATTTCCTAACCATCTTGATACTGGGGAGCAATATTGATTTCGGAGCAATATTCTGTGGTTATCTGGGTCTCATATTGCTGGGAGGGGTATACAGTGCCATCGGTATTTTTGCTTCTTCCCTCACCAACAATCAAATTGTGGCTTTCATAATCAGTTTCTTCATCATATTCTTCCTGTTTATCCTTGAATATACTCTCATTTTACTGCCCAGCTCGATTGCCGGTTTCTTCCAGTATCTCAGCATTGGTTATCACTTTTCCAATATCACCCGGGGTGTTATCGACACCAGGAATTTGATCTATTTCCTTACCCTGATCGTCCTGTTCCTGAGGTTATCGGTGATACTCCTGCAAACGAGAAAATGGAAATAGGAGACAGCCATGATTAAAACTAAAACAATCCTACCAAGTATATTGATATTCCTGGCCATACTTGTATTTCTCAACCTGGTTTCTATCTCCATATTTACCAGAATAGATCTTTCCCAGGGGCAGATTTACTCATTATCCAGAGCCAGCAAGCAGACTGTGAAAAGCCTGGCGGATCGGCTGGTCATCAAAGCCTATTTCTCCAAGAATCTGCCGGGGGAGTATGCTGATGCTCGTCGCTATACCCAGGATCTTTTATCCGAGTATCAAGCTTATTCGCGGGGTAAATTGAGGTTCGAATTCATCGATCCCAGCGATGAAAATACTCTCAAGGAAGAAGCGCGCAAGAATCAGATATCACCTGTCCAGATGCGGGTAATCGAAAATGATAAGTTTGAGATCAGAGAAGTGTATATGGGACTTGCTTTTCTTTACCAGGATAAAACAGAGTCCATTCCCCTGATCCAGAATACCAGGGGTCTGGAATATGATATCACCAGCACCATCAAGAGAATAACTGCTCAGGGTCTCAAGAAGATCGCATTCTTTCAGCCAGAAGAGGAAAGTATTCCTCAGGTTCCCAACATGCCTGCTCAGGCAGAAGAATTCTCTACCGTAAGACAACTGCTCACAGAAAGTTACGAAGTATCGATCATAGATCTGAAAACAGAACTTGAAGCATCGGTGGCTGCACTCTTCTTTGCCGGTGTGAAGGATTCCCTATCCCAGCAGCAGCTTTACAACCTGGACCAGTTTATCATGAAGGGTGGAAACGTTCTGTTCTTCCAGGACAGGGTGGATGCCAATATTCAGCAGCAGAGCGCCAAGAACATAGAATCCAATCTTTTTGATCTGCTCACTCATTATGGCATTTATATCAAGAGTAACCTGGTAACCGATGCTCAATGCGGTCAGGTGCAGATACAGCGCATGCAGGGAATTTTCCGCATGGTGACACCGGTCTCCTATCCTCTCTTTCCCATTGTGAACAAAGTGAACAAGGACAATGTCATCGTCAAGAATCTGGATCAGATGCAGTTTATCTTCACTTCAGAGATAGACACTACCCGTACCGGCGATAACCTGCAATTCGAACCACTGCTTTTTTCCTCAAATAATTCGGGAGAAGTTAAGGCACCACGTTATGACATCAATGTGAATCAATACATGAACACTAATCTGAAGATGATGCTGCTGGATGAATCCAAAGTACTGGCTGGAATCTACACCGGAACCTTCCGCAGTTATTTTGCAGATCGGAAGGACTATCCCGATGCACTGCTGGAAAATTCTGAGGCCAGGATCCTGTTACTCACGGATCGTGAATTCATCGAAGATGCTGGAGCATCTTCCGTAAAAGGCAATCTTGATTTTGTGCTCAATGCAGTTGATTACATGGCTGCAGAAAGCACGCTGATCGAAATAAGATCACGGGAGACGGAATTCAAGCCATTGCGGGAAATTTCCAGTAATGCCAAGAAATCTGTAAAATGGGTGAATATCCTGTTCCCGTCACTGCTTCTGATCCTCTTCGGGATCATTCGTTATCGTAATGAATTGAAAAGAAGAAAGATAATTGGAGAGCTTTATGAATAAGAAGAATATCCTTCCAATTATTGTCCTGGTAATTCTGGTGGTGGTATATGTGATTATCAGGACCAATGACAGGACTGAAAAAAGGGTGAGATTTTTTCAGGTTGATTCCCTGCAACTGGGATTCTTTGAGATCTTCAGTGGCGAGGATTCCCTTAAATTGAGCTGGGAAGAAGACCAGTGGATGATCGTCAGCCCTGTTTATTTCCCTCCGGCTGATAACAAGATCGCTGATTTCTTCCAGAAGATACTCCCGGTGGGAACTTCCAGTATTCCCATCTCTGAAACAGAGTCTGCCCTGACAACTTACGATGTCGCCGACAGCCAGGGAACAAGGGTCCTGCTTTATGACCGGGAGGGAAAACTGCAGCAGGAAGCCATCATCGGTAAAAGCAGCAATTACAATTACGCCTATGGACGAAATAAGGGCAATACCAGAGTTTATCAGTTATCTGCCAACATAACCTACCAGTTGAAACCGACACTATCACCCTGGCGCAAGAAAGAGATCATCGATATTGAGGAAGAAGATATCGCCGCTATCCATGTAACTTATGGCGACACTGTTTACACGATATCTCCCACTGACTCTCTCTGGCAATATCAGAGCGGTGACAGGGAATTTGCCATCCCTGAAAAGAATGCCGCCCTGCTGGCATTATTGAACAACACCCGCCGTTTACGTGCTTCCAGTTTTGCTGATGGTGAATATGATACCTATCGGGAAGA
>JAFGRJ010000080.1 GCA_016935235.1 Candidatus Cloacimonadota bacterium
ATCCAGGCTTCAGGATTTATAGGTTCCCCGACGGTTCCGAGAATACGCAGGGAATCCAGCTTGTATTTTTCCACCCATTCATCACCCAGCCTCATCAGAGCCCGGATCGCTGTAGGGGCAGTATAGAAGACAGTCACCTTGAATTTGTCCACAATATGCCAGAACCGCCCGGCATCCGGATAGGTTGGCACACCTTCAAACATTATTGAGGTGGAGCCGTTGGCCAGAGGCCCGTAGACAATGTAACTGTGTCCGGTCACCCAGCCGATGTCGGCAGTACACCAGAACATATCATCCTCATGGATATTGAAGACGTATTTATGGGTAAGCGTGGTATGCATGAGATAACCGGCAGTGGTATGAACAACTCCCTTGGGTTTACCGGTGGAACCGGAAGTATAGAGAATGAACAGTTCGTCTTCAGCGTTCATGGGAACTGCTTCGCAGACTGGACTGACTTTTGCCATTTCTTCATGATACCAGAAATCTCTTCCCCTTTCCATGTGGCATTGTTCATTGTTAACTTTAACCACTATCACTGTTTCGATGGAAGGTGTTTCTTTCAGGGCTTCGTCGGAAATATCCTTGAGCCTAATATGTTTGCCGGCACGAAGAGACACATTGGATGTGATCAGCATCTTACAGTCAGAATCGTTCACCCTGCCCTTTATGGCGTCCGCACTGAATCCGCCGAAAATAACAGAATGAATCACACCGATTCTGGTACAGGCAAGCATGGCAATAGCCAGTTCCGGAACCATCGGCATGTAAATGGCTATTCTGTCACCACTTTTAAGACCTTTTGCTTTCAGAACATTGGCGAATTTACATACTTCTCTGTGCAGTTCTTCATAGGTGAATTTTTTTACATGGTCTTCTTCTTCACCCTGCCAGAGGATCGCTGTCTTCTTGGCTGTTGGTGTACCGAGATGTCTATCCAGGCAATTATAACTCACGTTCAGTTGTCCATCTTCAAACCAGGTATGATGGATTGTACGGGTTTTAGTGTTCCAGGTATACCTGAGGCTCCTGGTCGGCTGTTTATACCAGTGTAAGGATTTAGCATGTTCCAACCAGAATCCGTCGGGATCGTTAATCGATTTTTCCCACATTTCCCTATACTGCGCATCAGATGTTATATAAGCATTTTTCTTGATTTTCTCCGGGGGTGGGAATGTCCTGTTTTCACTCATAAATGAACTTATCGCTTTTTCTCCTGCCATGTAATCTATCCTCCTTAGTTTTTTCCAATTTAATGGTCGCAATTCCATTTTTACCGGTTTTATAAGTCAAGTATTTTCCGACTTATTTCCGGGATAATTAGCAGTGGCTAATTTCGTGAAATCAAAAAAATACTTGCCCAAAACAGGGATAATAAAAAATTCCGATTTCAAGTATTCACAGTGCTTCGGCATGATAAATCGTACATGCCGGAAATATCTTTATAAGATATTATCTCTCTTTTCCGGTGAAAATTAAAGTGGGGGATGTCCAATTTTACCGGCCAGTAATAATTTAACGGGTTGTATTTTTTTTTATGAGAACAGGGAATTTGCAGATAATATGGATTTATGTGCTCCATCCTCAGCGGATAATCTTTATAAAAGAGTTTCGCGAAGATATTGATTCTGAGATATAAAAATGATAAAGGAGAAATCATGGAAAGGACATTGCTGTTAATAAAACCCAATGCCACCCGAAAAGGCAAGATTGGAGCTATTCTGGGCATGGTGGAAGACAGGGGGTTCAAAATCGAGAAGTTGAAGATGATCAGAATGGACAATAATCTAGCTGACAGATTTTATGCTGAACACATAGATAAGGGTTTTTATGCGCAGCTCAGCGCGTTCATGCAATCTGGAGATATTGTAGCGGCTGTTTTGAGCAGGGATGATGCAATCACCGGCTTACGTGAACTGGTGGGACACACGGATTATCGCCAGGCTGCACCCGGTACTATTCGTGCGCTCTTTGGTGATTCGCTCACAGAAAATGCAGTACATGCTTCCGATTCCACGGTCAGTGCTAAGAGAGAGATTGCGATAATTTTTCCCTAAACATGATCGAGTCTGGATAAGTAAATAGCGCGATAAGCACCGGGCATTTATATTTGTCCGGATTGGATATATGCTGCCAGCCCTTTCCGGAATATACTCATTGCCTTGAGCAGTGACTCTTCCTTGAGAACATAGGCCAATCTGATCTCATCACTACCCATGCCCGGAGTAGCGTAAAAACCGGCAGCAGGAGCGAACATGACCGTCTCATTATGCACATGGAATTCCGACAGCATCCATCTGGCGAAGTGATCACTATCCCTGATAGGCAGTTTGGCAATTATATAGAATGCTCCCTGCGGTTTTACACAGATTATGCCAGGTATCTTCTGCAGTTCCTGATAGATGACATTTCGTCTTTTGTCGTATTCCTTGATTATTTTATCAAAGTATTCCTGACCGATATCGATTGCGGCATTGGCAGCCATCTGGTCGATGGTGGGGGGGCAGAGGCGAGCTTGAGCGAATTTGAGTGCAGCAGCCATCAGTTCGCGGTTCCTGGAGATCAGACATCCGATGCGTGCCCCACAGGCACTGTAACGTTTGGAAATACTGTCAACAAGAACAGCTCTTTCCTCCATGTGAGCGAGATGCATCACGCTGGTATGAGTCAATCCGTCGTAAATGAATTCCCGGTAAACTTCATCGGTGATGAGGAACAGGTCATTTTTTCTGGCGATCTCAGCCACTCGTTCCAGATCTGTACAGGAGTAGACTGCCCCGGTTGGATTTCCGGGGTTGCAGAGCAGGATTGCTCTGGTTCTGGCAGAGATTCGGGCAATGATATCAGAATCAGGAGGCAGTTGAAAACCGTTTTCCGCATGGGTTGTAAGCGGTACAATCCGCACTCCGCTAATAGTGGCAAAGCCGTTGTAGTTGGTGTAGAAAGGTTCGGGAATGATGATCTCATCGCCTGGATTGCAGCATACCAGCATTGCAAAGATGATCCCTTCCGAACCGGCAGTGGTAACAATGATATCATCGGCTGAAATTTCGATCTTCTGTCTGCGGTAGTAATTCACCAGGTTGGTGCGGTAGTCATCCAGCCCCTGAGCCGGACCATACGCCAGTACTTTCTTATGGAAACCCCTGTATACATTGATCATTTCCGGTGGGGTCGCGATGTCGGGTTGACCGATATTGAGGTGATAGATTTTTATACCCCGTGCTACTGCATCATCCGCAAAGGGTTTTAATTTCCTGATGGGTGAAGCCTGAATTTTAGTTCCTCTTTCCGATATTTTCATTTTATAACCTCACTGAAATTTATTTTCTTCTGTCAATTTATCCATAATCTGCTGCACCAGAGGCAGGCTTTCCGTATCCTCGCGAGAATTTACCGGGATGGGATCACCATAAGTTACATTGATGCGGGTGAAAGGGGCGGGAACTCGAAAACGATCCCAGGAATTGAAGACCTTTTCCTGTTTTATATCCACTGCAATGGGTAAAATGGGTAATCCCGTAAAATAAGCAAGCTGCAGCAGTCCTTTCTTGATCTGACACCGGGGTCCTTTGGGACCATCTGGTGTAACTGCCAGGGAATGGTCTGCAGCAAGTTTTATCATCTGACGCACCGCTTTGCTGCCTCCTCGGCGTGATGAACCACGGGCAGTGTTGAACCCGAGTACTTCTGCCGGACCGGCAATCAACTCTCCGTCTTTTGATGAAGAAATAAGGATCACTTCTCCACCTTTACGGTGGAGATATAAAAGGGGGATCATATTTCGATGCCAGAAAGTATAAATGACTTTTTGTCCCGGGGGTGGTTTGCGGATATTGTAGCGGAATGTGGCACCCATAATCAGGACCAGCGATGCAGCCAGGTATTTTTCCAGAAAAAACAGGATTTTATCCATAGAGCATATTTCTTATAATTTCAGCAGTCTCCCGGGAAGCAGAGCGGCTATCGAGAATTGCGTGCAGTTGCTTCAGCTCTTTTTTAATTTGATCATACCGTTCATTATCCACCATAAGTTCCATCATCAGGCTGTATATCTTATTCCCGGAAGCATCGTACTGGACAAGTTCCGGTAATATTTTTTTCCCCATGATCAGATTCGGTAAACCTATCATGTTTATTTTGACAAGTCTTTTTCCAATTTCGTAGGAAAGCCTGCCACCCCGATATACTATTATGAAGGGGGTTCCGATATAGGCAGTCTCGAGGGTAGCTGTTCCCGAGGTAACGACCAATAATCTGCAGTGATGCATGAGGTGATAGGCATCATCCCTGATTACTTTCAGGTTAATCCGGGGGAAAGAGCCCATGATTTTATGAAAAAGGGCTTCATTTACGGTAGGAGCAAGAGAGATCAGGAATTCATTTTGAGTGGGATCGAGGTGCAGGATTGCTTTGAGGAATTCAGGCAGGATCCTGATGATCTCAGTATCGCGGCTGCCAGGTAGAAATCCAAGCCAGATTCTGGCAGGATCCAGATCGTATTTATTGGCAAAGGAATTACGATCCATAGTGATGCTTATTTCCTCAGCAATGGGATGACCAACATAGGTTGAGGGTATGGCATTGATCTCCATGAAATGTTTTTCAAAAGGTAAAATGTAGGCAATGTGGTCGGTATATTTCTTTAACTTTTTAATCCGGTTCATCTTCCAGGCCCAGAACTGAGGACATATATAGTACAGGACAGGTATATTTCTTTTTTTTGCCAATCGGGCAATCCTCAGGTTGAGTCCCGGGTAATCTACCAATACTACCAGATCTGGAGGATTATTTATGAATAGACCTTTTATTTTTTTTTCAACCTGAAAAAAGAATAGTAAATGTTTCAGTACTTCTATGAAGCCCATTATGGAAAAACGGGTGAAAGGAAAAAGAGGTTTCAAGCCTGCGGATTGCATTCTTTTGCCACCGATACCGCTATGCTGCAGGTCATTTCCGAGAGTGTTCAGTTCTTTCATCACCTGGGCAGCATGCAGGTCACCCGAATTCTCACCTGCCAACCAGAATATTTCAGGCATGCTGTCTATCCTCTGAAAAGGTCATGCAGAAAGATTAATGATGCCAGGTAAAGCAGCATTAAACTGAGGGCTCCGGGCAGCAGCAGCTTTTTTCCAAAGTTCTTGAAACTGCTCTGAAAATACTCCACTGAGATCGAGACGCAGGGATGAACCGGGGAGAGCATATAGCCGATATAGACTGAGCTGAACATCAGGGCAAACACGGCTGGAGTAAGGGCAGTATGATTATATTTGCCGAGGAACAGGGGCAGCAGGATCGATATGGGCAATTGAATTCTACCGGAGGCAAAACCCAGAAAGGCAGCCAGAAAAATTATCAGGAAATAAGGGGAAAAGATAGCCCGGGATATTTCAACTGCAATATTGGATGCTGCGAAGATATTAAGGAATAGGAAAATACCTATAATGATCAGAAAGAATTTCCATGGTTTCATCATTCTGGTAATTCTGAAGAAATTCGGCAGGTTTATTCTACCTGCCACAGAAGCGAAAACAAGTGCCAGGGTGATTCCGCAGAGAAGAGATATCTCGTCCTTGCAGCCAAATTTTACAAGAATCACATGAACAACAGGTGCACAGAAAATTATCAGCAATGGGATCAGAAGTTTCCGGTAATTTACCTGCCGGGGCACCGGCATGTTACCGGAAATACGATGGAGGAGAAAAATATATCCCAGCAGGAAAAACACAGCAAAAGCAGGGATAAGATAAAGTAAAATCCGGTAAAGGTCCATTTGAGCCATTCTGGAACAGGGGAGGAGGGAGCCCAGCGGGTAGATCATGATCAGGATATGCCGGAACCATACATTTATGGCGGCATAGGAATCTCCCTGGATATCGTCCCCGGCTTTGCGCAGCATGGGAGCTGATAGTAGTGCCCCACCCGGTAAGGGCAGGAGACCCATGAGCGCGGGTGAAAAACCAAGAAATACCTTGCGTTTCATCTGCAGATTATTTACCAGATCATTGAGCAGGCCTGATTCCTGTAGAATACCGCCGATAATGGGAATGATACCCACTGCCAATGCCAGTAACAGGATTTCGGGATCGGTAAGGGTAATTAAAACGGTCTTAAGCAGGATATGCAGATCAAGATTTAACAGACCAAGAGCAATGGCACCTGCGATCAATCCCAGCCAGAGATGATGACGGGCGATTATCAGGATCAAGCCCAGTGAGAGAAAGAAACTGAACCAGATCAGCATGGGGCGATGCCTACCAGCAATTTTCTGGTACGGGGACCATCGAATTCACAGAAGAAAATACCCTGCCAGGTACCGAGCAGCAGGACACCGTCCTTAAGCAGCAGCTCCTGGCTGCATCCAACCAGTGAACTTTTGATATGGGCGGCAGAGTTACCCTCATGATGATGATATTCACCGTGCTGGGGGATTAATCTGTGCAGAACGCTTATGATATCTTCCACAACGGCGGGATCGGCACTTTCATTAATGGTAACTGCTGCAGTTGTATGGGGTACAAAAAGGGTAATAAAGCCATTCTTGAAGCCTGTTTCCTTAACCAGGCGAGCCACCTGAGCTGTGATATCGATGAACTGTTCTTTTTTCCGGGTAGGCACGTCAAGCTGAACCAGATGCATTTTACCTCCCAAGGATTTTGAGTTATAAATTCAGGAAGCTATTTTTTATGTCAAATCATTAAGGGCATTATTTTTCTTGACTTTTTAACCTCTGGACTGGTTAGAAGATAGCAGTAAATCAGCCTGGAGGTCGAATGAAAAAACTGCATCTCTCGGAGAAAGAACGGATATTAACCGGGGTTTGCGGAGGCCTTTCTGAATCAACCGGCATTAATGTCAACATTATCAGAGCCGTCTTTCTTATTTCCCTTTTCTTTGGGGGCACAGGTTTTCTTGTCTACATAATTCTCTTTGTGATATTTCCCCGTGATCAGGGAACTCAGGAGGTCATAGAGATACCAGCTACGGATGAGGAAAATAGTACCAGGATTTTTCGATCCCGCAGGGGTGGGATGATTGCCGGAGTCTGCAGTGGTCTGGCCACGTATCTGCATTGGGATGTCAGTATAATCAGGCTTCTTTTCATAATTCTGGGTTTTTCTGGCGGTATCGGCATCATTCTGTATCTCATTGCCTGGTTCATTTTTCCTCTGGAAGAGTGATCAAAGTCCGGACGGAGAGTTGTAAATTTGAAACTGGGCACTCTGTGTTATCTTCGGAAAGAGGGTAAAACCCTGATGATCTATCGCAACAAGAAGGATAATGATTATCATGAGGGGAAATATAACGGTCTGGGAGGAAAATTCCTGCCAGGGGAGACCCCGGAAGAATGTGCCATCCGGGAGGTGCAGGAAGAAAGCGGACTGGTGATGAGGAATCCCCGTTTACATGGTTGTATCACTTTTCCTTTATTCGATGGCAGGGATGACTGGTATGTTTTTATTTTTACCTGCGGGGATTTTTCAGGCAGGATGATAGATTCTCCGGAAGGCTATTTGGAATGGGTTAATAACGATAATCTTCTCCAACTGCCATTATGGGAAGGTGACCGCATCTTTCTACCCTGGCTGGAAAAGGACAATTTTTTTTCCGCCATTTTTAACTATCAAGACAAGCATCTGGTCAGCTGGGATGTAAGATTCTATTAGGGGGTATGGGGTCGATGCAACAATATAATATTCTCTTTGCCTTCGGTCTGACAGTTTTTGCAGGACTGGCAACCGGCATCGGCAGCATGCTGGCCTTTTTTACCCGGAAGACCAATACCAGGTTCCTTTCTGTTACCCTGGGTTTTTCTGCTGGAGTAATGATATATGTGTCGTTGGTGGAAATTTTTGCCAAAGCCAAAACAGCCCTGGTAGGCAGCCTGGGTAAGGTAAATGGCTACTGGCTTACAGTTGCCGCATTTTTTGCCGGTATTCTCTTTACTGCGTTGATCGACAGGCTTATACCTTCCTACGAGAATCCTCATGAGATGAGACTGGTAGAGGATATCAACCGGAAAAAGCTGAATAATCCGAGAAAACTCATGCGCATGGGATTGTTCTCGGCACTGGCCATTACCCTGCATAACTTCCCGGAAGGACTGGCTACTTTTACTTCCGCTCTGACCAACACTTCGCTGGGTATTTCGATTGCCGTTGCAGTAGCCATTCATAATATCCCGGAAGGGATAGCAGTATCCGTTCCCATATATTACTCAACTGGCAGCAGGCGCAAAGCGTTTTTTTATTCCTTCCTTTCCGGTCTGGCTGAACCCCTGGGAGCACTGATCGGTTATCTCATTCTGCGTAGTATATTTAATGATGTGGTCTTCGGAATTCTTTTTGCCGGAGTGGCTGGTATAATGGTTTTTATATCGTTAGATGAGTTGTTGCCTTCTGCGGAGGAATACGGGGAACATCATCTCACCATTTATGGATTGGTGGCTGGAATGGGTGTGATGGCCCTGAGTCTGCTGTTGTTCATCTAGGGGCATATTTGATAATTATCAATAATACAAATAATTTCCTGTAAAGATCTTGGTTTCCAAAGATTGGATGAATAAACATTTTATTATCTTTCTGATATTCTTCCTGGCTATTAATACACTGATCCCCGCTCAGAATTATTTTTCACCGCTCTTCAAATTTCAACGCTTATATGTCGATGAACTGAATTTGAGCTTTTCGCTGGCCTATGAGATGATAATTTCCGGATCGGAAACAGTATACAATGATTCCATCCGGTTTGAAAGAGGCATCGATTATGTGATGGACCACGAGAAAAAGGAGATTACTTTTTTTGCACCGCTGGGAAATGTGGTACTGGAATACCGCATTTATCCAGAAGATTTAATCAGGAATTATTATATCTATCGCATGGTCGAATTTGAAGATTCTGTACGAGTAGTAAGGCAGAAGAAGAGACTTGACGCTTTATATGCGGACATGAATCTGAATGTGACTGGTAGCAAGACGGTAGCTATTTCCATTGCCAGTGATGAAGATTTCAGTCTTGATCAGACCCTTTTTCTGCGTATCAATGGAGAACTGGCTCATAATTTGTTCATAGAAGCCCAGCTTTCTGACAGCCAATCGCCAATTACACCGGAAGGTGATTCCCGGGAAATCAGTAACCTGGATCAGGTTTTTCTGAGATTGTACGGGCGGAATTATGAGATAGCTTTCGGTGATCTGGAAATGGAGATGGAGCCTTCCTATTTCCTTTCTTATAATCCTAAATTCGAAGGCTTAAAGGCAGGATGGTACCCTGACAATACTTACAATTGTGCCCTGGCAATTTCCAAAGGAAAGAACACGATCCTTGAATTCAGGGGTGAAGAGGCGAAACAAGGTCCCTATTATCTCAGCAGTGGTGACCTTTCTGCAGTGCAGGTAGTACCGGGTTCGGAAAGCGTCTATCTTAATGGTCTGCTCATGGAAAGGGGAGTGGACTACACGATTGATTACAGTGAGGGCAGTATTACTTTTACGGGTCAGCATTTTATCTCTGCCAGCTCCGTTATCATGGTCAAATTTCAATATACAACGGAAGATTTCCGGCAGAACATGTACATGGTTTCCACTGATATCAGGTTATGGGCAGACATGCATCTGCAGGGAAGAATGCTCTATCAGATAGATGATAAACGTAATCCTCTGCAGGGGGAATATTCCCCGGCTGACATAGAGATACTCGAAAATGCCGGTGACAGTACCGCCTGGGGAAGCGGTATATACCCTACTGAAATGGGGATGGGGCTTTATATCTTCATCGAGGAAGAAAATTATTACCAGTATGTTGGTCCTGATTCTACCGGTAATTATATCATTAGTTTCAGCTATCTGGGACCTGGTCTGGGAGATTATGAACAGGCAGAAGATGATGCTGGTAACATTTACTACATATATGTGGGAGCAGGGTTGGGAAGTTATCTTCCCCTGCGCGAACTAGCCAGACCTGAGTTGAAAGCAAATTACGACCTGATCTTCTCCTGGAAGTTGCATGCTCTGGAGTTAAGATCTGAAGCCATTCTCAGTGATTTTGACGCAAACACCTATTCCGGGCTTGATGACCAAGATAATACTGGTTATGCATACCACCTGGAGATGAGAATAAGACCGGATTGGGATGTAATTAAGCCAGGATGCATATTCCATTACCGTGAGATTGGACCTGATCTGCGCACTTTCTCCGGTCTGCTAACACCCCAGGAAGCTTATGAGCAGACAAATATCGCTGAATACGACCCACAGAAAGAATATTCAGCTTCCCTCGAACTTGGGTATAGAAGCATCTTCAGCTCGTTTCTGAACTGGAAGATCACAGATTACGGAAAGGATTCCCGGTTGCACTATCTCAACCTCAGGTCCGGTATGAATCAGATGAAAATACTGCCTGCTGTTGCCTACAGGTACCTGCGCTGGCGCAGAGACGATAATCAGAATACTGGAGAAGAATCAGAAACCAGCTTGGTCCAGCATGAAATTAATAGTTCCTACAAAAGGAAACCATGGCAGATCACCGCAGCCTGGAAAAGAAAAGATGATCGTCATGAAATGGGGCAGGAGAAAAGAGGGGAGAGACAGGATGTAAAGAAACTTGATTTTGGTACTTATGCTCTTTCAGCATTGAATATTGCAATTACCCTGGAACAGGAAGAGCTGGATACTCTTCTGGTAAACCTTTGGAAGGAAAAACAGGAGAGCAGGACCTATTCCCTCCAGAGTAATTTCAACCTTGGAGATCATTCCGGAACTGTACGATTCTCTCACCGCCAACTGACTGGTGCTGACAACCGTAGATTTGATATTGGCAAGATTACCTTGAATAATTCCTTCTGCAAAAGCGCAGTCAACCTCAGCAGTGACTATGATGTACAAAATATCGAATTCTATCCCAAGCTGAGAGAGTTCCAGTTCGTTGGCGAAAATCAGGGACTTTATGATGCAGACACTGTATACGTAGGTTATAACAATGGTGATTACAACTGGGTAGTTACCGACATAGATTATGATAATCCTGAGCTTTCCCTGCAGGTGGAAGCAAATGCTGTCCTTTATCTCAATCCTGCGGTAATCACCAGAAAGTACTTCAGCCGTTTTCGTTCCGAAAGCAGAGTACTGATAATTGAAAACTCCCGCAGCAGCAATAAAAAAGATGTTTATCTGCTTAATCCGCATTATCTTCTTCAGGAAGAGACCACACTCTATGGTCGTCAGGTGTTCGCAGAGACTCTGTGGTGGGAAATATGGCAGAAGAAATTAACTGCCCGGATGGGGATGGAGAAAGAGAAGACTCTGGACAGTCGTTACAATGAGCTAATTGTCTTGAGTTCGATTTATGGCAATGAGTTCAACTTGAGATACAGTGGTCTCACTGATATTAACATTGAATTCAATTATGAGAACAGGAAAGAGGAAGAATCCAGGTATGATTCCAGTATCAGGACGGATGATTTTCTGCTGGAATTGAGATATAAACCTGCGTCCGACCTGAATTTGAAAACAGGGATGAATTACATCAGGGAAAGAGGGGAAAAGAGGATAGGAGAAGATAATTACATTATCAACAGTTACGGAATAGCTGCTGATGTAAATTACTTTTTCCAAAGAAAATACAGGGTTTTCGCCCGGATCAGTGGGCGCTACAATGATCGCAGGGGATCTACTTTTTTGAGTTTTTTAGCTGACAAAAAAAAGGGTACTATTATTAAATGGAATTTGAATATAGATTACAGGGTAAATAGCTTTACAGCTTTAAGTGTGGACTATACGGGTAACAAATATCCGGAAAGGCGGGAGGAACATCAGCTGCGCCTGGAAGTAAAGGCAGAATTTTAGAAAGATGCTGATAGAAACCAGCAGATTGTTTATAAGATTACCTGATGGCAGCGAGAAAGACATAGATATGTTCTTCACCCTGTGGAATTCTGCAGTTGTGATGGAATATGTCGGTTTTCCTCAAGGATTGGGCATCAGCCGGGATGAGGTGATTAAAAAAATCGATTCATCCAACCTGTGCGAATTCGATCGCCCTCTGGTAGTGGAAATGAAGGAGGCTTACCAGCCCATAGGTGAGGCAAAGATGAGCACTCCGGACGAAAATGGTATTGCCAGGACGGACATCAAGTTAATGCCCTATTATTGGGGGCAGGGTTTTGGCAAGGAAATACAGCATGCGCTTGTTGATTACATTTTTTCCAGTACCAGTGCCATTGCTGTGGAGGCCACCCCGAACCAGAGGAACATAGCCTCCTGTAAAGTGCAGGAAGCTGTCGGAGCAGAATGTATTGGTGAGAGCATATATCATTTTCCGGAAAATATGAGATCCATTACCGCGGATGTTCCTTATTTCATCTATAGATTATATCGTCGGAACTGGGAATTAATAAAGGAAAATCAATGATCGCTCATATTGAAGATATCATGAAGAATTCCCTGATCTGTCTGCAGAATATGCTGAAAGACAGGGAGCAGTTGCAGAGGGTCGATAAGGTGGCTGAACTCATGAGCAAGGCATTCCAGGAAGGCAACAAGATCCTGGTGTGTGGAAATGGAGGCAGTTGTACTGATGCCATGCACTTTGCTGAAGAACTCACTGGCAGGTTCCGGCAGGAACGTCCCGCATTGCCAGCGATCGCCCTGGCTGACGCCTCCCACATCACCTGCGTCGGTAATGATTATGGATTCGAGAATATCTTTGCCCGGGGAGTGGAAGCATACGGCAGGAAAGGTGATTGCCTGCTGGTCATATCGACCAGTGGCAATTCCACCAACATTATTAAAGCTGTTCTTGCAGCCCGGACCAGAAATATGCATACAATTGCCCTAACGGGCAAAGCCGGGGGAAGATTGCGGGAATTAAGCGAATATTTACTTATTGTTCCTGGTGATACCACTGACCGGATCCAGGAAATGCATGGTCTGATTCTGCATATCCTGATTGAACTTATAGAGAGAAGATTGTTCCCGCAGAATTACCAGTCGGAAAACGGATAAATAAACTGGAGTGATCTCTACAGGAGTCGATTTCCTGGGAAAAGCAACAAGGGTTTAGCCAATGAAACTTGTTATTCAGAGGGTAAAATCAGCCAGTGTCAGGGTTGGTGACAGACTGATAGCGGAAACGGGAGTTGGATTCCTTATTCTTGCTGGCGTAGGCAGGGATGATGATAGCAGTGTAATTCCCTGGTTAGCCAGAAAAACGGCGGAGTTGAGAATTTTTGAAGACGAGAATGGTAAAATGAATCGCTCTCTGCAGGATATCAAGGGGGAGGCGCTTGTCGTTTCCCAGTTCACCCTTCTGGCAGACTGCCAGAAAGGTCGACGGCCAAGCTTTACCGATGCTGCTTTACCTGATAAAGCGGAGAATTTCTATGAGACTTTCGCCAGTGAGCTGGCAAATCAGGGAATAACGGTAAAAAAGGGGATATTTGGCGCTTATATGCAGGTCAATCTGATCAATGATGGTCCAGTGACGGTAATCCTGGAGAAATAAGTGCCGGTAAAGAACATAATATTCGACCTGGGTAAAGTGCTGGTTGATTTCAGCTTTGATAATTTTTTCCGTTTTCTCGGTCATGACCCCAGGCAGAGGGATCTCAGTGAAGCCAATGATCCCATCCTCAGTTTCGAAGCAGGTAAAATAAATAAAATCGAATTCTTCCAGCGGATCAAAAAAATATGGGATTTTGATATTTCGCTGGAACAATTCGAATTTATCTGGTGTAATATTTTTACCCCGATTCCCGAAATGATCGCACTGGCCAGGATGATCCAGCAGAATTACGAGATATTTATTTTTTCCAACACCGATGAACTGCACTTTCCCTTTATCTGGAAAAAATTTTCTCAACTTCATTTTTTTGGTAAAAACCTGATGCTTTCCTACAAACTGGGAGCTGTAAAGCCAGAACGGGAAGCCTATGATCGTGCTCTATCCAGTTTTTCACTTGAGGCTGCTGAATGTATTTTTATAGATGATCGTTCGATCAATGTCGATACTGCTGTAAAGACAGGATTCCAGGGGATTGTGCATCGTTCCTTCCAGCAGACCTGCCTCGAATTGCAGGAACTAATCGCCTGGGAATGCTTGCCTCTGGCTCAGAACTGATTTCTTAATTTCATTAAACTTAATCTTTGAATCAATTTTCCTATCGCAATTATCACAGGGATCACGTAATTGAAATAAAGTATTCTTCCCGCCAGCCCGTCAAGTCATGTAAAATTCTGAGTATTTTATGCCCGGACCTCGTTGTTGAGCAAGAATCAGATATATATTATCCAGCAGATTTTTTTATTTGACAGTAACTATATGCGCAGGATAAGTCTAAACTATCTATATACAGATTAAGGATGGGTCATGAGACACCTGCCTGGGATCGTAATTTTAATAACCATAGCATTGAACCTGATGTCAGATGAGATTGAAATCAGCCAGATCAAGCTTCTTGCTGAAAGGAATGCCCGGCAAATATGGGGAGAGGTAAATTCTTATGAACCTATTCCTTATTACAATCGGGAAGACGAGATCATAGCCTGGCGCTTCAATTTTTCCCTGGGAGAAGAATTCTACACGCCAAAGGAACTTCAGCAGATTTGCAGGGACAATTACCAGCAAAAACATATGAAAAACAGCAGTGATGGTTCCTATGGACGTATGCTGGTGGGTGCTGATACTGATTATGCAGTATTCCTGGATCATTCCCAGTGCCTGTCTCAGGAGTTTTCACAAGGCTGGAGGGCAGAGGAGCTGGCTGAAAAGCATGTTGGTCAACCTGTTGAACTGGAGAAAATGTATTTTCTGAACCGACCTAATCTGTGGTATTGTTTCAGTACAGGTACAGAAAAGGTTTATGTTAAACTCTATCCACCTCAGCGAGTATGCAGTGAAGCTGAATTCAGGCAGATCGCAGCAGGAACAGCCCCTTTCTGCAGAAGATCCGATCATTCCCAATCCTGGGAAGAATATTTATCAGGACAGAAAACCCTGACACGTAATATTTATTATATCGATAATTATGAAATGATGCCGTACTATGACTGGAGTTATGGTTGTGCGCCTACTTCCGCCACCATGGCTCTTGCCTACTGGGATCGTATTTCCGTCTTCAGTTATCCTAACTATTCTATGTTCGTTCAGTATCACTACCAGCGGTATGACAACCTCGAGAGTGAATGGGATTATCAGGTTCCGAATCTGCAGAGAGAGCTGGCGATAGCCATGGAAACAGATACACTCACCACAGGCAGTACAAGCGGAGACAATGTTGAGTCCGGTCTTAATATTGTCACCAATGGAATTTATGGTTATGATTTTGAAAATAACATTTCCTTTACCGGTGATCATTTTGATGCAGTGATGAGCCAGATAATAGCCGAGAGACCGTGTCTGGTGGGGATCACCGATCATCTGACCTGCGGAGTCGGTTATAATTCCGATACTGATGAAGTTGCAGTTCATAATACCTGGGATAACACTATCGATTGGCTTGGTGAAGACGAGCTTATAGCAGTTGTAACCATAGTGCCAGGTGGAGGGTATGGTGAAGGGATAAATCTCGTTCATCCCAGAGGTGATGTGGGTTATAACAGCGATGGCGAAGGTGAGACATTTCTGGCAGGAGCAGTCTACGAAATAACCTGGCAGAAAGATAATGAATATAGAGACCATGTAGCGATCTGGCTTTCCATAACAGGCAACGGTGGTTTTGTACAGGAAGTGCTTGTTTACGATGCTCCGAATAATGAAGCCTACGATTGGGTAGTACCTGCAGGACTCAATACTTCCACTGCCAGGATTGGAGTCGCCTTATACAACGACTATGATTATCAGCTTGGAGTAGATGGATCCCTGGGAAATTTCATTATTGCTCCCGGTGGCTCGATACCTCAGCTTACTGATGATATCAGTATTGTCAGCAACAGAGAACCGCAGTATTTCCGTTTTACACATTCCAATATAAGTTGGGCTGTTATCGGGGTCAGAAGAATGGTGGAATCGGAGGACGAGGATTGGAACCTGGGATTGTTCAGCGACACCTCATTTGAAACCGAACTGGTAGGGTCCTATCTGGGGTCATACTGCCCCGTTGATCTGGTGGTGATCGATGGTAATCATGCCCCCTGTACAGAAAGGGGCGTGAAAATATATCGTCCTCTGGGTTCCGGAGATGCCAGGGTGGAATATGAAGGCGGTAACGATGAGCTTTACAGTGGCACTAACGGTCCTTTTACTTGGTTGCCCACAGATGATGTCGTCGAGATGTGGGATGTTCATCTCATTCCCGGACATTATTATATTATCCTGGAGCCTACCGGAGGGGGTAATGCAAATCTTGATATGGCTTTTTTCGGATTTGAGGCCGGTACTTTCTACGGTAACCGTCTTGATGCCCTGGCATTTTCGAATTATCTAGGCAGCGACGTCAGTGAAACCATTTCTATCGAAAT
>JAFGRJ010000081.1 GCA_016935235.1 Candidatus Cloacimonadota bacterium
TTATCGTAATGCTAGTAGCTGTTATAAATGTTATGTCCGTTAATCCAACCTTGAACAACAGTAAATACGGGGTCGTTATTGAAAAGCCGGAAGGAAATGTTGTATGTGAGTGGGTAAAAGTAGAAAGAGAAAACCTGCCGAATCTGGACAACAATGATAATGTCCGTTATATTCGTGTCTGCAAGCCGGTACTCAGGGTTAATGGTAATGTTCCCGACCGCGGTTTTCTTCAGCCTGTTGTAGAGAGCATCAAGGTATTCCTGAACAATATCGGGATAAGATAATAATTCTTGATCTTTATCGGGGAGCGCTTCTAAGTGCTCCCCTTTTTTTTGTGATGAATCTGATTTCAAACTTATCAGGTGTTAAGTGTTAAGATCTCATTAGTGCCCGCAGCGCGTATTATTCTAAGTGTCAGCCAGTCCTTGGCCAGTTCATTGTTGTCAAATTCTTTGCTAATGGCATAACTCAGATCTGTATGATAGAACTTGATGAAACAGGTATCACTTCCTTCCAATTGATGTATCTCCATTTTAAAGACATTTTCCACATTCACGAATAAATCCTTGTCGATTTCGATTATGGTCATTATCACCTCCTAGTTATTTTAGTTGAAGATCGGAATAATCAAGAATCCTGTTATCCAGGATTATTTTTCTCAGGAAGAGGGAAAGTCTGCTGTTATTGAAGATCACAGCGAGTCTGTTCTGTGCTGCCGTCTCTTTTATTTCTTCTTCCAGCATGCAGAAGGACATTTTTGTTCTGCGGTTGTAATATTTTTTTCTCTCACTCAACCAGTTTATATAATTTTCTACTGCTCTGTTCAGGCGCTGAATGTCCTGTCCTTTTCCTGCATAGATAATTTTCATGTGGCATAATAGGATATAGAGAACATCATAAAGAGCCAGCATCGGTTTGAATAGACTGTGTGGCGGGAGGAATTTTAATCCAGAAATTTCACGCAGCTCGGTTGTTAATCTGTTCAGTGCTTGCCGGTATTGATAATGAGGCATTCCCGAAGGCAAATCATTGGCATATAACAGATCATATGCAGCTCTCATTTCGGGATAATGTATATCCAGTAGGTCGAGAAAGAAATCCTTTTGTTTTCCTGGTCGCAAAGTCAGATTCCAGGGCAGAACGAAGTCGATATCGATTTGCTTTAAAGTTTGGAATAAATCACCGATGTTTTGCCTGCTGTCTGTAATAAACGGAAGAAAGGGCATGGCGAGTACAGCAACCGGTATGCCATTTTTTTTGAATGTCTCGATCATTGTTATTCTTTCTGCTGTGGTACTGGCACCGGGTTCAAAAATCTTGCGGATCCGGTCATCCAGAGTGGTCAGGGAAACATATAGGATAAAACCGTTCTTGAGGTTGATCTTACTGCATAATTCGATATCGCGCAGGATGAGAGCTGATTTTGTATGCACACTGACGGCATGGTCATACTGCAATAGGATTTGCAGACACTCAGCCATTATTTTTTCCGATTCCTCTACAGGTTGATAAGGATCGCTGATACCGGAACCTATACTGATGATGCCTTTTTCCCGCAGTCGACCCAGCTCCAGTTGCAACATTGCAGCAGTATTCTGCCGGATGATTATATCTTTTTCATAATCACCAGCAACATGATATTTTTCAGCCCTGCCGTCACAATATTTACAAGCGTTTTGACAAGCCATGTAAGGTGAGAATCGATACCGGGATAGAAAATAGGGATCAGGGAATCGGTCAATTTTCAGAACTCGGACAACATCCCGGTAATGTTTAGTGATATCTCCCATTTAAGGAATGGCATGCAATTTCAGAACATAAAGGGAGCGTGCAGCCAGGCTGTTTAAAGGAATCCAGGCGTTTATTTTCCCGTTCTCGTCTATGGTTATCTGTTCAGCAGGTTCGTTTTCCAGGAGTGAGGTAACATCCCGGGTACCGGGAGATAGGTTGGTACTGTCTGCATGGATGGAAACACCTGTATAAGATGTGCCGGCAAAATTGGCGATTACTATGATCCCCTCATCTTGGTATTCTCTCAGATAAACAAGAACATTTGCCGTCGAGGAACCAAGTGCCTGATATGTTCCTGCCGTCAGGGCTGTTTCCTGTTTTCTCAGATGGATGAGTTTTCTGTAGAGGTGCCAGATTGACTGAGGATCCTGCTGCATGGTCTCAATATTGAATTGGTCATAGTTACTGTTCAAGGAGTGCCATGGAGTACCAGTAGTGAAGCCGGCATTGGTTGATGAATTCCACTGCATGGGCCGCCTGATATCAGGATCGGGTTTTGTTCCCATCATGGCAATCTCTTCACCGTAGTAAATGAAAGGTACACCTGGCAGAGTGAGATAGAGAGCACCAGCCAGTTCAGTTTTATCCAGATCCTCGTTGAAGAGATTATAAACTCTATTTTGGTCATGGTTTGTCAGAAAAGTGCCATATTGATGGTAAGGATAAAGGTCTCTTATTGCACTCATTTTGTTTCTGATAAGGGAAGGAGTAACTGTATTTACAGCATTGAGGATATCTGCAGCAAGTTCGAACTCAAAACAGAAATCAAATTTATCTCCAACATACTGCACAATGATTGCCGTGTCATCCCATGCTTCACCCACAGCCATTGCTTCTGGCTTTACCGATTTATAATACTGATGGAACTCCTGCCAGAACTGGAAGGTCTCAGCTGTGTTTTCCAGGATATTGCCATCCTCAAAAATGTATTTTACTGCATCACAGCGGAACCCATCCAGACCTATTTCAGCCAGCCAGTAGTGTGTCAGATTCAGCATCTCGCCTTTTAATGAGGGGTTTTCGTAATTCAGGTCCGGCATCCCGCTCCAGAAAAGTCCATAATAATACAAACCGTTCTGGTGTAAGTGCCAGACTGGTTGTCCCCAGGGACCTGTAAATCCCGGATGGGATGAGGACCAGCGATACCAGTCGTGGTATTCCGATTGCGGATCCGCACCTGCCATGAACCAGGGATGCTCACTGGAGGAGTGATTCATTACGAAATCGCAGATCACCTTGATACCTCTCTGCTGACATTCAGCCAGCAACAGTAGAAAATCCTCCATCGTACCGTAATCAGATGCGATGGACTGGTAATCTGTCACGTCATAACCATGATAACTGGGGGACTCACATATTGGCATCAACCAGATGCCGTTTATACCCAAATCCTCCTGATTTTCATCATCACCATCGTTTAAATAGTCGAGTTTTGTGATGATACCCTGCAGGTCGCCTATGCCATCACCGTCACTATCGTAGAAACTGCGCACAAAGATCTCGTAGAAGATGGTTTCATTCCACCAGAAAGTTTCACCTTGGATCTGGGGTGGCTCTGTTGGTCTATCACCCGTAGCGGAAAAGCTGTTACAACCGGTCAGCAGTATGAAGAGTAGACAAAAGTATAAAAAAGTTTTCATAGATACTCCTTTTAAAACCAGATTGTACACTGAGGTTTTGCTGCTGGAAAAATCTTCTGCAGGCCAGTAATATAATTCGTATCCGATATTTCAATCAAGCCAAGTTCCCAGGCTTTTACCACGGTAAGAGCACCGATAGCAATGGATGAAAAATATGAAATATCTGTTTTCAACTCGGTGTCGAATTGGTTCTTGCTGCTGATAAAGGCTTTTCCGTTCTTAAATTTTATTACCAGCGACCTGTTATATTGTCCGATGAAAGAGTCACTTATGGTGAATTTAAAGGTTCCACTCAGGCTTTTATCCACAGCAGGGGATATCATGGCAAAATATTCGTGCAGATCGGTTATCTTGAACATCATGCCTAAACCACTGCTGTAGGATTCGTGGAAAACCGGAGGGTACAAATTCCCGGTGTTGTTACGGATATCATTCAATTTAAAATGCAGATATTCGTCCTGTGAATAGAGGATAATCCTATTTATCTGGTCAGATTGCGAGTTCATGAAAAAACAGAATTCATTCAGAACTGGGGCTTCGTCATACAACAACTCGTAGATTTCCATATCATTAATGACAAAATTGTTCTGGTGCACTTTGTTGAATTTGAAGATCAGATAACCCCTGTACCTGTTTTTATCCTGAAAAGCCACTATATTATATTCAGGATTATTGAAGAACATCTTGAAATCTGATTCCTGCCTCAATATCATGCCATGTGTTCTTTTCGCCTGTGCATTGTGATATTCCAGGATTTTTTCCAGGTCGGAGCTATCTGCGAATACCAAATGGCTTTTACTTGTACTACGAGGGAATGCTCTGGGCTCGATAACGTATTTATGCATGGTTGTAGCCATTCCAAATCCCATATCAGCATAAAAATCAGGACGGAAAGCATAGAGCACCAGAAAGGGGATTTTTTGGGCAAGATAGTGCTGATGAAAGAAATCCATAATCGCTTTGCATACCTTCTCTTTCTTATGAAGCATATCCACGGCAATGAAACCGATACCACCGGCATTTACCAGGTGATAGTTGAGGTTCAGGTTAAAATCGTGCAATCTCATGCCACCCCTCAATTTGTTGTGGTGAAAGCAACCATAAAAATGGGTGCTGAGATTATTCCGGGTGGTGTTTTTCAGATAGGATACGAATTTTTCCTGGTCTTTGATTGCCAGGCCGGGATAAGCGTTACGGACAATGCGGAAATAATCATCAAAATCCTTTTCACGTAATTCATGAATCTTGTAATTTTCCATGTTTCATCTCTTTTTTTCCTTGATATAGTTATTAACGATTTCTTCCAGCAAAGCCAGGGGAACAGAACCGTTCTCCAGGATTATCCGGTGGAATTCCTTGATATCGTATCGTTCCCCCAGGGCAGTTTGAACCTTCTCTCTCAGCTCCAGGATCTTCAATTCCCCGATCTTGTAGGCACAGGCCTGACCGGGCCAGACCAGATAACGATCTATTTCACTATAAGAGCCCCAGCCCAGATTGTTGACCATATATTCGTAGGCTTTTTCCCGCCGCCACTTTTTGTAATGCATTCCTGTATCAATAACCAGACGTACAGCCCGGAAAAGTTCAGAGCTGAGGTAGCCAATCCGGGAGAAGACGTCTTCGAACCAGTTCGATTCATAGGCAATTTTTTCAGCATAAAGAGCCCAGCCTTCTATATATCCGGTAAAGAAGGTGAGATTTCTGAACATGATATTCTGACCACTCTCCTGAGCTGCAGCAAACTGCAGGTGATGACCCGGGATGGTCTCGTGATATAACAGGGTCTGCATGCCTGGTTTAAAGGGTGGCCAGTTGAGATTTGTATAGAAGACAGCAGGTGCACTGCCATCTATGGGCGCTGGCTGGTAGAATTGTCCGAAAAATCCCTCTTTTGGGAGTGGAACTCTTTTGACAGTAACTTCGGTTTGAGGTATCCAGGAAAAAAGCTCGGGAAGTCTCTCTCTGGTTTGGTTCAGTATTTTCCGATAGTCCTGCAAAGCTTGTGCTCGACCTATTTCTGTGCGGGGATATGTATTATTTACCAGCAGAGAATCTTCCAGCGCGGACCAATAGTTGGACATTGTTTCGTTAAAACCACCTCCGGTCTCAATACCAAGTTCCTGTAGAATAAGGGTGATTTCCCCCTGGATTCTTGCTACCTCTTTCAGTCCCAGTTGATGGACAGTCTCCGGTGAAATTTCCGTGGTTGTGTGTTTGAACAGGCAGAAACTATAGTAGTCATTGCCACCGGGATATTGCCAGAGCCCGGTTTTAGTTCCTGCCTCCTTTTTTAACTCGTTAAGATAAGCAATCAACTTCCGGTATTCCGGATATACCTGACTGTCCATAAGATTGGCAGCGGACTCTGCCAGCAGGGATTTCTCGGCATCGCTCAGATCCAGCTGCTTCACTGCTTCAATGAAATAGGTATAATAATAGTTTTTTTCTATGGGTAGCTGAATGAAATTATCCAGTATTTCCAGATAGCGGTCAAGAATGACCACAGGTGGTATAACTCCTTTTTTTTTGCGGATATCAAGATTTTCCAGATGAATTCGAAAACGTTCTGCAAAACAGGAGAGTCTACTCAGATAATTGTCTGCATCCTGTCTTGTATTGATTTTGTGGTTCTCCGTAAGGAGATGCAGCAGGTTGGGATGGATACCGAAAAGGTGGTCGCACAAGTATTGCAGAGACCTATACTGGTTTTCATCAACAATTGTCTGCAGATAGAACTCGAAGCAACGGGCGTTGATATAATCTGTTTGATTGAGTTGCGTAAAATCTAGATAATGAAGGGAATCAAGGTAAGCCTGGGCTATCCGGGCAATATTCAACTGGGCGGATTCTGACTCATCGGTAAGAGCAGCTTCATCGAAATCATAACCGGAGCTGTTCGTCAATCCAATCCTGGTAGCAGCTTCCGGATCCAACTTGATGACTTTTCTGAAGTAATTGTCAAAAAGAGAATCCAGGCTCGCCAGTTCAGTAACTTCACTCTGGTCTGCTCCACATGATACCAGAAGGGTGATAATCATTATGAAGAGAGGTGTTTTCATTATTATCACTATATCTTCAGGTTGTTTATCAGTTTGCTGTAGAACAATGCTTTATCCAGGAGTTCTTCTTCATCAACAGTAAGCAGTATTCTGTCTTTCATGATAATTTTACCGTTCACGATGACTTCTTTGATCTGTTCGGGGATTATGGTATAAACCAGATGGGAAAAGGGATCGTAGATGGGCTGGCAGTTTATTTCATTGATAGCGACAGTTATTATATCTGCTTTCCAGCCTGGTGCCAGTTTTCCCAGTTGTGACTCTTTACCCAGTGCCCGGGCTCCGTTCATGTTCGCCATACGGAAAACCTGCCAGGCCGGGAGCAAGGTAGGATCATTATTGAGAGCTTTGTGGAGCTTAGCGGTTAAATTCATCTCTCCCAGCATACTGAGATTGTTGTTGCTGGCAACTCCATCAGTTCCCAGGCAGAGGTTCACCCTTTTAGCAAGATAATCCTTAATGGGTGCAAAACCAGATGCCAATTTCAGATTACTGCTCGTATTAATGGCAACAGATATGTTTTTTTCTGCCAGGATTTCCTGTTCATTTTCGTCAATCCAGATACCGTGAGCTATAATGGTAGGTACTGAGAAAAGTTCTATCCTGTCAAGGTATTCACAGGGTCGCACTCCATGTTCCTGCAGGCAATCCCTGACTTCTTTTTCAGTTTCCGACACATGAATATGAATCGGCATATTCATCTCTGTAGCGAGTTTGATTATTTTTTCGAGTGTACTGCGACCACAAGTGTAGATCGCATGAGGTGCCAGGAAGACATCGATCAGTTCCTCATGACGGAATTGTTCATACATCTCCCTGGTATATGCTATTATATCGTCGGCATTTTGATAACCGGCGATAGGGATATCCAGGATTCCCTCTCCCATTACAGCCCGGATGCCGATCTTTTTTGCTGAAACTGCTGCATCCATGCCCAGAAAATACATCTCGTTGATCATTGTGATCCCATTCTTAATCATATCTGCGCATCCGAAAAGGGCAGCATCTCTGACAAATTCGCGAGAAGTGAGTTTGTTTTCCATGGGCCAGATATGGTTATTAAGCCATTCCAGCAAAGGCAGGTCATCTGCCAATCCTTTATAGAAAGCCATGCTGACGTGGGTGTGAGCATTTATGAAACCAGGTGCCACAAGTTTATTCTCAGCAGAAAGCAGGACCTCCGGCAGATATTCCATCTCGATCCTGTCCGGATCATCAATGGCAATAATAAGACCATGATGTACGGCGATGCTGCGGGGTGTCCAGTGATCATCATTATCATCCTGCAGCACGAAACCACCCTTGATGATCAAGTCAATATTCTGCATGTTCACTCCTTCGCACATTTTTTATGGAAATATATGGCATTATCTCCAGCTGCCTGCATGTTCTTGCCCATTGCTATGAAACCATGGTTTTTTATGACCAGGAAACAATGGTCGTCCAGCACTTCGAGAACGGAATTGACCAACTCAAGTGTGCCATAGGGAACTAGCCTGGAGGTTTGAGGAATCTTGAAATGGTCGGCGTGATGCAAAATCTCCGGACAATGTCCATGAAAGATAGCATTAATATCATTTCTAACCTGATAAATAGCGTGATGCAACATGGATTCAGAGGAGGGATCCCGCAAACCGACGGCTTTGATTATTTTTTTTTCCAGATCGCATTGCTTCACCAGAACAAAGTCATCCTCGGTCAGGTCTTCTTTCAGCCCGATCGATGAACCGGTTATCAGGAAACTGCCTTGCCCGGTTTTGATACGGAAACTCAGGTTACCATAGGATCCACCGGGATAAGGAGGAGTCAGTCCTTTTTCATGAAAAATATGGCACCATTTTCTCAATTCATCCACTCTGTGGTCAGAGGGTATGCTGGCAGCAGTTAAATCAACCTGAAATTTTATGCCCTGATATTGCAAAGATTGTTCCCCAGCATTTTTTTGATTGCAGCAGGTTCTGGTTTTATTATTCCCCGGTCGGTTATGAAAGCTTTGATCAAATGGGCTGGAGTAATATCAAAAGCAGGATTAAGTGCCTTAGAGCCGGGATTTGCGATCAGCAAGGTATCGCGCCTGCCTTGGGCATTGATGCCTTCTGCATAAAGAACTTCTGCTTCATCCCTATATTCTATTGTGATTTCACTACCCTGAGTACAGAAAGGATCGAAAGTGGAAAAAGGTGCAGCAACATAGAAAGGGACATCATATACAGAAGCGACAATTGCTCTTTCCAA
>JAFGRJ010000082.1 GCA_016935235.1 Candidatus Cloacimonadota bacterium
AAGTTCACCTCCTTTACCCAGCAGTTCCAGAACAACTGGAGCCAGTTCTCCCTTTTTTTGCTCTGCGAAGATCCAGATATTCTGATAGCGTGATCTGTCAGGTGCCTTCCTGCCATATTTCCTAATGAGGATCGCTGCAAAAGGACAGGCACTGACACAGGCGCCACAGAGAGTGCATTTATCTACAACGATTTCAGCCAATTTCTCATTTATCACGATAGCATCGTATGCGCATGCTTTCAGACAGAGCTTGCAGCCTACACATTTTTCGACAATAACTTCAATCATTTTTCCCTTACCAGAATAAGAAATAATAAATTTAAGATAAATTCAATTAATATTGCGTCAAGGATAAATTTCACCCTGTAACTTACAGTGCAGGAAAAGGTTGACATTTATTATCGTGGTTAGGTTTATGTGACGAATTTTGGAGGCTGAATGGATCAGAATTTGATCAGAAACTTCTGCATAATAGCGCATATTGATCACGGTAAATCCACACTTGCGGATAGACTTCTGGAGATAACCCATGTAGTTGATCGTCTGGCTCATGCAGATCAGGTTCTGGACGACATGGAACTGGAACGGGAAAAAGGCATAACCATCAAATCTCATGCAGTCCGCATGGAATATGAATATAAAAAGAAGAAATACATTTTGAACCTGATCGATACTCCAGGTCATGTTGATTTTTCCTATGAGGTTTCTCGCAGTCTGGCGTCCTGCGATGGCGCTCTTCTTCTGGTTGATGCCTCGCAGGGCATTGAGGCTCAGACGATGAGCAATCTCTACCTTGCTATGGAAAATGATCTGGAGATATTAGTAGTCATCAACAAGATAGATCTGCCCAAAGCCGATGTTGAAGGTACAGAGCATGATATAATTGATAATATCGGAGTCAGGGATGATCATATCTTCAGAGTAAGCGCCAAAACCGGTCAGGGTATCGAAGAACTGCTGGGAGGCATAGTGGAGTTCATCCCACCTCCTCAGGGTGAAAGGGATGCCCCGGCCCGGGCTTTAATCTTTGATTCCTATTTCGATAAATACCGTGGTGTAATAGTACTGATAAGGATGTTCAACGGTGTTCTGAAAAAAGGTCAGAACATCAGATTATTTTCCAGCAATAAAAGTTTTACGATTGAAGAGATAGGTTATTTAACACTGGAGAAAAGAAAGACCCAGGAACTGGTGGCAGGGGAAGTCGGTTATATTATAGCCAATATCAAGGAAGTTATGGATGCCAAGGTCGGGGATACCGTTACTGCTCTGGAAAAAGGCTGTCAGAGTCCATTACCCGGATTTCAGGATCCCAAACCCATGGTATACAGCGGGATATTTCCCCTGGATAAGGAAGATCACGAAGTGTTACGGGAAAGTCTGGGTAAATTGAAACTGAATGATGCTGCTTTAACCTATGAACCGGAAAGTTCCCTGGCTCTGGGTTTTGGTTTCAGATGCGGGTTTCTGGGGATGTTGCATCTGGAAATTGTCAAGGAAAGGCTGCTGCGTGAGTATGATGTACCAATAATAACCACAACACCAAGTGTGAAATTTGTGGTCAATCTTACCAACGGTTCCCAGAAGATAATCTATAATCCTGTGGAAATGCCTGATCCTGTTATTATCAGCAATATCCAGGAACCGATAATGAATGTTGAGATAATTGTACCTACCGAATTTGTGGGCAATATTATGAACCTGGTCCAGGAACGACGTGGTGTACAGAAGGATATGCAGTACATTGATCCCAAGAGAGTAGCTATCCAATATAATATTCCCCTGCTGGAAATAATTTTCGATTTCTACGATAAACTGAAATCAGTCAGCAAAGGTTATGCATCTCTTGACTATTCTTTCAAGGAATACCGTATTTCCAATGTGGTGAAGGTTGATATCCTCATCAACAATGAGCGGGTGGATGCGATGTCTTTCATATGTCATGAAGATAAGGCTTATCAATGGGGTAAAAGCGTGACTGACAAACTCCAGGAAGTGATTCCCCGTCATCTGTTCAAGATTGCTCTGCAGGCAGCTATAGGGAATAAAATAATAGCACGGAGCACGATCGGAGCATTGCGGAAAAATGTCACCGCCAAATGTTATGGCGGCGATATTACCAGAAAGCGTAAATTGCTGGAAAAGCAGAAAGAAGGCAAGAAACGCATGAAAGAAATCGGTTCGGTAACTGTACCCCAGGAAGCTTTTCTGGAAGTTCTGAAAGCGGATCGGGGTTGAATGAGATTCCGCTATTACCTCCTGGCTCTGTTAATTGTTTTTTTCTGGGGTCTTTCCCTTGCCTTTACCAGACTTTTACTGGACAATAACTTCACTCCCAATCTGATAACTTTTCTGCGTTTTTCCTTGGCAATCCTGATGATGGTTCTCTTTCTGAAGAAAAAAATCAGGGCTGAAATTGAGCGTAGGGATGTCGTATATTTCATACTCATGGCTTTATGCGGAACCACACTTTTTTACTATTTCGAGAACAGTGCACTTAAATTCACCACTGTTTCCAACACAGCGCTGATTACAGCTTTGATTCCCTTATTTACTCTATTGACCGCCAGAATATTGTTCGCTAAAAAAATCCACTGGCAGAATTACCTGGGAATTATTGCCGGTATAACTGGAACAGCTGTGCTTTTTTACCGGGATTTGATAATAACCCGTTTTCATCTGAAAGGTGATCTTATGGCTTTGGGGTCAGTTTTGATGTGGGTGGTATATTCTTTTGCATTGGGTAAGGTCCTGCATAGATACAGCATGACCTTCATTGTGTTTAGGGTTTTTACTTATGGAGTGCTTTTCCTGCTGCCTGTTATAATTCTGGAAAAAGCCTATCTTATCAGGGTCAATATCGGCTGGGATGTGGCTGTTTCCCTGATATTTCTTGCCTTTTTCTGCTCCTTTCTGGGTTATTATGGCTGGAACCTTGCCATCAGAAAATTGGGAATCAAGGTGGTTTCCAATTTCATTCTCTTCATTCCTGTTGTAAGTATATTGACTGGAATTGTTTTATTTAGAGAATCCTTCCATTATAGTCTTGTTATTTCTTCATTGCTGATAATATCAGGTGCTTATCTGAATTCACTTTCTCAGCCGGGTAGCCAATTCTAGCGGGAATATTGCCAATTCGTTTTTCGGATTTTATTTATCCCTGTAGAGATTTGATCCGGCAGAATATAACAAAGATCTTTAAATATGCGGCTTGATATCATATAAGTGAAAAAAGATGAAAATAGGTCGATTCGCGATTAGGAATGGAATTGATCGGATTTATAGAAAAAGAATTGACTTCGGGACTATATCGACAGGAAATATCCAAGCATAAATAATGGGAAAATAATATAATAGTCAAGAATTGCTGGAGGTTAAGATGAAATTGGAATTGATTAAATATGGACCTGAGTTCAGCAGCAGGTTCGCATCTGAAAATCTGGAAGAGATCATTAAGAATATCGAAAATGATAAAGTCAACTGGATCAATGTATCAAGTCTGGAAGATAAGGAAATTATTGCTGCGATCTGTGACAGATTTGATCTCCACCCCCTGTTGTTAGGAGATATACTCAATACTGAACATCTACCCAAAGTCGAGGAATATGATAAATACATTTTTTTCACTCTAAAAATGCTGAAACATAAGGGTTCGATCAGTCGGGTAGTAAAGGAACATGTTAGTTTTGTGATAGGCAATAACTTCTTGATTTCTTTTCAGGAAGAGGAGGGAGATGTATTCAATCCCATCCGGGAGAGAATAATTACGGGAAAAGGCAGGGTACGGCAGCATAAAGCTGATTACCTTTGTTATTTGCTTGTTGATATCATAGTAAACAATTATCATTTAATATTGGATAAAATAGGGGACAGGATAGAGTATCTGGAAGAAAGGGTACTGGACGGTAAGAGTGAGAATGTGGAGCATCTGGTTATAGAATTGAAAAAAAAATTGATTGGTTTGAAGAAGGTAATCTATCCCCTGCGGGATGCCTTGAGCAGGCTGATAAAGGGTAATTCACTATTGATAGAGGAACGAACCGTATTTTTCTTCAGTGATGTTTATGATCATACCATCCATCTGGTTTCGGATATCGAAGCTTTCCGTGATATGGTCTCAGGTCTGATCGAATTTCAGATGACCAATATCAGCAACAAGATGAACAGTGTCATGAAAATCCTGACCATTATTGCTACCATATTCATCCCCCTCACCTTTATCTGCGGGATCTATGGCATGAATTTTAAATTTATGCCGGAACTGAACTGGCGCTGGTCTTATCCCATTGTTCTTGCAGTTATGCTGATATTGGCTTTGCTGATGTTGATGTGGATGAAGAAGAGGCACTGGTTTTAATTGAGCTACTGGCTTGACAAATAAATAACCGCTTAATTTGTTGTACGGGCGAATTTATTAAAGGATTAGGAGGAAATACTGAAATGGGGATTCCCGTTATCTGGTTTATTGCGCCTTTTGGAGCAGTAATGGCATTGATTTTTGCTTTTGTTCTTTATAGAAGTGTCAAGAAAAGTGATCCTGGAAGTGAGATGATGCAGAAAATAGCCCGTTATGTGCAAGAAGGTGCTTTTGCCTATCTCAAGCAGCAGTATCGCGGAGTAGGTATATTTTTTGCTGTTGCTTTTGTCGTTTTCAATATCATGGCCTGGGTTCTAAAAGTGCTACATCCTTTGATTCCCTGGGCTTTTCTGACAGGCGGATTTTTCAGCGGGCTGGCCGGCTGGATAGGGATGAGCACGGCTACCCTGGCTTCTAACCGGACCGCTCAAGGAGCATCGCTCAGTCTCGATCGGGGTCTCAAAGTAGCCTTCCGGGGTGGAGGTGTAATGGGCCTGGTCGTGGTTGGACTGGCACTGATAGATATTTCAATCTGGTTCTATGTTCTTAATGCTTTTCATGTAAATCTTCATACGATAACAGTTATTATGCTTAGTTTTGGTATGGGCGCTTCCACCCAGGCACTATTTGCCCGTCTGGGGGGAGGTATCTTTACTAAAGCTGCCGATGTTGGAGCAGACCTTGTAGGTAAGGTGGAAGCCGGCATCCCTGAGGATGACCCCCGTAATCCTGCCACTATTGCTGATAATGTGGGAGACAATGTGGGTGATGTGGCTGGCATGGGAGCAGACCTTTATGAATCCTATGCAGGCTCTATCCTGGCAACAGCCGCTCTGGGTATGGCAGCAGTCACGCAGATATTTGGTTTTGGTACCGAACAGCTGCAGCAATGGGCAATAAATTTCGTTGTGGCACCAATGGTCCTGGCGGGAGTGGGTGCTTTTCTGTCTATACTAGGCATTTTTCTGGTCTCCACCAAGGAAGGCGCCAGTACCAAGGAATTGATGTTTGCCCTGAATAAGGGTGTTTATGGAAGTTCACTTCTGATTGCTATTGTCGCATATTTTATCACAAAAATGATGCTCCCCCCAGAGTATGCCCTGGGTATTTTCTTGGCCAGTGTTATCGGATTGCTGGCCGGGATTCTCATCGGCTATTTTACAGAAAAATCAACATCTCATAGTTTCTCGTCTACTCGCGGTATTGCTAAACAGGCAGCTTATGGTCCAGCAACTGTTATTATTGAGGGAATCTCGATAGGGATGAAATCAACGGCTGCTCCTGTGGTGATTATTGGTGTGGGTATTTTAATGGCTTTCAGCGTCAGCGGTGGTTTCAGAATTCCGGAACTGGGTCTTTACGGCATTGGTTTTGGCGCGGTTGGCATGTTGGCTACCCTGGGTGTAACCCTTGCCATGGATGCCTTTGGTCCGATTGCGGACAACGCCGGAGGTAATGCCGAGATGTCCAAGTTACCTAAAGAAGTTCGTAATCGTACCGACGCACTTGATTCCGTGGGAAATACAACTGCTGCAACTGGTAAAGGTTTTGCCATCGGTTCAGCTGCCCTTACAGCCATGGCTTTGCTGGCAGCTTACCTGGAAGAGGTTCGCAACGGACTCAAGTTCTGCCATATCGAAAAACTCGATATCCTCTTCAAGGAAAATCTCAGTCATAGTGTAGATATCAACCATGCTACCATTACTGATTTCATCAGTTACTATCAGATCAACCTGATGAATCCCAAATTCCTGGTTGGTATTTTTATCGGTGCGATGGTTACCTTTGTCTTTGCAGCACTGACCATGAAAGCTGTGGGCAGGGCTGCAGGTGCCATGGTGGCTGAAGTCAGAAGGCAGTTCAAGGAAATCAAGGGTATAATGGAAGGAGAAGCTGAGCCAGAATATGCTAAGTGTGTGCAGATCTCAACAATCGGTGCTCAGAAAGAAATGATTGCTCCAGCTCTGCTGGGTGTACTCGCGCCTGTTTTCATTGGCCTTGTTCTAGGTGTCGCCGGAGTAATGGGACTGCTAACTGGAGGCTTGACCACCGGGTTCGTGCTGGCCATTATGATGAATAATGCTGGCTGTGCCTGGGATAATGCCAAAAAATATGTTGAAACAGGTGAGTATGGCGGTAAGGGATCCGATTATCATAAGGCTACCGTTGTAGGTGATACGGTAGGAGATCCGTTCAAAGATACTTCCGGACCTTCTATCAACATTTTGATTAAATTAATGAGTATGGTGAGTATCGTGTTCTCAGGCCTGATTGTTGCCTATTCACCGAGAATAGAAGCACTCTACAGTGGCACAGATACCATGAGTAAGGAAATCCGGGTAGAAGCATCAGCGGAACCGGAAGAAACACAAATGAACAATATCCTGCCACAGATTCAGGATTCCTTACAGTGATTTATTTGAGACTCTATACATGAAAAAAGACGAAGCCCGACTTCGTCTTTTTTGCTGAAAATGAAAAAAATAATACTCCTG
>JAFGRJ010000083.1 GCA_016935235.1 Candidatus Cloacimonadota bacterium
ACGAGCTGCCCCCTGACATCAAAAATTTTCAGGATCACCATTGTATCCCGGGGCAGAGAATAAGTGATGGTGGTAAGGGGATTAAAGGGATTGGGATAGTTCTTCATCTCGGCAGTATGTTCGGAGATAACAGGGGGATCGATGGCGGTGCCACTGTAACCAGAAAGCATGTATGTCCCATTATCTGTACAGCAGACAATATTGGGATAAATTAGAAAGGGGTGGTAGGTTAATCTGTTCACGCAGGTATTGGGGAGTCCTTCATTCATGGGGGTGAGATCCCCGGTTGCGCGGGTATACAGTGCAACTCCCTGATTTACGCCATTGGGTTCTTCCCAGCCCACAAAAAACAGGTTCTGCTCATCGCAACTCACCGAACTCAACAGGGCATCCCAGAACTCGACCTCCCAGTTCTCGCCATAATCATCAGAGGTCCATAAACCAGAGGACCAGGAAGTGTCGGGGAAGATTCCCAAAATCAGCTCATCCTGATCAATTTCCAGGTCGGTTATGTATAAGTTCGTACTGGCAGGGTACCAGTTCTGTCCCGCATCATCCGAATAAAAAACACCATCACTTGTAGCAACAATGTAATTATCATAATATGTGACCATATCATAACAGAATTTACCATTGAAGAAATCCACTGATGCCCAGATTGAGGGAACTTCAGCTTTCATGAGACCCTGTTCACCGCCAGTGTAAAAATGCTCGTCATTCCAGCAGTAGTAAATAAACCTGGGATTCAGGAACCACTCACAGATAAAGAATTCAAAGGTTATAAAATTGAAAAAATATATACCATCGGAATAAGATCCATTTCCCATGGCTACGATAAGATCTGCAGTTGCCATGTAAACCTGTTCGGCATCCCAGCAGGGTAGATTGGCATATGTGTATTCATCCCAGATATTATTTCCCATATTTACCAGTATTCCAGCTGTCGTACATATTATCTCATGATAACATCCTCCGCCCCAGAGGACGAAATTGTTACATTCGTAGCCATCCGGACCAACATTTTCCCAGGTGTATGAGAAACAGACAGAGGAAATGAAAAAGAGTAAAGAAACGATCAACAGTAATTGTTTTTTCATAAAAACCTCCTGTTTACGAAAAGCCTTCCCTTTGTTGCGATATCAGGTCATTCCCTTTGTTTCTTTATCGTTAGAACAGCCGGAACACCGTCGGGGTTTCAGGAACTGCCTTATTTTCTTTATATTCTGAAAATACAAATAAATTGAGATCAGTTCAAGACTTCCAGGTAACGGGTTAGCGGAGCAGAATCATCTTCCCGATCTGAGAGCCTATTCCAGTATCGAGTTGATAAAAATATATTCCTGAGGGAACGGGCTGATCATCATAATCCTTTCCATTCCAGATGATTTGATACTCTCCGGCTGGTTTGATACCACTTACCAGAATCCGGACTAGCTGTCCCCTGATATTATGGATTTTCAGGATTACAGTGGTTTCCTGTGGTAGAGAGTAAGTAATCGTAGTGAGCGGATTGAAAGGATTGGGACAGTTTCTCAATTCGATCACTGCAGCCGGCATGATATTATCATCAGAATCCGTAACAGCGGCTATGGTGAAGGCACAGGGCGTGATGGCAAACTGAGAGGCACTGGGTGTGGTCGCTGTATATTTCAGGAAGCAATCTGATGAGCTGAATTCCGGGATAGTCCACTGGAAGCGGCCATTGTTGGGCAGGTCAGTTGCGATACTGCTCCAGGGTCCGTTCTCACCTTCAAGGGAATATTCCAGGGTAATCGTGGCAACATCCCCTGCCGGTACTGCTGCAATCCAGTCGATGAACTGCACGGAACCGGGCAGGAAAAATTCATTGCCTCTGGGAAAAACAGCGGAGATATCCAGTTGGTAAGCGGGGGAGTTTTCCTTGAAGCAACGCAGGTGATTGTGATCACTGGGCCAGGAGCCCTCATCGGCCACGAGCATGAGATCGGCATAACCGTTATGGTCTATATCTCCACCAGCACGGAAGGCTTCACAGTAACCGTAGGAAGGAGTGAAGAACTGGGCATCCTGCAGCCAGTTGCTGCCACCGTCGCCCAGCCACAGGGTGAAAGTCCCTTCTCCGAATGCGGCAAGATCAATAAAACCATCGGTGTTCATATCATATAACTGGGTCATCTCATAATCACCACTGAGAGGGAGGTTTCCTGATATATCGATCCACTGCTGACTGGTTTCGTCCCACAACCAGGCTTTTATGCCACCACTGCTGGTAATATAAGCCAGATCTTTTCCACCGTCGTTATCGATGTCACCCAGGGAGATACCGCACCTGCCAAGTATACCACCCGGAGGTAGATTATTGTCGGCAAGTTCGAAATCCCCGGTCCCATCCCCGAAATAAACTGATCCAGATTGGTGGTTTACCGCGAAATCGATAAAGCCATCATTGTTGATATCACCGAACATGAAATCCATCGAGGAGTTTCCTCCCAGAAAACCGAAACTCTGTATCCAGGTACCGTCCCCCTGATTAAGATAGACATGCACTCCTGCACCTGATCCGAAGGAATTGGAGCCAAGGTCGAGATCACCATCATTGTCCACATCGGCA
>JAFGRJ010000084.1 GCA_016935235.1 Candidatus Cloacimonadota bacterium
GCAATGCATTACAGGTTACTTTCCGAATCGGATATGAAGGCAATAGATGCCTTGAAGAAATATCATGGCGGTCCCGCCGCCATTGTTAAATCAATTAACAACTTGCGGCAATATGACACCAGAAAGAAGATACTCAGGGATAAGGGATACGGTGAAATGATTCTCGAGGCTGAAGAACTGGTAAAAAAGTTCCCCAGGGTCTCCAGGTACGAACAGGAGAACAGAATTTCCTATAACAGCAATTACGGTACAGCCACTGCCCAGGTTTCAGGCTGGCAGGGAGCCAGTGTTACCCATCATGCCATGAAGCGTATTGCAGCCAGTGCGGACGCAGGTGAACCCTGTTTTGTTCCCTCTGAGTTCATCTCCGTGGTGGCCCTTACTGATAATTATATTTATAATGGTGACCTGCTGGCGACTCTGACCATGGCGGAGAACATCATGAAAGCTTCCAAATTCTGTAGTACCAACCTGATCGGAATACCCATGCCGGAAAGCAGATTTCTTGAACTGGAACAGGTTACCGGGAAAAAATTTGAGAGGAGAAAGATCGGTAATGGACTTTCCCAGCTGGTATTGATAAACCAGGGTACTGTCTTCGGGAACTTTGGCGGTATTGAGGTTTCCAATGACAACCATCTTGTTTACCTGGACGGTATCACCAGAACTGCACTGGCAACCGGAGCTGACTTCTTCCTCAATCCCAGCTGGAGTACGATCGTGGCAGTATGCTATTTTGGCCGGGATATCCCCAATCTTCATATCAAGATCTCGATGCTGCTCTCCACCCAGAATCTGATGCAGCTCCGCATGCTGTTGAACATAATCCGGGAATATATACGTGATGATATGACTTCTCCGATTTATGAGATCAACATCGGTAATGCAGTTTCAGCGGAAAATTTTATCCAGTGCGCCCGGGAATTGCAGGAAAGTGGTATTAAAGGCATCAGCCTCGCTGCTCACATATTCATCAATCCCGATCTGGGAATAGCTGATTTTAACTGGACAGATAACATGTTCAAAGTACTGGCAAGCGGAACCGATATGACCTTCAAGTATGAAAGCGATGGTACCTCCCGGGAAATGGATACCATGGCAGCCTACTTTATTTCCGAAGAGGAAAGGGAAGCCAATGCCGGCAAGATCGGTGATGTGATATACTACAAAGCCCTTCAGGCCAGCCGGGACGGCATCAAACTGATGAAAAAAGGTATCAGACCTGTTTTTGCCTCCTGCTGTTATTGATTACGATCTGAATACTGGCTGTTATTAACTCCCAACCAGTAAATGGAATATTTCTAAGATTATTTATTTTCATGACAAGGGGTAAAGATGATTACCAACTGGCAGACAAGATACAGTGACAATATCCGGGAATTTGGGGGATACTCGATTGGTAAGATCTTTAAGTATCTGACCAATCCCGAAATTATTTCACTGGCAGGGGGATTGCCATCCCCGGAGATGTTCCAGAAACATGAGATGCGCCTGGCATCTCAGAAAAGATTGCTGGGAGATATCGAGACCATCATGCAGTATACTGCCATCCCGGGGGAGAAGAGCCTTATCGAAGCGGTAATTGGCTTCCTGGCTCGGGATAATATTAAAGTAACCCATGAAAATATACTGATAACTTCCTCGGGTCAGCATGGACTGGATCTGGCAGGTCGTCTTTTCATCAATCCTGGCGATGTCATAATGCTGGATCGCCCTACCTTTGCTGGAGCCATTGTTGCCTTCCAGATGCAGAGACCCAGAATCTGCGGAATTGACATTCAGGAAGACGGTCCCGACATAACAAGCTATCGCAAAATGCTTGTAAAGTACAGGCATAAGGGGATCAAACCTAAATTTATCTATGTTGTACCTGATTTTCAGAATCCTTCCGGTATCACCACCAGTCTGCAGAAAAGAATGGGCTTGCTGGATTTAAGTTATGAGTTTGATATTCCTATACTGGAAGACAGTCCCTACCGCGATCTGCGTTATCATGGAGAGACAGTCCCGTCCATATTTGCCCTGGATCAGGAAAGGGACGGCACCAATGTGATTGGTCTCTACACATTCTCGAAATTATTCTGTCCGGGTATCAGGGTCGGATTCAATATCGGTCCTGCGGAAGTAATAGGGAGGATGACCAATATCAAGGAAGCGAATGTGCTCAACACACCCAAATATAATCAGGATATGTGTACTGAATTTCTTGTCAGCATGGGTTTCGAAGATCATATCAGGCAATGTTGCAGCTATTACCGGGAAAAGTTGTCTGTCTTCCTGGATGCCATGTCTGATCAGCTGCCCCATGATCTGGGTGTTACCTGGACAAAACCCGAGGGCGGATTGTTTCTCTGGGTGACAGTTCCAGAACATATCGATACCAATGATCTCTTTATGGAAGCCATAAAATACAAGGTGGCTTTTGTGCCGGGAGATGTCTTTTATGGGGAAAATCCCGCCCGGAATCATATGCGGATTAACTTTTCCTATGTCAGCAAGGAACAACTCGCGGAAGCAGTCTCGAGACTGTCCCGCTGTATAAAAGACAGGCTTCAGGAAGGATAGCAGGATGGATCTGCAGATCAAGGGGAAAATAGCCCTGGTTACAGCAGCCAGCAGTGGGCTTGGTTTTGCCGTCGCCAGGCAGTTGGCTGATGAGGGTGTTCTACTGGCAATCTGTTCCCGTGACAGGGACAGGATTTCTGCCGCTGCCAGCAGGATTGCCACTGCAAGCAGAGGAACTGTTATTCCTTATGTCTGTGATGTTACCAAAGACAGTGATGTGGAAATGATGCTGGAAAAAATTGCAGTTGATATTGGTTATCCCGACATCCTTGTCAGCAATGCCGGGGGACCGCCTGCCGGTAAAGCCCTGGATTTTCAGCTGGAAGATTATCGTCAGGCAGTAGAATTGAATCTTCTGAGCACCGTCCGCTTATGCAGAGGTGTTCTCCCATCCATGCAGGCAAAGAGATGGGGCAGGATTGTCACCATCACCTCCGTTTCCGTTAAACAGCCCCTGGATAACCTGATCCTGTCCAATACTGCCAGGTCGGGAGTAACTGCATACCTTAAAACCCTGTCGAATCAAGTGGCTGCTTATGGAATCACCGTCAATGCTGTTTGCCCCGGTTATACCAGGACTGACCGGGTAGAAGAACTGTCCCGGGCTTATGCCGATCAAGGTAAAGGTGCGAGCAGTGAATTTTTTGCCGCACTGGAAAAAGACATACCCATGAAAAGGCTGGGGAAACCGGAAGAACTGGCAAAAACAGTAGCATTTCTTGTTTCGGAAGGAGCTGCCTATATCACGGGTGTCTCTCTCCAGGTTGATGGCGGGTATATTAAAGGGCTGTTTTAAGTAAAAGAGAGGAAAAATGAAATCGGAGAATCCCTATCCCGAAATGATCAGACAATTACCTGAAATAGACATTTCCCTGCCTGGAATCAGAGGTTGGGCTGTAAAGTCTGATACCGTTCAAATCGTACTATTTGAGATCGAACCGGTGGGTATTATCCCGGAACACTCCCATTGTGCCCAGTGGGGCATCATGCTGGCTGGTGAGATGAAACTGACCATTGCCGGTGAAACGAAACTTTATCGTCAGGGAGACCGTTATTATATACCAGACGGTATTAAACATTCCGCCGAATTTCTTTCCCGGGTTTATGTAATTGATTTTTTTGCGGATCCCTTCAGATACAGATTGAAATAAAGAAGAGGATGTAATGTTGAATCCAATATTGTTCTATTCAACAAACTTCCGGGCAGAATCCCTTGATTTCCGGCATGCTCTGCTCAAAGGCCAGGCACCCGACCGGGGACTTTACATGCCACAGGAGATCCCGGTTATCAGCCGTGAGGAGCTCGATACATTTTCTACCCAGGATTACCCCCGGATAGCTTTTGAAATCATAGGCAGGTTTCTGCGGCAACAGATCCCGGATGATGATCTGCTTGATCTCTGCCAGGATGCCTATGATTATGATGTTCCTCTGGAAAAAGTATATGACAGTAAATACATCATGCGTCTGGATCAAGGCCCCACTGCCTCCTTCAAGGATTTTGCCGCCCGTATGATGGGCAGGTTGATGCAGTATTATCTCAACCAGGAGAAAAGAAGCCTGCTCATTCTCACGGCAACATCCGGTGATACCGGCAGTGCCATCGCCAATGCCTTCTATGGATTGGACAATATCAAAGTGGTAGTGCTATTCCCCAGAAAAGAAGTGACCGCCAGACAGAGAAAACAGATGACCACCCTGGGTAAAAATGTACAGATATTAGCCCTGGATGCCAAATTTGATGATTGTCAGTCCCTGGTGAAACAAGCTTTTGCGGATCCTGACCTGGAATATCTGCACCTTTCCTCTGCCAATTCGATCAACATCGGTCGTCTTATCCCGCAGATAGTCTATTATTTCTACGCTTTTGCCAGATTAAGGAAGGGTAAAGCCAATGATGGCGTGATTTTCTCAGTTCCCTCCGGTAATTTTGGTGATATGATGGGTGGGATGCTGGCTCTGAAAATGGGATTACCGGTCATAAAATACATCATTGCTACCAACGAAAATGACGAATTCCCTGTGCTGGTGAAAACAGGCGTCTATAAAAAGATCGAGCCATCGCGTAACTGCATTTCCAGCGCCATGAATGTCGGTCATCCCAGTAATTTGGCACGGTTGATAGCACTTTATGGCGGTATAATGGATGAAAAGGGAAACATGATGAAACAACCCGATCTGGAACTCATGAGAAAGGACATCTATGCTGTCAGTATAGATGATGCCGGGACCAGAAAAACCATCCACACAGCTTATCAGAAGCACAGATTACTGCTGGAACCCCATGGTGCGGTGGGCTGGGCAGGATTGCAGCAATTCCTTCAGGATAATCCTCAATTTGATGATCCGGAACAGCTTTACATTTCACTGGAGACTGCTCACCCGGCAAAATTCCCCGAACAGATCAGGGAAATTCTCAACATTGATCCCAAACTGCCTCCCAGTCTGGAAGGAATAGAGAGTAAGGAAGAAACTTATTCCAGTATCGACAATAACTATCACGATTTCAAAAAATATCTCATAACAAACTACTGATTTAGGTTTTATATTGATGCAGATGAGAAAAAAATTCATCATCATTCTGGGTGATGGAATGTCGGATCATCCCATAGAGCGGCTTGGTAGACGAACCCCCCTGATGGTTGCTGAAACACCCTACATGGACATGATCTGTGCCCAGGGCAGATGCGGTCTTTTCCAGACTGTACCTCTAGATATGCCGCCTGGCAGTGAAGTGGCAAATCTGGCAGTGCTTGGTTACGATGTAAAAAAAGTCTACCAGGGACGGGGTGTTCTCGAGGGCGCCAGTATGGGTGTGAATATCGCACCCGGTGATCTTGCCATGCGCTGCAACTTGCTCTGCATAGAAAATAGCCGTATTAAGAATCATTCCGCCGGTCATATCAGTTCCACAGAATCACACATCCTGATCAATTTTCTGAACAGCGAACTGGCAGACGAAAGGCTGAGATTCTATCCCGGCGTCAGCTTCCGGCATCTGCTGGTACTGAAAGGAGGGAGTAATGACCTTATCTTCACTCCACCTCATGATGTGCCCGGTACGCCATATCGCGAAGTATTGATTAAACCTGCCAGCAATAAAGGGGAAGAATCAGCCCGGATATTAAACGATCTAATTCTGAAATCGCAGGAGCTGCTTGCCGATCATCCGGTTAATAAGTCCAGAATAGCTGCCGGTAAGGATCCCGCCAATTCTGTCTGGTTCTGGTCCGCTGGTTTCCGGCCCACCATGGCAACCCTCACCGAAAGGTTCGGGATTAAGGGTGCGGTCATCTCAGCGGTGGATATAATCAAGGGCCTGGGGATATATGCCGGTATGGATGTGATCGAAGTGCCAGGTGTAACCGGGCTTACCGACACCAATTATGAAGGCAAGGCAGAAGCCACCATCCGGGCTCTGCAGGATCATGATCTGGTTTACCTGCATGTGGAAGCCACCGATGAAGCCGGGCACGCCGGGGATGTGGACCTTAAGATAAAAGCCCTGGAATATCTGGATAACAGGGTGGTTAAATATATCTGGGAAAAAAGTGCTTCCTGGGGCGATGATATCTCGATAGCTATCCTGCCTGACCACGCCACTCCCTGTGACGTAAGGACTCATACCCACGATCCTGTGCCTTTCGCCATCTATAATGCCGCCTGCTCTCCCGATCTGGTGAAGAGGTATGACGAAGAAAGCGTGCAAAAAGGCTCTTTCGGTCTCATCAGGAATGATGATTTCATAAGGAAATTACTGGGCATTGATTAAAGAAAACCGGTCAGGCACAATTCCCGGATATTTTTCTTGAGTTCCACGATATAGAATCATTAAAGGATTGGTGAGATCGGCAGGCTCAATAAACGGGAAATATTACGTTGACAATTTGAGTGACTGAAATGAGTTTACCGAAAATGAAATAATTAGAGATAAGGAGAAGCTTATGCCACGGATGACCGTTGATCCTAACTATTGCAAAGGATGTGGTCTATGCATAGAAGCATGTCCCAAAAAGATCATCAGGTTTTCTGAGAATATCAATGCCAAAGGATATCATTATGCAGAGTGTTTCGATCAGGATTCCTGCATAGCCTGCAAGATGTGTTATACAACCTGCCCTGATGTGGCGATAACCATTGAAAAATAGGGAGGAATGATGGGTGAAAAAGTATTGATGAAGGGAAATGAAGCTGTAGCTGAAGCTGCTCTCCGCGCTGGTTGTCGTCTCTACTTCGCTTATCCTATCACACCCCAGAGCGAACTTATCGAGTATATGGCACGAATGATGCCCAAGGTAAGGGGTACTTTTGTGCAGGCTGAGAGTGAACTTGCTGCCATTAATATGGTTTACGGAGCATCAGGGGCAGGTAAGAGGGTCATGACCTCATCCTCATCACCCGGGATATCACTCAAGATGGAGGGCCTCTCTTATATTGCCGGTGCAAAGCTGCCGGCTGTAGTGGTAAACGTGCAGCGGGGAGGACCTGGTCTTGGTGATATTCAACCTGCACAGGGTGACTATTTCCAGGCAACAAAAGGCGGTGGACACGGTGACTACAAATTGATTGTTCTGGCGCCCAGCACAGTTCAGGAATTCGCCGATATGGCAGATCTGGCCTTCGAATTAGCTGACAAGTATCGTAACCCTGTAATGATTCTGTCGGACGGAATGCTGGGTCAGATGATGGAACCAGTGGAATTTAAGCCTGCTAAAACCGAGGCTGAGATCGAAAAACTCGCCAGACAGCACCTGGACTGGTGTATGTGCCCTAATGAGGATGAGCCCCACCATCATCATCATGAGGTTAATTCACTGGAAATCGATCCGGTGATTCTGGAAAAACATGTTACCAGGCTTGGTGAAAAATATGAGAAAATCAGAAAAAATGAGGTAAGATACGAATCCTATAACATCAACGCCGATAACAGGATCTTAACCGTTGCCTTCGGTACAGCTTCCCGCATCGCTAAATCAGCCATTGACGAATTGAAAGCTGAAGGTATTAGCGTGGGCATGATTCGGCCCGTCACAGTCTGGCCATATCCCTATGAAGC
>JAFGRJ010000085.1 GCA_016935235.1 Candidatus Cloacimonadota bacterium
GGTGCTGGATTCAAAGAAATATTCTACTGCAACATTGGAAAAGAAAATCCTCTGGAAGTTGTGTTGACGGGGAGAGCAGATCTTCAAATCGAACTGGAGAACAACCACATTATCTTTGATTATAAAACGGGTTCTGCCTCTGCCTCCCGCAGGAAAAAATTTCTGGATCAGCTTCTGATCTACGAATTAATCTATTACCTGATCTCAGATCCGCAGCTGCAGGCCCAGGTAAACTCCTACCTTTATTTTGTTGAAGATAGAAATCTCTTCTGCCTCAAAGATGTTAAAACCAGCAAAAGTCAGCTATTAGCAGAATTCAGGCTTAATCTGGAAACAGCGGTGAATAAATTGCTGACCGTCGGTTATGAGTTCCCCCGGAAAGGGGATCCAGCCGATATAATTGAAATCACACGTCGCGATCTTTTTGTTACCGGGAAGATATAATAGGATGAATACCATTAAAAAAGTTATCAGAGCCAGTGCCGGTACCGGAAAAACCTACAGACTTTCCCTGGAATTTATTTCTATTTTGCTGAAATGCCGTGATCAACTGAATTTCTCGGAAATTCTTGTCATCACTTTTACCAGAAAAGCCGCCTTTGAAATCAGAGCCCGTATTTTCTCGCATCTGCGAGACATCTGTTCAGGAAACGGGCAGGAAATAATAGCAAACTTGGAAGCCTGCAACAAAGGCATCAGTATAGGACAGCAGGAACTGGAGTATCTCAAGGAGACATACATTGAAATACTCACCCACAAAACCAGGTTAAATGTATCAACCATCGATTCTTTCATTACGATGATTTTCACCAATCTGATCGCACCTTATCTAAATCTGGACAGGATAACCATCGATCCCGAGATCAATCAGCGCTATTTACCGGAAATATATAATGCGATCATCACCGAGGATAATCTGGAAAAATTCCGGGAGCTTTTTTCCGCAACTGGAAGCAGAAATTTAAAAAATTTCGATCAGATGATAATCGATATCCTGCAGTACAGATGGCTTCTGGATGGGATTGCCCGAGACAGCTTCCCTCGAGAAGATCCTGATGTCAGCACTGCCCGGCAGGAATATATCACGAAACTCAACATTTTAGTAGAAATGTTCCGTGATTATCTCGTCATGGAACAGAAATATCCTCAGTCCCCTTTCGATCTGGTTGACCTTTTCAAAAAAGATATCCTGGAAATTATCCATCAGAGGACGGACAGGCGACAGGGTACAAGCTCGGAGATAGCACACCTGCTCCTTGAAACTTTCACTGATGAGGAGATGATTTTCAAGCACTTCCCTGCCATTATCAAGAACTATTGTTTCTGGGATGGTTCCAGGCAGTTAAAGAAAAAAATATATTCTGAGCTGAAAGAAGACCTGGTCTTTCAGGCGGAGCAGATGCAGCTAGCTCTGGCGAATTGGCTTTTAGTAGCTAAAGCACTCCCCGAACAGGCTAGAATAAGAGAACTTGCTGCCTTAATTTATCGTAAATACGATGAAATCAAGTTCCGGGACAGGATATTTACTTATGATGACCTGAATTTTTATACCTACCGCTACCTGTATGATCCTGAAATATCCATTATTGATCCTGATAATGTCCTGAACCTTTTCTATGAATTCCTCTCTTACCGTTTCCGTTTTTTACTGATCGACGAATTCCAGGATACCAATATTATACAGTGGAACATATTATCTCCCTTGATAGCAGAAATAACCAGCGGTAGCGGTCAGAAGGAATATGGCGGCATGATAATTGTCGGTGATGAGAAACAGTCAATCTATGGATGGCGGGGAGGGGAAAAGAAGCTGCTGGAAAACTGCCTTACTGTTTTCAATGTCGAGTCCCGGGAGGAAAGACTAACAACCACCTATCGCTGTTATCCTGTGGTGCAGGATTTTCTGAATAAACTTTTCGGTAACGAATATCTCCACAACAGGCTAAATGACCTGGGTCTGAACTGGGATTACCTGCCTGTAAACAGCAGAGAGGACATACAAGGAGGTTATGTGGAGATAATTGTGTGCAATCAGAATAACGGTGAGGAAGACATTGATCCTGGTGAGAAATTCTATACGGATTTTATCGAAAATGTTTTGAAACCTCAGATCGAAACAGGAAAAATAGAGCTGGCCAAGACAGCAGTTCTCGCCAGAAAAAACAAGGAACTGACCACTCTTGCTCTTCTGCTGGGAGAAGCCGGGATCGACTATGTGCTAGAATCAACTGCTTCCATATTCCAGCACAGATCTGTAAAACCCATCTTAAAACTGCTGCAATTTCTTGCCTATAATGATCTATATGACCTGTTGAAATTCCTGAGATCCGATCTCGTTCTCCTATCGGCAGAAGGATTGGGAGGATTCCTGCGTGCTATAAAAAAAACAGGATTTCAGGACTATCTGAAAAAGAGTGATATTGATCCAGTTTTCCAAAGGATAAGAAAGATAAACGCTCTTCTTGAAAGGGGATCAATATTAAATATTATCAAAGGGATCATGGAGGAATTTCATGTTGAGTCAATATTTCACAGGGAGATTGACGCCAAAAACTTACTCCGCTTCCTAGAAATTGCTGCTGAATATGAGGTCTCTACCGGAGAATACTTGTCAAATATCTGTGGTTTTGTGCAGTTCTGTCAGGAAAATGAGAAGAACGAGAAGTTTTGTCAGATCGGGACTTCTCAGACTGGCTCTCTGAATCTGTTAACCATCCATAAAGCAAAAGGGCTGGAATTTGATACCGTATTTCTGCTTCAGGAACTGCGAGCAAGAACCCAGGGGGAGAGTTCGGCCCTTTCCCATATTATCAGATATGAGGATAATTATCACAATGCTGCTGACTTTACCATCACCATGAATTACCGCGCTGCCCTGGAAAACAGCAGGTATAAATATCTCAAGGACATAATGGAACTCAGTGATTATGCTGAAGAGCTGAACAATATCTATGTGGGAACCACCAGAGCAAAGAATGAACTTTTCATGATATATCATTACAACAGCGGGAAAGAACTCCCGGCTTTCATAACAGATCTGATGAAAAACAAAAAACTTAAGGCTCCGGATCTTTTCTTTCTAAACCTTTATCAACTGCTGAATGATGAATTCATACAGCAGGGAAACCGCTGGATCTGCAGATGGGGAAACAGAGATAGGATTACAGAAAAAATAAAACAGAATGACGAACCTGTTTCAATCAGTCCTACATTTTTCGATTATTTCAGCTTCTTGACTTCGGATCACCTGGAAAAAAATGTCATGACACCCGGTCTGTCGGAATTGTATCATCAACATATCACTGGCAAGAACCTGCTCATTGGTAATATTGTCCATTTTTATCTTGCCCAGATAAAATTCGATCACCCCGCAGGCAAATCTGAAGCCTGCAATAAAACAATTGCTGCATATGGTAACCTCATGGACCCACTTCTTATCAGAACTATTATTGCCCAGGTAAACAGGTTTATTACTGAAAACAGCAAGATATTCTCAGAAGATTGTTGGGATACTGTTTACAATGAATATACCGTATTTGACCAGTATGATCTGGAATATCGCATTGACAGGATGATGATCAATAGAAAAGAGAAAAAAATCTTTATTGTTGATTACAAGACCGGGTCGATTTTTGACAGGGATCAGATGGAAAAGTACAAGGAGATCGTCAAAGGACTTACTTTTGTCAGGGAACAGAATTATGCAGTAGATGGTAATTATATCGAAGTAAAAATCAATCCTAATCAGGAGTAATAATGGATAAGCTGATGATAAGTGTTTCCGGGATCAGAGGAATATTCGGCACAGCCCTTACCCCCGAAATTGCCTGCCGTTACGCTGCCCATTTCGGTAAATTCTGCGGTGGAGGTCCAATCGTTGTTGGTCGTGACTCCCGCACCACGGGCGCAATAATGTTTCATGCCGTAACTTCCGGCTTGCTCAGCGTGGGCTGCGATGTTATCGATGTCGGCATTGCCGCTACCCCGACCATTTTATTAAAGGTGGCTCAAACAGAAGCCAGAGGTGGACTGGCTATTACTGCCTCTCATAATCCGGTCGAATGGAATGCATTGAAATTGATCTCTTCCGAGGGACATTTCCTTTTTCCGGAGCAGGCAAAGAAATTCATCGCCGGATTGGATGCTGCGGTAAATTATAATTCCTGGAATAAAATAGGAAAAATGTGGAGTGATCATGATGCAGCCATAAGACATATTAATAAGATTCTCGCCATCCCCTACCTCGATGTTGGTGCCATCAGAAGAAAAAAATTCAAAGTTATTATCGACAGTGTGAATGGGGCGGGTAGTACTGTTTCACCTCACCTGCTGCGTGAACTTGGCTGTGATGTAATTGAATTGAATTCCGAACCAAACGGTATCTTCAGCCACCCGCCGGAACCGCTGGCGGAGAATCTGCAACAACTGGAAAAAGCTGTTCTGGAGCATTCTGCTGATATAGGATTTGCCACCGATCCCGATGTTGACAGGCTGGCAATAGTCTCGGATAAAGGGGAGGCCCTGGGGGAGGAGTCATCACTGCTCCTGGCTGAGAAATTCGTCCTCTCCCATAAAAAGGGGGATGTGGTTATCAATCTGTCTTCATCGATGGCAAGTGATATCATCTCCGCCCAATTCGGCGTCAGGGTACATCGTACTTCCATCGGAGAAATCAATGTCGCCAGAAAAATGATGGAGATCAACAGCCCCATTGGTGGAGAGGGTAATGGTGGCATAATCTGTCCCGAAGTTCAATACTCCAGGGATGCTCCCGCCGGTATGGCTTTAATCCTGGGATATCTGACCGAGACGGGGAGAACTGTATCTGAACTTGCAGCTCTCATTCCGAAATTCTATATGGTGAAGGACAGGATTGCAATTCAAGACATTGATCCCGAATTATTTATGAATAAAGCAGCAACCTTATATGAACATTACCAGATAGATAAAACCGACGGTGTCAAGTATACAGCTCCCGATCACTGGATCCATATCCGCAGCTCAGGCACCGAGCCCATTATCCGGATATATGTGGAAAGCTCTAGCAGGACAAAATCAGAAAAAATATGCCATGAAACCATCTCCAGGCTGAAGCGAATCAGGCAGGATGTATAGAATGGAAGATACCAGCATCGCATCAAGGTTCAAAGATCTGAAAGAAATTGAAATCCTGCTGCACACTTTCGGGAAGCAAGCTTGTACTCTGATTGAGAAATATCATTTTTATAAAGGCTATCAGGCTGGCATAAGAAGACTTCTGGCTATGATAGCGGAAGACCGCTTTGATCTTATTGCTTTCACCGTGAAACCCCGAGTAGAGATCAGAAATTTTCTGGCAGGATTCTTTAATGATCGGGGTGGTAATCAACCTGAAATCTGGCTGGAAAATACGACTATTTTCCTGAAAACTCCTGGATCCCGTGAATGCATAACATTGGAAGCCGAGAAGAAGAATCCCGTTCCTCATCAGGATATCTGTTTTATTTATTGCCGTTCTTTTGCTCTGGGTCTTATCAGCATCTTTGCGGACCTTATCCCGGGTTTGAAGGTAAGTCACTACAACATAAGCTCACGGCGCTTACCCGGCGGTGATTGTGTGGAAGCATTCCAGATTGTTGTTGCATAAGGCTTTATTATTGTGGTTATGATAATGTTTCACACAGGAAGTGACAGCAGTAGGCATACCTTAGCGGAAATTGCGGGACGATGATCTGATAAGCTTATCAGTTGCAATAAAAAAGCCTCCGTTTTATCCGGAGGCTTTACTATGGCTCCTGAAGAGGGATTTGAACCCCCGACCTAGTGGTTAACAGCCACCCGCTCTACCGCTGAGCTATTCAGGATCTTTGTTTTAACGAGAGCCTTTTTTAAAAGGCGTCCGTTTTGTGTCAATACTATTTATGCAAATATCTCGTTATTTGTTCACCTGAAAAGTAGTATCCCCTGTTTTAAAATAGGCAACTATTTGCCTTATGGCTGCCACGCCAGCATTAATATTAGCTTCCTTTGTCTGAGCACCCATTTTCTTGGGAGTAAAATAACAACGATCAGGGAACTTGCTCATCAACTCCTCCGCATTGTCTGGAGCAATATCGGATACATATTTCAAGTCTTCTCTTTCACTTAAAGCCTTCATAATACTGTCCTCGCAGACAACTTCCTTCCTGGCTGTATTCACCAGCGTAGAGCCTTTCTTCATTTTCATTAGCAATTCATAATCAACGAATTTCTGCGTTTCCGGAATGGAAGGCAGATGCAGGGAAACATAATCACAGTTCTTATATAGCGCTTCAGCAGATTCAGCTGGCTGGACACCATCATTGATCATGATTTCGGATGTAACAAAGGGATCATAAGCCATTACTTCCATCCCAAAACCATGGGCAATTCTGGCTACATTTTTCCCAACGTATCCATAAGCATGGATACCCAATTTTTTGTCTTTCAATTCTGTTCCCGATTTGCCATTGAATTTACCTCGGGCCATATAAATCATCATTCCCAGAGCAAGTTCAGCCACAGCATTGGAATTCTGACCAGGCGTGTTCATCACTATTATACCCTTCTGGGAAGCGGCATTCAGGTCAATATTATCATATCCCGCTCCGGCCCGGACAATAATCTGCAATTTGGCAGCATGGGAAATGACATCCTCAGTAATTTTATCACTCCGCACAATAAGCGCCTCTGCCGCAGAAACTGCCTGGATTAATTCTGCCTGTTCCTCGTATTTTTCCAGCAACACCAGAATATGTCCGTTATCCTCACAGATTTCGCGAATCTGCTTTACAGCAACACCAGCAAAGGGTTTCTCGGTGGCCACGAGTATTTTGCTATTCATGAAATCCTCCATTTTTGGTTTCATTAATCCAATTTAAAGAGCTATTAGTCAAGCATAATTGCATCTGAGTTTAATAAACAAAAAACTTGACGGGAAAAGAAAACTAGAGGTTTTTAAACGAAGAAATTCTCATAAGGAGCTACTATGAAAAATATTACTATCTATAAAATTATCAGCATAGTTGCCTTCATAATATTGGCTTTTATCCTTATCATACCGCAGAAATTCAATGTCAATCGTAAACAGAAGGCAGACGAATGCATCAGGAATATGAAAGCAATCTATGAAGGAATAGAACAATATATGATGGAACGGGAAGAAGACTTCACCGGTAATGCCCAGGACCTGTTCCGTATGAACTATCTGAAGAAAACCTATGAATGCCCGGAAAATGGAGTTGGTGATAAATATTTTATGGAAGGTGACTTTGAAACAGGTAAGATTATAGTTAAATGCCCTCATGAAACCAAATTTGCTGATCATGCACTACCCGAGAGTATTGTGGAATAAAGCGCATCAGGATTTATAAACCTTCAAGCTTGCTTGAAGGTTTTTTTGTTAATATGAAATATAAAAAATTTCTCGAACATGTCTACCAGAGATACTCCGGTAACGTTAAACTCGGCCTGGAAAGGATGAACTCCATTCTGCAGGAGATGGGCAATCCAAACACAAAATTAAAGGGAATTCATATTGCCGGAACCAATGGCAAGGGTTCAACGGCTGCCATGTGCGAAGCTATCTCAATTGCTCAAGGATTGAAAACTGGTTTGAATACTTCACCCCATTTAGTAGATTACCGCGAAAGGCTCAGGGTAAATGGCAAGAAAATTATTCAAAAAGAATTAATGGACACCTATCGGGAATGGGAATATGTATTCGAAAAAAATGAAGCTTCCTTCTTTGAAATTACTACTGCCATGGCTTTTTATCACTTCAGAAAAAATAATATCCAGAACGCGATTTTCGAGGTTGGATTAGGTGGCAGGCTGGATGGGACAAATCCTTTCCAATCCACCGTCACTGTAATAACCTCCATATCCCGTGATCATACCAAAAGCCTGGGTAGAAGTATAACCAAGATAGCCACGGAAAAAGCAGGCATCCTTAAACAGGGGATACCCCTGATACTTGGAAAAGTGTCTTATCAAGCCGCAAATATCATCGAATCTATCGCCAAGGAAAGAAGTGTTCCGATCATCAAATACGGGAAAGACTTTACCATATCTAATATCAGAAGCAGAATTACAGGAACATGGTTCGATTACAATTGTGCGGAACTGCAACTCAAGAATATCATGACCAACCTTATTGGCAGTCATCAAGCTTATAACGCCGCCCTTGCAATAACCGCATCAAAGAAGTTATTTGAACTGACCGGTTACGAATTCAGAGAAGATCTGCTCAGAAGGGGATTGAGATCAGTTCACTGGCAAGGAAGACTCCAGTTATTCCAGAAAAATCCCTATGTCCTGATCGACGGGGCTCACAATGAGGAGGGAGTAAAGACCTTGCTAAATTCACTCTCCATACTTTTTCCTGACAAGAAATTCATTTTCGTTCTGGCAATACTCCGTGATAAAAATCTTAATCTAATTTTTAAAAGACTGACCACGGCAAGCAAAAAAATGTATATTTCAAAAAACAAATCCAACCGGGCAGCTGAAATAGCAGATGAAGAAAAATATGTAAAAAAATACGGGGGGGATTACGAGATCCGGGATAATGTTATTGAAGCTGCCAGAGCAGCTATCAATAATGCTACCAGAGATGATGTGATAATTATAACAGGTTCCCTCTATACTATTTCCGAAATCCTGGCTTCCCCCAGAACCGTTTTTTCTTAAATCAATATTTCTTGGCTGACAGCTGATTTTACTTAGAGAATTATATTTTGTTTGATCAGCGATATTTTCCATGAGTAATTCTAATATCGATTTTAAGTGCATGAATTTAAACTTTAAAATCAATTTTCTTCCCGTTATTATCAGTACCCCGATACGTAGTTGTATAATGGTTTGATTATAAGTGACCTGTTATCCTCACTGAATAATGATCAATTTGTTACATTCCCAGATAACCGCTGTATCCTCACTGCCATCAGGATAGAGAATTCTGAGGGTAAAGGGGGGTTCATTGCTGCCAAGCCCAAAATGCTGCACAAGAGAATGCTGATTGGTACTGCCCTTACCTCCCTGGATTTCACGGGTAAGTAATATATTCTGGTTATAAAGATAAAATCTGCTGCCGATGGCATCGCCATGATCCTTGCCTGACATCATTATCTCCAGCCAATTGTGACCGGTCTGAGTATCATTTCTGAAAAGTTGTATTTCACCCCCGCCTGCTAAAATGTCCAGATCACCGTCATTATCAATATCAGCGAAAGCCACTCCCCAGCCATTGAAATGCCTTACACCGGCAGGATAAGTCACTTCTCGGAAAGTCTCGTCCCCGTTGTTCATATAAAGGAAGGAGCGTCTGCCCTCATAAACATCGTTGATATAGAGATCGAGATTACCGTCATTATCAAGGTCTCCCCAGGCTGGTTCGGAGTGAGTTTCCTCAAATCTGATTCCGGTTTTTGCCCTGATATCTGTAAAAGAATAATCAGGAGCGCCCGAATTTCTGTAGAGCATTGTTCTGTCAGAAAAATCTATATAGCGTGGATGAGCCAGGTTAGCAGTGATCAGGTCAAGATCGCCATCATTATCCCAATCCGCCCATTCTGCTCCAATGGTATGTCCCCACCAGCCTTCCTTATCAATACCACTTACACCCCGAAGCAATGCTGCGTTCTCAAAAACACCCGCTCCGTTGTTGACAAGCAGGAAATTATCGGTTAGGCGATAATTCGCCACGAAGATATCCAGGTCCTGATCGTTATCAAAATCTCCCGGGCTGACTCCGCGTCCTGCCCGGTTTTCACCATCTGCAGGCAGAATATTGCTTGTTGCTGTCTGTTCGCTGAATTTTGCCTGTCCCAGACCACAGAAAAACTGGTCAGAAAGGTATTGACCTTCAAATTCGTAATTAGCCAGGTATATATCCAGCAGTCCATCCCTGTTGAAATCGCCCAAGCCCAGCCCTTCTGTGGGTATCCCGTTGTCCAGAAAATCAGTTTCCTCACTTACAGGATAAAACCTGCCTGCATCATTTATCCAGGCAAGTTCAGGATCCTTGGTTACCAGGTCCAGGTCGCCATCATTATCAAGATCTCCCCAGATACCTCCACTGGCCAATACCTGACCCACAAAAATAGGATCAGTTACCTCCGTGAAATATGAACCAGCATTATTCCGGAATATCCGGCAACCATCCAGCATAAGGTCCTGATAACCATTGTTGTCATAATCACCCCAGGCAATTTTTCCAGCCCTGATGCCGGATAATCCGTAAGCATGGGTCACATCCTGGAAACAAACATCGTTATAAGCGATATTACTTCTTATGAATTCCAGTTTCTCATGATCCTGTAAATCCGGGAGAAGAAACCGGAGTAGAGAGTCCGCGAGAGGAGTATACTGATTTCGCGAATCTCCAGCCAGTAAAGTGTTGATGCAGGAACAGATGGCATTTAGCGTATCCTGCCTCCCCACAGAATTCAAACCCAGATAGTAATGACAAGCAGCCAGGGTGGTCTCATCTTCCACAGTAAGATCATTATCCGCCAGGATCGACTGAAGTACATCCTCTGCCATTTCATATTCACCGGTAAGGTTCAGCAGCGAACCATATACCGCTCCAGTTTTCACCCTGGCGGCTCTCCTTTCCAGTGCCCATTGTTCTGGCGGGTAATATTCCACGTAGGGATATATTCTGGAACGGTTAAAAGACTTCTCAGCAAAATCCAGAGCCTGGTCAATATCATAATTGATTTCCCTGCAGTAGTAAGCAGTGGAATAATAACTGAGATAGTCATCAGGAAATTCTCGGCGAAATTCACGCAGCTTCTTCAGAAGTTCAGCATATTCTTCAGTGTTATAAAGAGAAGAAAACAGATACTGGTACATCGTCCTGCGCCACCCGGTTTTCCTGTATTTTTTCAACAACTTACCGATGATATCAATCTTAAGCGAATCGTTATTCCAGACAGGATAGATATTATCGTAAAAATCTGCCTGCGCCAGTTCCCAGGTCTGCTCCGAACCGGGGAATTTTTTTCTGATTCTTTCAACAATTTTTTCAGCCTTTACGCTATCCTGTTCTTCATGTAATAACCTGTACCCCAGATAAGCAGTATACAAAGCGGGTGCAGATTTTCTCTGCCTGGAAAAAATTTCTGCCTCTTTTCTTATTTCCGCATATATCTGCTGCAGTTGAAGAGTATCGGATTGAGCTTTTTTGATCCTTTCCTTCCAGTTATGAGGGTACTCCTTCCACTGTTGCCGATCATTTTCCATCCTGCGGGAAAGAAATATCGAACAACTGCTCAGTACCAGAAGTAGCAAGAATAACTCGCGCATTACTTTCATATTTTACCTGTTATTGTTCATTTTTAAATCCTTTTCTGGACTATTTATGATTCTTTTTACCAATCTGACAATATAATTCTGGGTATGGTAAAATTTTATAAAATACTGGAAGGAATGTGAAAATGAGAAGGGAACACATGTATTTCATTATAATTCTGATCATCATTCTCTGCACGGTAGTGATACTAAGATTAAAACAGCAACAGATTGATGAATTCAGAGAATGGAAAGATGCTCAGCCAGTAGAGAATACCGGTAAAAGGACTTATACAGATGATGGAGGAAGTTACCTGATAGAATATCCGGCAGACTGGGATGTGGAGGATCACAGTTTTAAAAATGAGATGATCAGGGCAGATATCAACCGAGATGAAATTGTGGGTTTTCAGATCAGATTATTGGAAAATCCAGGCATTCCAGAGCAGGATTATACGGGAAGGTATCTCACAACTTTTGCAGAAGAAATGAGAACCCACTGGCAAGGAAGAGTGGAAATCATCTCTGCTATGAAGAATATTGGAGAAGGCTTCCATCACTGGCAGGGAAGCCTGTCGCTCATCAGAGCTGACGACAGTAAATGGTTTCTGAAAGAGTATATATGGTTTAATAATGACCGGATACTGGTTTTCCAGAGTGGGACACCCTGGAAATATCGCGAACTCTACGAACCAATTCTGGATGAAGTAGCTGCAAGTGTTGAATTTACTCGTTAACTAATTTATATCCGACCCCTTCCACAGATTTCCTTATCAAATCGGTACTTACATCACCGGTGACGAAGGCGTAGCCACTTTCCAGATCAACTGTTACTTTTTCTACCCCAGGTAATTCCTTGATAACTCTGGTTACTGTCATGACGCAATGATTACAGGTCATCCCCTCAATTTTAAATTTTCTGGTCTTATGCTCCATTATAGATTCCTTTGACCTTTTGCCCAATATCACCCGAAACTTTCTGAATAGCGACAAGAACAACGCTCCTGAAAACATGACCATTAAAATGTTACTTAATATTGTACTAGAACCATGGTCATGCAACATATTATGCAGTGGCCTACTCCCGCTGGCACTGAATATAAGGTTCAGCAATAATCCGCTCAGGATGGCGAAAACTGATATTACAAGCAGATAAATAACCGTAGCTTTTTTCCCCAGCGAATTAGAGATAAGAGCAATTGCAGCAGCATTGGTTGCTGGACCAACCACCAGAAAGACAAAAGCAGCCCCGGGTGAGATTCCCTTCATCAGCAGTGATACTGCGATCGGAATCGATGCGGTTGCACAAACGTAAAGCGGCAATCCCAGCAGGATCATGTAAAACATGCCTGTCAGACCCTGTCCTCCATATTCACTGAAGAAGTCATCAGGGATGAAAAAGGAGATCATGCCGGCAATGAATATACCTATCAGAAGCTGCAATGAAATATCATCAAGAAAATCCCGATAAGCATAAATGAATCCCGATTTTACCTTGTCCCGGAAACTGTGGACATGGGGCACAGAAACAGTGCAGGTATCGCAATGAAATCCTTTGTCCATATCCTGTTCAGGATCCAGTTCCTTGCGATAAATGAAATTGGCTACACTTCCACCCACGATGCCAGTTATAAAAGCTGCCAGTGGTCTGAATAAAGCAAAGATCGGTCCCAGCATGCCATAAGTTGCTATTATACTGTCTATGCCAGTCTGGGGAGTCGATATCAGGAATGACAGGGTCGCGCCCCGGGAAGCTTTTTTCCTGCGAAGATACATGGCAGTAGGTATAACACCACAAGAACATAGTGGTAAAGGAACTCCCAGCAGGGATGCCTTCAGCACCGACCAGAAATTATTCTTGCCAAGATGCCTTATAATGAAATCTTTTTTGAAGAAGACATGCAATATCCCTGCTATTGCCAGACCAAACATCAGATACGGGGCAATTGCCCGGTATGTCACAAAAACTTCATGCAGTAATGTTATCATACTCGACCCTGTTTACATAAAAAAATCCGTTTCCCACCGGAAGCAGATATATTTTTATCATCAGTTTCCAAATCTGTCCTGAAACCATATCTCCCTTTATTTTTCATCCAGAGCATCATAGATCTTTTCCTCGAAATCCGGTCAGGATATTTCTAATTTTCCCTTCTCCAGTAAAATGCTGGGACTTATCTTCCTAATCTCGGCAAAATCACCTTCTTGCAGTGCCTTTTCCTTATCCAGCTCCAGCTGTTCTATCACAGCTGTTATGGCTGACCTGTTTCTGGCATTTGCCAGTTGCCATGTATCAATCCACTTCTGCTGCTCGGATGTTAGATTCATATTTTCCCCATGCCTTCCATATACAGGAAGGTGACTCTTCTTCAATCCATTACAATGATGATATTTCATATCCAGGCAGGATTGCCTGCTGTTCCTTGATAACCCATCTTCATTATCTTCCTTCTGGTGCATTGTGAAGTTATTTTGAGCAGCAAGAACCAGGAAAGAAATAGAAGCCATGATTAATACTGGCAAAATTATCATATTATTCATATGATTATTCCCTTCTGAAATTAATTAACAATGAAATAATATACTTAAAGTTACTCGAGGCAAATTATATATTATCAAATGTTGTTATTATAAACTATATTCTCTTTTGATCAATTGCAACAGTTGA
>JAFGRJ010000086.1 GCA_016935235.1 Candidatus Cloacimonadota bacterium
CTGGCACAGACTATAATCATTGTAAGCATCAGCATATCTCAGGTAATTTCCCCGATACTTTTTAAACAGGTCTGTCAGATGATGATTGATTATATCCTGATCACTGACCTTTTTTTTCCGGAGGGCGTTAACTGACCATAATCTGGTGAAGAACTTGTTTAACATGATCATGATAAACGCTGCTGGTTCGTAATTTTCGATCAGATTTTCCAGGATCTGGAATGCTTTATTACGGTCTCTGATCCCCAGAGCGTCCTGCAGTTCGAATATTGAATTAGCTTTTGTCTTCCCAACGACTGCATAAACATCATCTTCAGTTATGACGCCTTCATTTTTCTTGAAAAGAATCAGTTTTTCCAGTTCACTGGCTGCCGTTAGAAAATGGCTGTCAATAAGGTTAGCAAGAGTTTCGACAGCTTCACTTTTCATTTTGAGCTTACGTTGCCGGATTTCAGCACGAAGCCACTGGAGGAGATCTTTAGTGCCAAAGGGCTGTCTGCATTCTATTATAATGCCATTTTCTGTCATGATTTTATTCAATCTTGTCCTGGCGTCGAACTTTTCGCAGGTCAGGACCAGGAGGGAAGTGGGGGACGGAGTATGCAAATAGGCTTCCAGACCCGGATTATCTACAGATTTGAGCATATCGAAATTTTTTACTACAATAATGCGTTTATCGCTGATAAAGGGCATCATTTCAAGCTGTTCACAAATTTCCAGGGCAGTGGTGTTGTCACCGTACAGAGTAACAAGATCAAATTCCTGCAGGTTCTGTTTGCCGTAGTGTTCAAGAATTGTGTGCAGAATCTGGTCCTTGATGTAGCCTTCACTTCCGAAGATCACGTAGAGCTGGGATGAACGCAGGTTTGAGAATCTCTGCAGAAATTCATAATGACGCATTATCTTATCTGCTTTCATTTTTATGTCCTGTTTCCCCCAGGGTCAATTCAGTGAAGATTGAACCCCAGACAGAGAAGATGCAGAAGAAGAAGAGCAGCCAGATACTGCGGTAAATCATGAATTCATCGTTATTGAGATATTGTTCGATAAATGAAACCAGTACGGTCATAACGAGGCCTCCGGACAGAGACAGCAATAATCTCTGCCAGATAATCATACCACCTGCAAATCTTGTCAATAAACTACCTGCCAGGCAGGGCAGGATGACAAGTGCCCACCAGATATCCTTTAATTGAGGTAGAACCAGGTGGTGCTGTTGCCAGAGGTATTCAATTACGCCCATCAGGAAGCTGCCTAAAATCAGGATGAAGGGTGCATGCCAGATACGGGGAGGGATATTTCTGCGCCAGGCTTTTCTTTCCTGCATTTGTCTGCGGATAGTAAGAGGCCAGTTGTAGAAAAGTCTAAAAATCCAGTGCTCCAGAAGGGCTCCTTTTTCTCCGAAGACAGGTATCATATGCACTGCTTCGGTGGCCCAATGACCAGCCATGAAACGGGCCAGGGCAGGATAACGATAAGTCATCTGAATGGGGAAGGCCAGGTATCCGATATATTTGAAAAAGCTTAGAAAAACAGCAATATTGTAATTACGGAAATCCCTTTCTTTGATAACCAGATAAACAACATACAGTCCCCTGGCCAGTGATCCCGGTGATATCGGAATCACCTGGAACAGAGCGATGATGCTGAGACCGATAGCCCAGGCTTGAGCTGGAGGGAGTTCAGGGTGTGCCGCAGTATAGAGTATGGCAAGCATAACAGATACGATCTGTGTTATAGGGATAGTGCACACATGTACTGCCAGGCTTTTCAGGTATTTCTGGATAAAGGGTTCATCTATATGGGATTCGATGGTCATTGCATCATGCCGGGTAAGCATGTTTTTTCTGATACCATCAGCCAGCATATCCCGCAGCCATTTTTCTCTCAGGCTGGAGTTAAAATACAGTTGTAATGGCCTGATAAAAATATGATGCAGTCTTTGCCGGAAATAAAAACTATCAGTAAGGAACCTGTGGATGCTGGTAGGAAGAACAGAAAGGAGGCAGTGGATAAAATAGGCAATGACCTTACTTTCGATTCCAGCTATCTGCTGTGGCTTGATCCTGCGGGAGATTAACCAGTGGGAAAGGTTCTGCAGGAGGTTGGCTTTCCAGGTCAGACGAAGATAATGAAATGATGATGCCATTTTCCACAGGTGTTCTCTCTGCAGTGAGTTACAGGAGAATTTTATCAGAGCCTTGCCCAGCAGGGGTATAAATCCAGCAAGAAAGAGCAAAAAGGTGAGAAACATTGTTTTCTGCAGCTTATCTCCTGCTGTCTTATCGCAGATACCCGTGATCTGCCAGCTTCTGATGGAGTTAACCAGGATCACCCGCCATAAACAACGGCTGTGAAATACCCTGATGTGATTATGGGTAATATCGATCTGGGAATTTCTATATTCTGCCTCCTGTTCCTGCAATTCGGACCGGAGTGCAGCCATATCTGCAAAATCCTGAGGGTGCTTATCCATGAAGGTTGCCAGTTTTTTAAGATTTCCCCGGTCGAACTGGACGATACTGCCTCTCAGGATTCCTCTGATGATTATAGAAAAGTCACCGGGGCTCATGGGCAGGAAGGGGAGCAGAGCAAGTCCTGCCCGGAAGTCGACTGCCACCAGGCCGGAGGCAGGATCATCGTTGGTGCTGTTCCTTTTCAGGCAGTTAGGCTGACTTTTCATGGTTGACCATTCATATTGACGGGCAATCTCACTGGCGCCGATTTCATGGAGAAGATCAACCAGTGCATGCATGAACCTGAATTTGGCTTTGAATTCAGGAGAATATTTTTCCCAAAGATCTTTTTTATCTGTTTTCAGACTTCCAGACAAGAAATTGATCCGGTCGTCTGCTTCGAGTCGCCAGGTTCTGCCGTCAATCCACTCCAGCAGTTCTCCGCAACTGCCAAGATCATGGTCAATAAGGGTTCCCAGGATATCTGTGACATATTTATCGGAGCCAAATCTAATCCGGGCAGCTCGATGGATAAATTTCTGCCAGAGGGCGCCAGCCCTTGCTGCAGCGGGATTAACCTGTAATTGAAAAGGAGCCTGGAATCCGATTCGGTAAAGCAGATTACGAAATAATCTGGCCAGGAATGTGGGGGGAATAAGTATTTTCAAGGCATAGGAATTATTTATCTGCAAAAGAGAGGAAGGGTTATTGCTATTATGTTTCAGGAGCTTGACCTGGTAAACCTGTCCTGCAAAGCCTCCTCCGACAAAATCAGTTACCTGAAGGGTAATACGAAGCGTATTTTCCCCGGCACCGAATGTTTTCAGATCATAGTTGAGTATGGAACCGGGCAGATACCGGAAATATTTATAGGGGCGCAATACGCCCAGGGAGATGAATTTTTGGTGAAGTTGCTCAAAATATTTCAAGACGGGTTCATCCATGAAAAAAGTCCAATCAGAGGATTTCCGGTAATTCAGACTGGAATAGAGCGGAGACAGGGACTATTTGGAAATTCAGTTTGGTTATTTCAGCAATGAATTTTTTCAGGTATTCATAATGTTTACTGGAAGCGCAATGTGATATGACCAGCATCTTCTCCCTGGAATTGCTGAGTTTCTGTAGCCTGTCCAGCTTGATCTGCAGTGTATTACCGGAGATGGTTGGGGTATCAAGGAAAAGTGTATTCTCGAAGGCAGGGATCATCATATCCATTGCCATCTTATAAGCGATTGACTCCTGGGTTGTCCGGCTGTCGACGAAATAGAGGCCGTTCTTTTTGAGAACACTGAGCACAGCGTTCATCACATCTCTGTCTGCCGTTGCGAGGGAGCCCATGTGATTATTGGCACCAACACATAGAGGAAGGTTTTTCAGATAACCCTGGACTCTTTTCCTGATCTCTCCGCTGCTGTTGTGAGTATAGATAGCATCAGGGCCTGGATCTATCTTAGGGTAGTTAAGGGGTTCCATTGGCATATGAATGATTATTTCGTGACCCGTTGCTGCAGCTCTGTTCATTACAGTGCGAGAATATTTCAAATGAGGCAGGATGGCGAAGGTGACATTTGAATCGAGGCTGCAGAAAGCTTCCAGCAATTCTCCCTCGTAATAGCCGAAATCATCGACTACAATCGCCAGTTTTATTTGCCCGGATTTGTCTTTCTGGCTGTAGCGAGTGTAGTAGAGATTGACTGTATGGGAAATGGAATCAGCCTTGTCTTTGTATTCCAGAATCTGACGGTTACTGTTATTGGTTTCCAGTCCCTTTATTACCTGACCGCCAACGATTTCTACCTGACCGGTGATGATACTGTTGGCAAAATTAAGGTCCATGATATTACTGTCTATGCCAATAGTATAGGAGATATTATTACTTTTCTTATTGATACTGTATTTATTATCCGGTACTCCCAGCAGTATTCTGGCATGATCGATAGCTTCAGTGATGGTCCTGGATTTATCTATATTCTGGGCGGGTACCTGAGACACTTTATATTTTGAGCGAAAAGGCATATTGACACGGTTATTAACCAGGAAATAAAGGACAAGAAGCAATAAAATTACAAAAAGAAAGGTATAGATCTGTTTTCTATCTGTTTTCTTCTTTCTGCGAATATTTTTTCTTCTTGTTTTTTTAAGCATACTGAACTCCCAAATTGTTTATGACAATTTCTGCGCTGTTTTTTGAGTCAAGAAAATAATTGGGTAAAAACCGCAGAAACACTAAACAAAACCTGCCTGATCTCTGACAATATCCGGCAGAAAATAGACAGCAGGGAAAAAATAGGCAATAATATACCTTTTTTTACTTATTTCGGAAATAAAGAGCGAAAAGTTGATCTTAAAAATTTTACCAAGAGTACTTTCCCTGCCGGAATGTAAAACAAAAAAAATGGTGGGCGCTGAGGGACTTGAACCCCCGACCACCTGCTTGTAAGGCAGGCGCTCTCCCAACTGAGCTAAACGCCCTTTCGAGATGATAGAGAAATTTTTTTATTTCTCTTTGCTGTCAATTCTTTTTTCCGTATCCAGTACATTGGTCGGGGCGAGAGGATTTGAACCTCCGACCTCTTGATCCCAAATCAAGCGCGCTTACCGGGCTGCGCTACGCCCCGCAGGCTTGTCACCAAAAAAAAGGGGGTAAGTGGAGTCAAGTTTTTTTGGATTCGAACCTGGTCAGAAGGTGGTGCCAAATTGAAAATGAGGTTCCCAGGTGTTTTCATCCAGGTTATAGGCATAATCGAATCCGATGAGGCCAAAGGGACTGCGCACTCGCAATCCGAGGCCGGTGCCCTTCTTCATGGTCCAGAAATTGAATTTTTTCAGGCTGTTATAGCTGTCTCCCGCATCGAAGAAAAGGAGGCCAACAACCTGATCGCCAGCGATCGGCACCCCCAGTTCGGTGGAGAATAATATCTCGCGCAGACCACCTTCATCTGGTCCAACGGATCTGTCTGCATATCCCCTGATGCCATCCGGACCTGTCCCTCCCAGGTAGAAACGTTCATCGGGAGGAACATCCTTACCTCCATAACCAGTAACGTAACCAAAACGCCACTTCGTTCTCAGAGCCAGTTCCCAGACGGTTTTGGAAAACCAGCTGACCTGGAGAATCTGTTTGAAGTAGTTAAAGTCACCCTGCAGCAGACCACCGGCAAACTCATTATAAATTGTGAATTGTGAGCCACTCGTAGGGAAAAAGATATTGTCACGGCTGTCTCGAGAAAAGGTCAGTGATAGGGCGCTCGTGTTCTGCCAGCCCTTGGCGTCGAGTTCCTGCAGGTTATTGGAGGCTTCGTCTTCCTCTCCTTTCAGGATGGAGTACCTTTTTGAATAAAGTGAATATCCGCCGACCAGCCGGGAATAATTCAGAAAACCCAGAGGATGTCCGAACCTTATTGATCCTCCGTTGGTCCTTACTTTATAAGTTTCCCATTCCTTTGTGGTATGATAAATATCGAAACCCATCAGTGTTGCGCTATCCATGAAATAGGGATTGGTGAAGTTAAAGCTGAAATTCTGGGTTTTCCCGCCAAATTCCCATTGTGCTCCTGCCTGCCAGGAATTACCAAAAAGGTTATTGTGTGATACGGCGAGTTGACCGACCAGCCCTTCCTGGCTGTTCAAGGCAACGCCACCGTTCGCTGAGCCCGACACCTTGTCGGTGAGATTGATGGTTATATCGATGTCACCGTTACGGTTTATGGGAGCGGAGGGTTCGGGATAAAGGTCAGGCTCGAAAAAACCCATGTTGTAGATATTGGACAATGTGCGGCGTAGTTTGGATTGCTGGTAGTAGTCACCCGGTGAAATTGCCAGGTGCCGTCGGATGATTTTCTCCTTGGTCTTGCGGTTCCCGGTGATGAATATTTTCCTGATCCTGGCTCTGGTATTCTCATTGATATCGAGTCTGATGTTGATATGATCGTCTTTCTTCTCCAGTTCGTGATCAAAATTGGAATAGATATAACCGTCTTCATAATACATGGCGGCAACACCGGAAAGCTGATCGTTGAATTTCTGCAGATTAAAGGTTTCATCTTCTTTGAATTTGAACTGGGAAGTTATCACCTCATCTGTAAAACGCTTGTTACCTGTAACAGAGACCTGCCCGAATTTATAGGAATCTCCTTCATAGAGGTAGATATCCAGAGCAAAACCATCTTCCTTGATGGTTTTATCCCAGGAAATAATTCTGGCATCGACAAATCCTTTCCTGTTGTAATATTCCACGATAAGATCGAGATCCTGCTCAAATTTATCCTGCTCGAATTTGCCAGAACGGAACAGGCTGGCTTTCTTGGTTTTCATTTTTCCCAGGAGTTTCTTTTCCGGTATATCCTTGTTCCCATGGATGTTGATGGTACGAATCACAATCTTGCTGCCTTCCTGGATGATTATATTGAGATCAACAGCGTTATTAGTCTTCTCCAGGACTTCGAAATCGATCTGAGCCAGATGATAGCCTTTCTGCTTGTACTCATCAGCAATTTTCTTCTTAACCTCTTCCTGCAGGAAAGGAGACCAGTAATTACCCAGGTTCAGGGAGAGCAGTTCTTCCAGTTTTGCTGTCTTGATTTTATCATTTCCCTGGAAAGTTACATTTTCGATGAGGGGATACTCTGCGATGTCGATATGTATAATAATCCCTGCTGGTAACTGTTCCCGGGAAATCAGGATATCTTTGAAGACTGCTAACTGGTAAAGGTCCTTGATAGTCTTGGCAACATCAGCATCATCTAGAATATCTCCTATCTGAAATACGATGAAGGACCTGATCAATTCGGTGTCAATATTGACATTGCCATTGACTTTAATATCCAGAATGAGATTGCTGCTGAATTCGTCTTCTGCCCCAAGTACAACAGGGATTATTATCAGAAGCAGTAATAATCCTCTCCAACTGGTTCTTAACATCTGACCTCCCAGTGTAAGCCTTTTCTAAACTGTGTTTAAAATATTTACTGCCTAATAAAGTCAATATTTTTTCCTGCGATTAATATCATTTCCCCGGAACAGGGATATTTTTAGCAGGGCAGGGATTAAGTAGATGTAATTTTAAGAAATGTAAATAAATAACTGCTTGACAGAATACATGTCCCCAATTTTTTTGAAAAGGGTTAAATATTTTACTGGAATGATAGGTAAAAAAGCTGACACAAAGGTCAGCATTTTTTTGATATGGATATTACACCACTGGTTTTCAGTGGTTTAGTATTATTATAGGCATGATATGATGAAAAATGACCTGATGTTGAGGTTGGAAGAACTGACGAATGAAGTGTGTCGTGACCAGGGCGTATCCCTTTACGATATTGGGCTAAAGAATGCTCAAAAGGGCAAGATCCTGGTCGTTTACATCACCAAGATCGGCGGAGTGAGCCTGGGTGACTGCCAGCAGGTGAGTATTGAATTGGGTAATATGCTGGAAGTCGAAGACCTGATCCCGGAGAGATATTTCCTGGAAGTATCTTCACCCGGGCTGGAACGTGATCTCAGACTGAAAAAACATTATGTCAGTGCTATCAATGAAAAGGTCAAGATCACCTATAACAGAGAAGGGCATAATATTACCAGCCTGGGGACACTGAAGGAAGTACTGGTTGATCACCTGATTCTTGATATCGAAGGTGAAGAAGTCGCTATTTTTTTCACTGATATCAAGAAAGCCAGAACATATTTTGATTATAAAAGGTAGATTTAAGTTCTAAAGAGGTAATTAGAATGAATTTGATGGGAACGCTTTCAGAATTAGCCAACCTGAAACAGCTGGATAAGAATAAATTGCAGGAAATAATCAAGGATGGTTTGCATCAGGCGATAGCCAAGAAGATGATGCCGGAGAACGAACTGGAGATAATAGCGGATTTCGAGACCAATAGAATCATGGCCAGGTTCAAGAAGATAGTTGCCCAGCAGGATTTTTCTCTGGGTGAGATATCCCTGCAGGAAGCCAGAAAGATCACCGATGATGTGGAAATCGGTGATAAAATTCCGGTAGAGATGCAGATATTTGAATTTGAACCCAAGGTCATCAGAAATGCCCGTAAGGCTATTCTGGAAAGGATCAAATCCCTGGAAGAAGACCGCATCATGTTCGATTATGAGAAACAGAAGAATCAGCTTGTATCTGGTAAAATAACCAAAGAAGACTATAATGGTTACGTGCTGGAAATTGGTTATGCGGAAGCACTGCTACCCAAGGATGAACAGATCGAGGACGAGTACTACAAGGTCGGGGATATCATCAGAGCTTATGTGGTGAATATCCGTAAACGCAAGAATGATGTGGTGGTTATTGTCTCCAGGACCAGACCGGAATTTGTGAAGAAGATATTTGAAACTGAGATTCCTGAAATAAACAGTGGCTTGATCGAAATCAAGAAAATAGTGCGGGAACCGGGCATCAGAACCAAAGTGGCTGTTAAAACCCTGGACAGCAAGATTGATGCTACCGCCAGCTGTCTTGGTCAGAAAGGCATCAGGATTGAACAGATCCGTAAAGAACTCAATAACGAGCTGGTTGACATCGTCCTCTGGGATGATTCCCCGGAGCAGCTTATAGCCAATGCTATTGGACCCGATCTGGTTGAAAAGGTATATCTGGCTGACAGGGGTAACTTTGCCCGGATAATTGTGAGTGAGGAGAACAAGAATCTGGCTATCGGCAAAAAGGGAAAGAATGTAAAACTGGCAGCAAAGCTAACCGACTACAAACTGGATATTTACACGGAAGATGAATTTGAGGAGAAGATATCGGAGGAAAGAAGAATAACCAGTCATATAAGTGATCTGGATGGAGTAAGCAACAAGATTGCCGAAATCCTGAAAGCTCACGGTTATACTTCCGTACAGGATATCTTTGAGGCATCCATAGAAGAATTATGTAATCTGGAAGGACTGGGCACAAAAACAGCAACCAAGATCAAAGAATCGGCAAAGCATTTCTGATGCCCAACCAAAAATCCAGAGCAGGTCACATACCGCTCAGAACCTGTGTTGTTTGCCGGCGGAAAGCTCAGAAAAATGAATTTTTGCGCTTTATCCTGAGCAGGTGGGGTATTGTTTTTGATTTGGACAATCTTTTCCCGGCACGGGGAAGTTATGTGTGTGATAGCAATGAATGTCTTTTGAAACTGGAGAAATGGAAGAAGAAAAGAAAATTGAGAATATGGCACGGATAATGTCCTTACTGCATCTGGCCAGGAAAGCTGGCAGACTGATCACCGGTAGAGACGCAGTCTTGCGTTCTGTAAACAGTGGCAGGGCAAAGATGGTGCTCTATGCCAGGGACTACTCCCGTGGTGCCTTTATCAGGTTCAGGCAGTTAACGCAGCATGCCAATATCAGGATGGTAGCTCTGAGCAGTATGGCAATGCTGGGGAAGGAATTTTCCAGCAGGGATATCGGTCTGCTTTGCTTGGAAGATGTGAATTTTGTCAGGGGAATAGAGCGGTTATTGTGAAATTGGAGGAATGATGCCGATAAGAGTGCATGAGTTAGCAAAAGAATTTAAAATATCAACCGCTGCCTTAAAAAAACATCTGAGCGATATGGGTGTTGTCGTGAAAAGCCATATGAGCCCTGTAGATGATGATATTGTAGACAAGATCCGGGCAAAGTTCAATGAGGAAGTTGCTGCAGTCAAACAGAGGCAGAGAGACATTACTGATTATCATAAGAAAATTGTTCTGGCAGAAAAGAAAAAGGAAGAGGAACGAGAGGAAAAAGTCAAGCAGGAGTTGGAAGAAGCCAGACTGAAGAAGGAAAGGGAAGAAATACCGGTATTTGTGGAGAAAAAAATTAGAAAGGCTGTTGAAAAGCCTGTTCCTGCAGCTGATGAAATAGAGCTGGAATCAAGAACAACATCGAGAAAGCTTCCTCCCGAACCACCTGTACCACCTCCACCCGATCAGGTTGATGAATCAATAGATAAAAGACTGAAAGCAGAAAAGAAGATTAAAGACAAGGAGCATGTCGAACAGAACAAGCATCTCAAAGCTGTGTTGCAGCACTTAAAGAAGAGCAGTCGCAAAAAGAAAGTTCTCCCCACAGAACTTGAGGAAGCTGAAATATCGCGCAGTATTAAAAGGACTTTGAGTACTTCCGTCAAGAAGAAAAGGTATAAGAAAGATGATAAGAAAGAAGACGAGAAGGATACGAAGATCATAATCAGTGAATTCACTTCTGTGAGCGAGCTGGCGAAGATGATGGATGTATCTGCTACTGAAATCATAGCCAAGTTCTTTAAAATGGGGCAAATGGTCACCATCAATCAACGCCTGGACAAGGATTCACTGGAGATGATCTGTCATGAGTTTGAGTTCGATGTGGAGTTCGAAGAGGAGTATGGCAAGGAAATTCTGGAATCGCAAGCAGAAGAGATAGCTGCAACGAACAGGATAAAACGTCCCCCTGTCGTCACGGTTATGGGACATGTAGATCACGGGAAAACTGCTATTCTGGACAGGATACGCTCCACCAATGTGATCGCCGGGGAAGCAGGTGGCATAACCCAGCATATCGGGGCATACCAGGTCGCTCATAATGATGAGAAGATAACCTTCTTGGATACTCCGGGACACGAAGCCTTCACTGCCATGAGGGCACGCGGAGCCAATATCACTGATATTGCGATCATCGTTGTCGCTGCTAATGAAGGGGTAAAAAAGCAGACAATTGAGGCGATTGATCATGCTAAGGCGGCTGGAGTTCCAATAATCGTAGCCATCAACAAGATTGATCTGAAGGATGCCAATGTGGACCGGACGATCAACGATCTGATGAAGCAAAATCTGATGCTGGAAGGTTACGGTGGTGAAATACTTTGGGTCAAATGCTCGGCTCTAACCGGAGAAGGTATAAACGAGCTTCTGGATACTATCCTGCTGGCAGCGGAAATGATGGAGATCAAGGCAGCTGCGCATACCCCGGGTAAGGGGATAGTCATCGAATCACGCAAGGATCAGCGTATGGGTACACTGGTCACCGTGCTTATCAAGGACGGTGAATTGAAAAAAAGCGATAGTGTGATTTGTGGTGCGACCTATGGCAGAATTCGCAAGATCGAGGATGAGCGAGGTAATGAACGCGATATGCTGCTGCCATCTGATGTAGGGATACTCTACGGAATCAATGAAGTGCCCAAAGCAGGGGATTTCGTGGATAAGGTGGATAATGAGAAAATAGCCAGGCAGATCAGCGCGGAACGTATGCATATCAGAAAGGAGAGGGAAAAATTCCAGAGCAAGACCAGTCTTGATAACCTTTTCCAGAAGATCAAAGAACATGAAATGGCAGAGTTGAGGCTTATTGTGAAGGGTGATACGGATGGTTCTGTGGAGGCATTATGTGATTCCCTGCAGAAATTATCCAATAATGAGGTACTGGTTAATATCATCAGTCATGCAGTAGGTGGAATAAATGAGGCGGATGTAAGCCTGGCAACGGCTTCGGATGCTGTTGTCATCGGTTTTCATATCAGGGCTAACAGTGCGGCCAGAAAGCTGGCGGAAGAAGAGAATGTCGAAATCAAGTTATACCAGGTAATCTATGAGGTTATCGAAGATATTGAAAAGGCTATTCAGGGTATGCTGGCTCCGGAGATGGAAGAACGGTTCCTCGGTTCTGCCACGGTGAAGCAGATTTTCAAGATAAAGAAAGTAGGTACGGTTGCCGGTTGCTTTGTGGAAAAAGGTAACATGACCAGCAGCGGGAAAATCAGGATATATCGTAATGACATTCAGATCCATGAGGGTAAGATATCATCTTTGAGACATTACGCTGAGGAGGTTAAGGAAGTTAAAGCAGGTTCTGATTGCGGTATTGCCATTACCGATTTCAACGATCTCAAGGAAAATGATATTATCGAGAATTTTGAGATCGTGGAACTGGAAAGAAAACTCAGACCTTAACATTCCTTAAAAAGCCATGCCACGTATTAGAATTCAGAGGCTCGAAAAAGTACTGCTCAGGTTGATCAGCAATGTGATAAATCTGAAACTGCGGGACAAATATCTTGAATTGGTCAGTATTACACGCATCAAAGTATCCAATGACATGTCTCATGCCCGTATTTATTATACTCATCTGGATACATATCCCAATGAGGATGTGCAAAAGGCTCTTGAAAAGAGTTCCGGTTTTATTAAAAATGAGATCGCTGCCGCCAAGATCATGAGGGTAATTCCTGAGATCAAATTCATTTACGATGAATTTGAGGAAAAAGCCCGGCATCTGGATGACATATTCCGTCAGCTGGAATCTGAGAAAGAACAACAGAATAAGGATTCATGAAACCATCTTCCCAGGAAGAACTCAAAAGTGCACTGGTACAGCTATTTTCAGAAGACAGGGAAATTGCCATCCTGACTCATAAAAATCCTGATGGAGATGGGCTGGCTTCAGCCCTGGCTTTACAGCAGCTTTTCTCCGATCGGTTCGCCGGGATACACATCATTCTGGAAGAACCAGCTCCGAAAAATTATGACTTTCTGGACGTTCGCAAAAGAACAAGTGTATACGACCCACACCAATCCTTCCCGCATATAGTCATGCTTGATTGCCATGAAGTCAAGAGGCTGGGCAGATGTGCATTATTAGTGCCAGGAGCGGAAAAGGTCATAGCCATAGATCATCATATTGCAGGGGAGATCATACCCGGGGCTTGCACATATCTGGATCCGGATGCGGTAAGTGTGGGATTCATTCTCTATTCCATATTCCGTGATGAAATCTGGAGCAGGGAGTCGGGAATCAGGAGATATCTGGCTACCTGCTGTTATGTATCGATCATTAATGATACTGATAACTTTCAGAATCTCAACCTTAATACTGCCACCTTTCAAACCTGTACTGAACTTGTCTCAATGGGAATAAATCCGGGAAGAATTTCGCAGAATTTTTTTGCCAGATCAATCCGGGAGATCAGATACGCTGGTGATATTCTCTCCAGTATGGAAATCCGTGCAGAGGGCAGGATTTTACTTTTATATTCATCCCTCGACCTTGTTGATAGGCATGGAGTGACCATGGCGGCGAATTCAAAATTCACCCGCTGGGTCAAAGGTGCCCGTGGTGTCGAGGTCGTTATTTTTCTGCAGCAGGTAGATAATGATCTGTACAGAATAAGTCTGCGCTCGCAGATGATCGATGTAAGGGAGATAGCAGCCCGTTTTGGCGGGGGAGGACATTCCCGGGCAGCAGGATTCGAGAGTAATGAATCTATGGACAACATCAAGGAAAAACTGTTCAGGGAGATAGAAAAAAGACTCCCATGAAGGACTGTGGGATCATCCTCGTTGATAAGCCTGCTGCAATTACTTCCTTTGATGTTATTCGCAGATTACGGCATCTAACCGGGATGAGAAAAATGGGTCATACCGGTACACTTGATCCTTTTGCTACCGGGCTTTTGCCAGTATGCCTGGGTAAGGCTACCAGAATTGCCGACCGGCTGCTAGGAGCGAAAAAGGAATATCTGACGGTCCTGAAATTCGGAGTGGCTACGAACAGTGGTGATATCACCGGTAAAACAGAGTCTACCCGACCTATTCCACACTGGAACCATGCTCTTGCCGATTATATTACACATGAAGTAATGGCTTTGCAGGAACTGAATCCTCATCCTTATTCTGCCATCAAACTGGATGGCGTAAGAGCATATAAGAAAGCGCGCCAACAGGAGGAATTCACAATCCCTTCTCGTCCGGTGAAGATTTTCGACTTCCAGATCCTGTCCTATGAAGCTCCTTACCTCACTTACAGGGTCATCGTAAGCAAAGGAACTTATATTCGTTCCTTATCAGAGAAAATAGGGAAACTGGCAGGTTCAATAGCTACCTGTACCGAGTTGAGACGTTTAAGAACAGGAGCGTTATCCGTAGATAAAGCGGTGGCGCTGGATCAGATCAGCAGTGAGAACTGGCAGAATTACCTGCGTGATGTAGCTGAAATACTTACCGATACACCGAAAATGGTGGTGGAAAATAAAAATATTGCCAGTTTCGGAAGTGGTCGCACGATCACAACAGGTCATGATGACGAAAAAGACATCATGCTGGTGAATGAAGCAGGAGACTGCATTGGATTTGGTGAGATCTCTGCACACCAGTTACAGCCAAGAGTAGTGTTGATATGAAATATTTCAGGAATCAGAATTGCAGGTTTACGCGACCGGTGGTTACCATGGGCACATTTGATGGTGTTCATCTTGGCCATCAGAAACTTCTGCAGCAAATGAAGGATATCGCCCGGCGAACCCAGGGAAAGGTAATAGTCATAACATATTATCATCATCCCCTGGAAATCATCCACAGCAAGACATTTCCCTACCTTCTTACTGAAAGGGAGGAAAAGGAAAAGCTTTTAAGAAAATATGGAGTTGAATGCGTTTTATATCTGAATTTCAACAGAACGATGGCGCGGATGTCACCACAGGATTTTCTCGAAAGCATCATTATAAATGAAGTCAATGCCAAAGAACTGGTGGTTGGCTATGATACTCATTTCGGGATTAATCGTGAAGGCAATTACAATTTTCTGCAGGAGCACGCTTCCCAATACGGTTATAATGTAAACGTTGTGGAACCATATTTTATCAGAAACCGCATTGTCAGCAGCAGTCTCATCAGGGATCTGATCAGGGAAGGGGATGTGAATTCTGCAGCGGAATACATGGGCAGGGAGTATTCCCTGAGCGGTGAGGTGAGTACCGGGCACCGGATCGGCAGGAACCTTGGTTTTCCCACTATAAATGTCATCCCGGCAGATGCAAATAAATTGATCCCGGCGATAGGAGTTTATGTTTGTCTGATCAGCATAGGTAGCGGTATATTCCAGGGTGTAACCAATATAGGATACAGCCCGACCTTGAAAAAAACCGGTATCAAGGAAGTGGAATCGCATATCATGGATTATGATGAAGATTTATATGGCAAGAAAGTGGAAGTATATTTTTTGCAACGGTTAAGGGATGAGAAGGTATTCAATAGCGAGCACAATCTGGTGAAGGCGATCAAGGAGGATATCGCTGCCGCCAGAAGGTTTTTTCTAGAGCGGGATAAGGTAAAAAATGAAAAACAAAGGCAGTAGTTTTTTCTGTACAGAGTGTGGGGCAGAAACAGGCAAATGGTCAGGCAAGTGTCCTGCCTGCGGTGCCTGGAATACGCTGCGAGAAACCGAGAGAATAACCGGCAGGTCCAATGTTACCGGTATTCTGACGGTATCAGGGAAGGTGAATATCAAGCCCTGTCAGATGAGTGCAGTGGGGATGGGAAATTACAGGAAGATAACCACGGGAATCATGGAATTCGACCGGGTAATAGGGGGCGGAATTATTCCTGGTATGGTGGTTCTGATCGGCGGTGAACCGGGCATCGGCAAATCGACTCTGATGTTGCAGATAAGCAGCCTGATATCTGCAGGGGGCATTCCCGCACTCTATATTTCCGGTGAGGAAAGTGATGAACAGGTTGCGGTAAGGAGCAAGCGCCTGAAGTGCCAAACTGAAAATATGCAGCTCCTGTGCAGTGGCGATATCAATGACATCCTCTCCTCCCTGGATGAGCTGAAGCCAGGGATCGTGGTGATCGATTCCATTCAGTCTGTCTACAATCCGGACCTTAATTCCGCGCCTGGCACCATTTCCCAGCTGCGTGACTGCACTGTCATTATTATGCAGAGAGCAAAGCAGGATAGAATTCCCGTTCTGTTGATAGGTCATGTGACCAAGGATGGTCTGGTGGCAGGACCAAAGATGATAGAGCACATGGTAGACACGGTGATGTATTTTGAAGGTGAGGTCCATAATCAGTTCAAAATTCTGCGTACTGTGAAGAATCGTTTCGGTTCGACGAACGAGATCGGTCTTTTTGAAATGACTTCCCAGGGTCTGCAGGAAGTTAAGGATCCATCGGGGATATTCCTGCAGAGGGATAAATCCGGCAGCGGTCTGGCAGTGGGATGTGTGCTGGAAGGTACAAGGACTTTCCTGGTGGAGGTACAGGCTTTATCTTCTCCCGCCAGTTACGGAACGCCGCAGCGGGTTTCCCTGGGGCTTGATCATCGCCGTCTGGCAATGTTGCTGGCAGTGCTGGAAAAGAATCTGGCGTTGAAGATCAGGTTCAACGATGTATTTGTCAATCTGGCAGGAGGCATCCGTGTTTTTGAAACCGGTCTTGACCTGGCGGCAGCAGCAGCAATATTATCAAGTCACAGGAACATAGACCTGCCTGTGGACACGATATTTCTTGGCGAGGTTGGTCTCAATGGGAATATAAGACCTGTCCTGCAGCAGGAAAAGCGTTTACAGGAAGCGAAGCGTCTCGGTTTTAACAGAGCGGTAATACCGGATATGAAAATGAAGAAAGATCCCGGATTGATCATATTCAAGATCAAGCATATTAAAGAGTTGTATTCGCATATCATGAAAGAGAAATAAAAAAACCCGGGCACAGGCGGCCCGGGTATATTGACAATCCTTTCCTGTACCTTTAGAAGAAGTCTTTTTTAGTAGCATCCAATAGTTGTTTCAGGGTTTCCTCGTTAGATGCGAGATATCTCAATTCGTTCCTGTTATCCGTGCGATTGCGTGCTTCTGTCAGGTATTCCATGGATTTGATGAAATGGTTGTGAGAAACGTCCTTGGTTTGATCTCTTCTCTCGACGAGTTCATCGGCTTCCTTACCGTAAGCGTTACGGGCGCGTTCTTCCAGGTCGAGGTATTCTTCGTATTTGCTGTACCCACGTGACTGATATATTTCAGAAAGAATACGGTAAGGTTGGTAGAGAGCCGGATCCATATTTATGGCAGTATTGGCGTTGTCTTCTGCCCGTTGCAGATTGTTGAGGGATTTGTAGCTGTTTGAGATCAATATGTATACTCTGGGATCGTCAGGTGCGATGTCTCTGAGTCTGAAAGAAGTATTGAGAGCATCCTGATATTTTTCGGTTGCATTGTAGGCATTAGCAAGGTTGACGTAGGCTCTGAAATTATCGGGTTGTTCTGCTATGATCTCTTTGTATTGAGCAATAGCACTTTCCAGTTGTCCTGTTTTCCTGTAACAGTAGGCTAATTTCTTTTGCAGATCGTCTTCTTCAGGTAGTGCTCTAGCGGCGAATTCAAAGTAGGGAATGGCATCGTTGTAATATTCCTGCCCGTAAAAAAGGTTACCCAGAGCTACGTGAGCATCTATGTAATCCGGATCATATTCCAGGGCTTTCTGGTATGATTCCTCCGCTTCTTCATAATATTCCAGGTCGATATAGATATCCCCGATCTTTAGCCAGATTTCCTTGTCTTCTTCATTCTCGGCGATCTGGCTGAGGGCATCGATGGCTTCATCGTATTTTCCCTGTTTCAGGTATGTCTGACTGAGGTAATCAAGCACATCCTTATTGCCGGAATCAATTTCCAGGGCTTTCAGATAATAGGATTCAGAAGTTTCGTAATTCTTATTGATGTAATTGATCAAACCCATATAGAAATTTGCTTCCAGATTTTCCGGGTCAATTGCCAGAAGGTCAAGAAAGGATTCCTCCGCAGAAGCATAATTCTTACTGTTGAAATGCTGAACGGCAATACTCAGCAATTTATCGACTTCACCGCTGCTGAATTCTTCTATCTTGCTGAGCAGGTTTTCCTGGATCGCCTGTTTTCTCTGTTCGGTATCTTTCTTAACATTGAAGGTGATAGCCACTACATCATGAGACTTCATGCTGAATATCTTTGCCAGGACTTTATAATCTGAACTGCTGAGCGAGGACACATTTCCCCAGATAACAACATCAGCTCCAAGTTCATTTCCCATCTGGGCAATTTCTTCCTTGCCCATGTAGGAGGGATTGGAATAGCCCGTTTTCTTGAACGCTTTTTCGCTATCTTTTATCTTGATCAGTTCCATACCTTCGTATTCTGTAAAAACATCGCTGAAATCTCTTTTCATCATGCTGTTAACAACGTAATCACTCTCTCTGTCACTTTTTTCAAATGCTATGATGGCAACTTTCAGGTTTTCCATTCCAGCCAGGGTGCAGAAAATGAAGATCAATGCCAATATCAAAAAGTATATCTTTTTCATAAGGCCTCCAAAAGGATACTTTAATAATATTTCTTTTTTGAGCAAATTTTAAAAAAATATGGATAAGGGCAAGTTTTTTTTAATGAAGATTTTGCCGGGAGTGAAATGAAACAGGGAAGTTGATGAAATTTCCTCTGTATATTAAAGCTGGGTTTGATGAAGAAGGTACATGCACAGGATTCCGCTGCGGAATTTTATTATGCATTTTTCTGCATTGCAGATGTTACTGATCCCACAAAAATTTTCCGGGTAATTCTGCGAGGAAAGGGCATAGACAAAACCCTGCAGGCTGAGGTCAAGAATAGGACCGAAGGAGAAGAAAGAGACTGTCTGATTTTTGGGGAGCCGTATATGGTGTATCCCCGGTCTCAAGAAACGGGTGATCCCCTTGTTGTCTACTATCTCAACGGGAATGGTATTCCTTGCACAAAAATTCATAAGGGAGATCATATTACCAAAGGTATGATCGCTTCTGAGTCCGAAGGCAGCGAAAAACTGGATTCGGACAGGGGCGAGAGACAAAGCAAAAGCCAGTGCCTTATCAAGGTCGGTGGTATCTTGGTCAGTAGATCTGATAATTTTTGTTGAAACCTGGATTTCTGATACTGAATCAGCTGAATCCAGATCGCCCAGAAGGTAATCCGGCGAGACCTGCAGCTCCCTGCAGTTATGCAATCCACCGTCAACGGCGATAATCAGAGCTGATTTATCCCGCAAACGCTCAAAAATTCTGGCTTCTACCTGTTCACCATTCAACAGGATAACTACTGATCTCTTTTTCAATACTGGATGATCCTGTTCAAATTTATGTTACTCATTATTGATTTTCTTTAAAAAATAACAAGATACTAAAGTCAAGAATAAGCTATTTATTTTCCAGTAAGCGGAGTCTGGCAAGATAGTTTTCGAACAGGGAAGGTCTATCCAACCTGGAGGGCCCGGTTGCATTGACAAGCAGATAGAGTGGATTCTTATTATCAGGTTCGAGTTGATGCCAGCGTTCTGCATAAGGCAGCAGTTTTTCCCAATTTTCCGCTGAGTTCAAAGCGTAGCACAGGGCAGAGAGAACGTTGATATTTTCCGGTTCCAGTTCATGAACCCTGATATAGTATTCACTGGCTGAAAGGAACTCTCCATTATTATATTGGAGGGATGCCAGTTCCAGAAGTGCTTCTGTGTCTTCGGGATAAACCTGTACGAGCTTTTCATAGGCATGCAAGGCTGAGTTGAGATTATCTGTCTCCTGATAAAGTATGGCAAGATTGCTCAGGGCATCTCTATTATCCGGTTCCCGGGAGAGGATATCCTGGTAGATATTGATGGATTCCTGATAATTTTCAGTGGAATAGTAGAGGTAGGCAAGCTGCAGTTTAACAGAAATGGAATTAGGGTCAAGTTCGGAAGCTTTCTGAAAAGCATTCAGGGCTTCCTGGAGATCATCGGTTATGCGATAAAGAGTCCCCAGAGCTATGTATACCTGCACGCTGTCCGGGGATAAATCCTTTAACTCCTGGAAAGCGATCACAGCCTTATCATATTGCTCAGTATCGAGTAGATTTTTGGCATCCTGGAACAGGAAGAGCCAGCTGTTTTTCAGCAGTTGATTGACATCTTGCTGGTATTCTCGGTATTGAGCAGGATCAGACTTTATCTTGGTGTTACAGATCCCGTAGTAATGATAAGCTTTTACATATTGCTTTTCTTCATAGTAGATACCGGCAATGTTCTTGTAAGCCTCCAGATTATCTGGATTCTGTTCAACTTCCAGTTGAAATTGCTCCATGGCTTTATCGTACAGGTTCTGTTGAAGATACACATTTCCAGAACGCATATACTGACTTTTACAGTTAGATAGTACCAAAAGAATCATCAGGGAAAGCAGCATCAGGTTTTTTCTCATTTTCACCTCCGGTTACACGACAATCAGCTTTACCGGAATTGAATAGTTCTTGCCGGTAATAAACACCAGCCCCAACTATGAAAACGGAATGAGACATCCTTTTCTATTTATTAGGAGTGCCTATGTTGACCGCTGCATTTTTGGGTAGACAATTCCAAGTATATTCCACATAAAAACCAGATTATTGAAAAACATGATTCAAGTCAAGCCGGAAAGAGATATTGTATGACCTCAATGATTTTCAGAAAAGATGAGAGTCTTCCTGGGGAAAGATCAGGTATGCTTGTAGGCAATAAGGGTCAGAGGTATTTGGAACGGAAATACGTGATCAGTGAATTCAAGCCCCAATCGGCAAGAATGCCGCAGAGTCCCATGCAGAAGAGGTAAAAAAGCATCTCGGGGTATTTTAACAGGTAGCGCAGGTCGAGCAGGCGGAACCCCAGGCCATTATGAACACCCAACATTTCAGCAGCGATAATAGTGGACCAGGCCAGCCCCCAGATTATCCGGTAGAGGTGCACCAGATTGATTAGATTGAGGGGAAGCCTGATTTTTACAAGAATCTGCCAGTGGGTCGCTCCGGAGACAATGGCTTCGTCTATATATTCCTGGGGTGTTTGAGCAAAGAATCCGGCTGTAGCCAGTATAACCGGAAAGAAAAGAGTTATCAGCATTATGAATGCAACCGGCAGCTCCCCCAGTCCAAACCAGATAATGGCAAAGGGGAGCCAGGCAAAGGGCGATATATTACGGACATAATTTATCAGTGGAAGGCACAGAGCTTTTATTATCTTCCATTTGAAAAGGCAGTAACCGGCAATTATGCCAGACAGCCAGGCAACCAGGGAATAGACCATAACCCTGGTCAGTGAGTAATAAAGGTCATACAGAATTTCCCGGGGAATTCTTATACTGGCTAAATCATCCGCTTCTATGTCCAGTGATCTCAGCAGAAAAAGAAGGAGTATCAAGAGCGGAATCAATCCCAGCCATCTTCTGCTATCTGATTTCATAGAAAACCTCTTCTGCTGCCACGGTCCTGTCCAGATATTTCCTTGACTGCATTATTTCAGCCATTTTCGTCTCGAAGAGAATATCCTCCGTACTCAGGGCAAGGTGATACACGGTTTTTTCTACAGATTTACGGGCAATATCAGGTTCCAGGCTGAATAGGATTTGCACTAATGCATAAACTGAATCCGGATTCCGTGCAATGAATTCACAACTTCTGGCAAGACCTGCCATTATCTTCTTTAGATCTTCTTTTCTACTGTAAATTACTTTCTCACTGGCAGCCAGATCACAGCAAGGATGCCGGGGGAAATCCCGAGCGATCCAGTGAAGTATGTTGAAGAAGGGATGAAGATGGAAGAGGCTGGGAACATAGAAACAGATAGCATCAACTTCTCCTGCTGATAAAGCACTGGCCATATCCAGGGGGGTCCGGAAATAAATGATCTCAGCTTGAAGTGAATATTTTTCACACACTGCTTCAGTAAATATATCCAGTGTGGAGGCTTTCAGAACGCCGATAGATTTATTATTGAGTTCCTGGAGGGATTGAATATCAGGCTGACAGATGAGGGCATCGCTTTCTCTTTCCAGACACGAAATTATTCTTATACTCCTGTCCTTAGCAGCGTCCAGCCAGATATAGGTAAACGGCAGTATTGCCAGATCAACTTTATCATTTATCAGCGCTTCGTTGGTTTCCCAGCCGGAAAGGAATTCGTGAATCTCATAGTCAGCAGGGGAAAGATATTCATACTGAAAGGCTATATCCAGGGGAAGGTGATTTAAGGATGGTTTTATGATACCGATTCTTAACCGGGTTTCATGTTTTTCACAACCGAAGGAACCCAGGAGCAGAATCATCAGGGGGAATAAAAAATACTTCACAGTGCCTCCATGAATAAAAAAACCACCCTGCCATCAGTCAGGGTGGTTAAAGAACCTATTTCTTAACTGAAATCTGGTTTTTTGTTTATGCTAGATTTTCGATAGTATTCTTGATAATTGCAATAGCTTTATTCAATTCATCCTCGCTGATAACAAGGGGAGGAGCGAAGCGGATGATATGCTCATGAGTTGGTTTAGCCAGCAGCCCATTATCTTTGAGCTTGAGACAGACATCCCAGGCTTTTATATCACCTGTTGGTTTGATCACGATTGCGTTGAGCAGTCCTTTGCCTCGAACTTTTTCTATGAGAGGAGAATCGATTTTCTGCATGGCATCGCGAAATATCCAGCCCAGATGTTCAGCTTTCTCCGTCAGTCTCTCATCCCTGATAACTTCCAGGGCAGCTTGAGCTACAGCACAGGCCAGGGGAAATCCGCCAAAGGTGGACCCATGCTGCCCAGGCTTGATCACCAGCATGATCTCCCTGCTGCTGAGAACCGCTGAAACAGGCAACACTCCTCCTGAAATAGCCTTACCCAGCAGGAGTACATCCGGATGGACACCTTCCCATTCGCAGGCAATCAATCTACCTGTTCTGGCTATACCTGTTTGAACTTCATCAGCTATGAACAGAACATTGTATTTCTTACAGAGATCATAGGATCGTCTGATATATCCTTCCTGCGGCACATTTACTCCCGCTTCACCCTGGATGGGTTCAACAATGAAAGCTGCAATGGAATCTCCTTTTTCTGCCAGAATATTTTCCAGGGCAGGGACATCGTCATAGGGTATTTTTTCTATGCCGGGCAGAAAAGGACCGTAGTCGCCATAAGACTCCGGATCTGTGGATGCTGATACTGACGCCAGGGTGCGACCGTGAAAGTTCTGTTCACAGAAGACCAGGAGAGCCTCATTTTCAGGAATGCCTTTTTCCATGTAACCCCATTTCCTGGCCAGTTTCATGGCCGTTTCAACAGCTTCAACACCAGTGTTCATGGGAAGGACCATCTCGTAACCGAAAAAGTCAGTAATGAATTTTTCATATTCACCGAGCTTGTTATTGAAGAAGGCACGTGAGGTCAATGTTAGTATCTGTGCCTGTTCGACGAGAGCTTGAATGATACGGGGATGGCAGTGTCCCTGGTTGACTGCTGAGTAGGCAGAGAGAAAATCGAAATATTCGTTACCTTCAGGATCCCATACTTTAGCTCCCTGTCCCCGGGCGATCACGACTGGTAGGGGATGATAATTATGGGCACCATAGGTTTCTTCCAGGTGCATGGCTTTCTGGCTGCCTATATTACCATAGACCAATTTCTCAGTCATAATGTCTCCTGCAATTTTTCTTTTCTCAATCTCAGAGTGATATTTTGATGTCAATGTATTTCTGATATTGATTTCTTGACATAAGTTTATGGTAAATTTCTTTTATTTTTCATGGAAATAAAGAGAGATGCAAGCTGATTACGATAATACAGCAATCATTATACCAGTTTACAACTGCGATCCCTATCTGAGAAAACTGATTGAAGAGGTCTCTGTTTTTATCCCGATGAGAAGCATATTTATTATAAATGACGGTTCCACGGATAATTCGGAGAGAATTTGTCTGGAGACTGGCGCGAATCTAATAAGTTTTCCTGACAACCGTGGGAAAGGTGCGGCTCTAAGAGCTGGATTTGCTCAGGCTTTGGGGGAGGGTTTCATATTTGCCATAACCATTGATGGTGATAGACAGCATGAACCCAGCCTGGTACCGGATCTGATCACTACCCAGCAGAAAACCGGAGCCCAAATGGTGATAGGCAGAAGGCGATTTTCCCTGAATGATATGCCACTGCCACGGATATTAAGTAACGCCATAACAAGTTTCCTGGTATCTATGCTGGTGGGTTCCAGAATTTATGACTCCCAGTCTGGTTACCGCCTGTACGACCTGCGTGTTTATCGTCAGTTACAGCTGACTGCTGATAAGTATCAGTTCGAGACGGAGATCATCCTTAAATATGGTCGTAGACAGGGCAGGTTTGCTTTTGTACCTATGGCTACTATTTATAATGGACAGATAAGTTATATATCCCACTTTCGTGACATCGGAAATTTTCTGCGGATTATCTGGAAAGAGATGAAAGAAAGGATGAATCAATGAAGATAATGTTAACCAATGATGACGGGATCGATGCTCCCGGCATCAATATTCTGGCAGAAGAACTTGATAAGAGCGGTCACGAGATCATAATAATTGCACCGGATAAAGAACAGAGTGCGAGCTCCCATTCCATTACCCTGCACGAACCGCTGCGCATCCATGAAAGGGGGCGTCATCGTTATGCTGTGACGGGTAGTCCGGCGGATTGTGCCATTCTAGCTTCCCGGGTTATCCTGAATGACAGTATCGATCTGGTGATATCGGGAATAAACGGTGGTCAGAACATGGGTGAGGATATCCTCTACTCGGGCACAGTGGCAGCAGCTCTGGAAGCTATGTCCATGGGTTTCCGGGCTATGGCTGTCTCCCTGGCATCTTATATTGATCAGAGATTTGAGACGGCAGCCTACTACCTGAGCTGGATGCTGAAAATGGGTTTACACAGGTTGATCGGTGAAAGAGAAATTTTCAATATCAACGTACCCAATGTGGAGGTTCCTGAGATCAAGGGAATTAAGACTACCAGAACCGGTCACAGGCTTTACAAGGATTTCGTTACCGAGCAGCGTGATCCCCGCGGCAGGACCATATACTGGATTGGGGGTAAGAAACCACTATGGGTGGATGAAGAAGGAACGGATTTCAAGGCGGTGTCAGAGAATTATATTTCTGTAACACCGATCTTTCCCACCTTTACTGTAGATACATCGGAAGCTAAAATAAAGCACTGGATCAATAGAAATATCCACGAGAGCAAGGCTTGATATGAGATTCACCGAACAGCGCGAATGGATGGTAAAGGCACAGATAAAGGAACGGGGAATAACCTCTGAATCTCTGTTGCAAGCCATCCTGAACGTTCCCCGCCACCTTTTTGTCCCGGAAGATATCCGTCATCTGGCCTATATTGACAGACCCCTCAGCATAGGAGAGGGTCAGACCATATCTCAGCCTTATATCGTGGCTTTGATGCTGGAACTGCTGGACCTGCAGCCAGGAGATAAGGTACTCGAGATCGGTACCGGTTCAGGTTATCAAACAGCCATAATAGCGGAAATGGTGACGGAAGTCTTCACCATGGAAAGAATCCCTGCCCTGATGCGCGGGGCTGAGGTCATTCTCAAAAAACTGGAATATGATAACATCAGGTTTAAAATAGGTGACGGTACCAGGGGGTGGGATGAGCAGGAGCAGTTCAGCAAGATCATTGTTTCAGCAGCATCGCCGGAAGTGCCGAACAGTCTTATCAGACAACTGTCTGCAGGGGGCAGGCTGGTTATACCAATAGGAAACCGTTTCATGCAGGACCTGATCCTCATTGAAAAATCAATTGATGGTATCAGGATGACAAATCATGGAGGTTGTGCTTTCGTGCCTTTGATCGGAACAGAAGGCTGGCAGGAATGAAAAGTATCCTGGTTCTTATTATCATATTCCTGATTCTCGGCAATCAACTTGCGGGTCAATCATTAAAGGAAAAAATCACAGGCTATGTTAATGAATTCCACTTATCCAGTGAGATAAAGGTCTTTATGATTGCCATGATCCCGATTTTCGAGCTCAGAGGAGCCATCCCGATTGGTATTACTGTCTACGAACTGCCTGTATGGAAGGTTTTTCCCCTGGCAATTGCCGGCAATATGGTTCCGATAGCTTTTATTTTACTGTTTTTCGATGTGGTAACCCGTTTCTGTTTTCGGATTCCTCTGCTGCAACGAATACTGCAGGCAATTTTCCGCAGAACCCGCAGTAAAAGCAGACTCATTGAAAAATACGAGGAAGTTGGCCTGATGTTATTTGTCGCCATTCCTCTGCCCATCACGGGAGCCTGGACAGGTTCCCTGGCTGCCTACCTCCTGGGATTGTCTTTCTGGAAATCTCTTTTCTTTATCTTCCTGGGAGTAATAATAGCCGGGATAGTGGTGACATTTCTTACCTCATTGCGATGGTTGGGCGCTCTTATTGCTGGAGCAGCCCTGCTGGGTGTCATAATCAGGGGAATAATGGATAGGCAAAGGGGGAGAGCATGAAAAAAAACATTCTGCTTTTACTGTTTTTAGTGCCGATTGCCCTGGTGGCTATTGAAATATCAGGTGTGCAGTCTGGCAGCTGGGATGCTGTTAATAATCCCCATCTTCTGATCGGGGATGTCACTGTTCCAGATGGAGAAGAATTGCTGGTTAATCAGGGAGTGGAAGTTATTGCTCAGGGGAATTACAAGATTACTGCAGAAGGAATTATCCTGATTCAGGGGACTGTAACCGATTCAGTCATATTCTATGGGAATAACGGGCTTTATTGGGGTGGATTAAGGCTGGAATCCACAACAGGTTGCAATCTGGTGAATTATTGCAGAATATCCAACACCAACGATGACAATAATTATGCTGTTCATTCTGTAGCCAGTGCAGTGTTGATCGAAAATTCCGTATTCAATGATCATAAGAAGGCAGTAGCATTTTCGGGAATATCGACTGATCTGCCACCCAGCATGGAAATAAGGAAATCCGGGATTTATAACTGTGAGCAGAATGGCATTCTGATCACTGACAATTCTAATGCTGTGGTTGATTCCTGCGAGATAACCCTCTGCGGACTGGGTACTCAATACCGGGGAGCAATACAGTTAGCCCTTCAGACAGCAAACCATAACTGCTCACCTCAAATCAGCAATAACTGGATCCATCACAATGGAAAACAGGGGATCATCATGGGTAATTTGTTTAATTACAGTGAAATGTCTCCTGATTTCATCAATAATGTTGTTGAATTCAACCTTACCGGTGTTTATTTATTCAATGCCGGTGGAATCTACCGGGATAACAGGATTCTGAATAACTACGAGTTAGGCAACACCAATTCCGGGGCTGGAGTGATGCTCTGGGGTTCAGGAGCAGACGGAACCTTCACAGGTAACGAGATCAGTGGGAATTTTACCGGTTTTTATCTGGGAGATGGTGCCACAGCCAATCTGGGGAATATATGGAATGGTTCCGATCTGGACGACGGGATGAATTATATCCATGATAATGTTGATCAATCGGGTAATCTTTACAGTATCTACAATATTTCGGATCAGGATGTCATGGCTCAGAACAATATCTGGGACAGCTTTGATCCAGCGGAGATCGCTGAAACAATAATAGACGGGCAGGATAATCCCGGTTATGGTAATGTAAATTTTCAACCCATGGCAGAATTGGAGTTTCCCGAGGCAGTCGGGCTGGCATGTGAAATTATGGATGATATTGCTGTTCTCAGCTGGGGAGAACCGGATATATCCTTTCCCCTGATTCTGGACAATTATGCAATATATCTGGATGATGACCTGATTGAAGAGAGTATTGACACTCTGTACGTTTTGGAAGGTTTGATCAACGGGCAGACTTATGAAGCCGGTGTTGCCGTTATTTACAATCTGGGTATTTCAGCGATGGCAATGGTCGAGTTTGTGTACACCGGGGCTGCAATAATAGATCAGGAAATCCCGGCAGCTGTTGCCCTGCTGAGTTTTCCGAATCCTTTTCAGCATCAGGTGGAAATCAGTTATCGGATTGTTGATGCTGGACACAAACTTTCAGGCGATAGATCAGACTATTCTGTAAAGCTTGGAATTTACAATGTGAAAGGGCAGTTAGTCAAAATTCTGGTCAAGGAAAGCGAACCATCCGGCATACACGGAGTGGTCTGGGATGGCAGAGATCTGAAGGGGGTGCCGGTTGCTTCAGGTAATTATTTATGCAGGTTGAATGTTGGCGATCGGCAATTCTGCCGCAGGATATGTCTTATTAAATAGCCTGTAATTAATATTTTATTGACAGTGTAAAATATGAAATCCTATTTGAATCAAAAAATGGAAAGGAACGAAAATGAGTCTACTGGATAAATGCTATAATTTTCAGGATGCAAAGAGAGCTATGGCACTGGGTCATTATCCCTATTTCCGTGTTATCAGTTCGGAACAGGACACCGAGGTCATTGTCAACGGGAAAAAGATGTTGATGATGGGCTCGAACAGTTATCTTGGTCTGACCAACCATCCCCGCATTATGGAAGCTGCCCGGAAGGCTGTCACTAAATATGGCACTGGTTGTGCCGGCTCCAGATTTTTAAATGGTACTCTTGATATCCATATCGAACTGGAGCATGAACTGGCGCAGTATGTGGGAAAGGAAGCCTCGTTGGCTTTTGCAGCCGGGTATATGGCCAACCTGGGCACTATTTCAGCCATGGTGGACAGGGGTGAATATATAGTTACCGATAAACTGGATCATGCTTCCATTATCGATGGGTGTATGTTATCTTTTGGTAAGATGCTGCGTTATAATCATAACGATATGGAAAACCTGGAAGATGTTCTGCAGCGTATTGAGGGTAAAAATGCTCTTATTGTTGTGGACGGCATCTTCAGCATGGAAGGTGATATAGCTGATATCCCGCATGTATGTGATCTGGCCAAGAAATATAACACCAGTGTGATGGTGGATGAGGCGCATTCACTTGGAGTTCTGCACGAAACGGGAGCAGGTGCAACCATGTGTTGCGGGAGAACCAGGGATGTGGACCTTATAATGGGAACATTCAGCAAATCACTGGCGTCCGTGGGCGGATTCATCGCTGGAGATACCGATATCATTCATTATTTGAAACATAAATCCCGACCTCTCATCTTCAGTGCTTCGTTACCCCCTGCCTCTGCAGCTACAGTGCTGGAAGCCCTGAATATCATCAAGGAAGAACCGGAACGCATAGTCCGTCTCTGGGACAACACCCATTTCATGGCAACAAGCTTCAAGGAAATGGGCTACGACATCGGGACTTCTTGTACACCTGTAATACCTCTGCATGTGGGAAATGTGGAAAATGCCTTCGGTATGTGGAAACGTCTTGATGAAGAAGGGGTTTTCATCAACCCGATTATCCCTCCCGCTGTACCTCAGAATGACTGCCTGATCCGCTGCAGCTTCATGAGTACTCATACCCGCCCGCAACTGGAAAGGGCACTGGACAAATTCAAAGAAATCGGCAAGGAACTTCATATTATATGAAGAAAAGCGGCTTGAAAAAGCCGCTTTTTTGCAGTGGGAATAATAATTGCTTACATGAGATAACACGAAGAGATGGGGAGGTTCCATGAAGGGCTTGAAATTATCTGTTCTCCTTATAATAATAAGCTGTAATCTGCTTTCCCTTCCTGTTGACCAGGATTATGCGCGGAATGTGGCATTCAGCTTCCTGGAATACAAAAATATTGATGCCAATATCAACAGTGAATATACTGTTTCCGGTGACAATCTGGACCTGGTTTATGTCTATAACCTGGAACCTGCTGGTTTCATCGCAGTAACAGCGGATACAGATGTCTATCCCCTGCTGGCATATTCTTTTCATCAGATCCTCGCGCAACCAGGAGAAGATGAAAATCCGCTCTTTACCCTGCTGACCCGGGATGTTCAGGAAAGACTGATCTACAGTAATGCGAACCCGCAGCATGCTCGCGAAAACAGGCAGCTCTGGGACGGGTTTGTGTCACATCAATTGCCACAGCGAGATTTTCAACAGTGGCCTGCTGCAGGGACCACAATAACAGATGGCTGGATCGAGACCACCTGGACCCAGTCGGGTGTCTTCAACCAGATGTGTCCCCTGGACAGCAATGGCGAAAGGTCCGTAGTGGGCTGTGTCGCCACAGCAATGGCAATGATCATCGATTTTCATGGTCACGTGGGTAATATCAGTTTCGATGACAGTGATGATTATTCCTATGGCTGGTGGAACCCCGTTTACATCGATGATGATTATCTGGAAAGAGATTTTCCCTCCTTTCCTGAACTGAATATATATCTCGATGAACTGCAGGAACATTATGAAGACGGGATCGAACTGACGGCTCAGGATAAGGCAGCGCTTTCCTTTGCCTGCGGTGTATCGGTGCACATGTATTACAGTGCAGATGGTTCGGGAGCCTGGACGGAAGAGGTGGCTCCGGCATTACTGTATAAATTCGGTTACGATTCTGCCTACTGGATAGACAACTGGGGGGACAGTTTTTACGAGCAGCTCAGCCAGAATATGATCGAAATGCGTCCGGTAGAGATATCCATAGAAACAGCGAGTGGTTCGGGAGGGCATGCCATCATTGTTGATGGTTATAATACAGATGAATATTACCATTTGAATTATGGCTGGGGCACTTCCAACAACACTTGCTGGTACCTGCTCCCCGCAGGTATGCCCCATGGTTATGAGAACGGAATAATTCACGGGGGAGTGGTGGAAATTGAAGGTGGAGAGATCCCAGTACAGGTTTCCGGTTATGTCCTGGCAGGGGATCAATCTCCGGTTGGTACTCATATTACTCTGCAGGGTGATAAATTCTTTGAATGCTATGTCACGGAAGAAGATGGTAGTTTCCTTCTTCCCTCCGTACTGGCAGGAACATATACGGCAACCGCCATTCTGGAGAGCCGCATCTACTACCAGCAGATCGAAGACCTTTATATTGATGAGGATAACAACTATATCTTTTTCAATCTGGGAAATTTTGAGTGTCTGAGTGGCATTGTGTCCGCTCCCGTGGCAGCGGATAATACTCATATCAGACTATATCAGGAAGATGAGATAAAATATGAGGGAATAGCAGGTCCGGGCGGATATTATACCATCCCTGATGTCATACCCGGATTTTACATGGCTACGGCCAGCCTGGAGGGTAATTATTTCCAGATCAAGGAGATGGCAGTGACCCTGGAAGATCAGGTCGAGGATTTCGACCTGCAGGAATTCGCGGGTAATATACCCGTTTCCTACGCCAGCAGTCCCGCCGGTATCTGGAGTCTGGGCCCGGGATTTACGCTGTCCTGCGCCATTAAACTCACCGCAGGGGAACTGACGCTTCATGAGGGAGATATTTTCGCGCAGATACAATTCAAATCTCCTATTGCTCCCGAGGAGGGAGAGATCTGGATCCAGGTATGGGAGGAGGAAGACCTGTTGGAGGAAGTCCCGGTTACAGATTTCAGCAAACATGAGTGGGTAGCCTGGAATTTGCATAATTTCATTCAGATTGATCCTGCCGGCACTTACTATATGGGTTATAAAATTCACTCCCAGACAGGTGAACTGGCTTATCATGATGCTGGTCCCCGCCTTGAGGAAAGAGGTGCTTTTTTCAGGGTCAACAGCTGGGTGGAGCTTCCGGCTGCCGTCCACGATTTTAATTTCTGCATCGAACCGGTCATTATAACAGCAGAATATGGTTCGGTCTCCGGAGATGTAATCCTGCAAGGTGGCAATGGCGAAATAACGGATGTAGCTGTGTCAACCGGAATCTATTGCTGCCATCCAGATGATCAGGGCAATTATGAACTTGATCTCAAACCGGGCAATTATGATATCACCGCCCAACTCACTGATTACATGCCCGACATGATTAATGACCTGAATATTGTATCCGGTCAGCAGCTTGTCGGCAACAACTTCGTTCTGGTCTACGGACTTCCAACCCAGGAGAACGAGATCGTGCCATTGACCGGGCTGCTGGGTAACTATCCCAATCCCTTCAACCCGGAAACTACCATAAGATTCACTCTGGCTGAAAATTCGCGGGTTATCCTGGTCGTTTATAACTGCAAAGGACAGAAAGTAAGGACCTTGATTGATGGTCAGAGGGATAGTGGAAGCCATTCGATAAACTGGAACGGCAGGGATGACTCGGGAAGAAAGGTCAGTTCCGGGGTTTATTTATATTC
>JAFGRJ010000087.1 GCA_016935235.1 Candidatus Cloacimonadota bacterium
CACGATCACCGAACCGGAGGTCCTTGTCACACAGATCACAGTTAGTTCAGCAGGAGGAGTTACGGAGATCGAAACGGGAGAGACTTTGCAGTTTTCAGTTCAGGTATTCCCTGAGGATGCTTCCGTAAAGAATATTTCTTGGAGCTTAGAGAATATGACTGGCGAGGCAGTAATCAATCAGGCTGGAATATTAACTGCTAACTCAGCAGGAGCTGTTAATGTGATAGCAACTGCAATGGATGGATCGGGAGTAGAGGGTAAAATCCAAATTGTGATTGTGGACCCAATATTTCTGGTTACCCAGATTAATGTGACTTCGGTAGGTGTTGTCACAGAGATGTTTACGAATGAAATTTTACAATTTTTAGTTGAAGTAATCCCTGAAAATGCAAACAATAAAAGTATTATCTGGAGTGTGGAAAACCAGACAGGATCAGGAAATATTGACCAGAGAGGTATTCTTACAGCCACCACGGCAGGTATGGTGAGGGTGATTGCTTCTGCACAGGATGGATCGGGTATTACGGGTGATATGCAAATTACAATCATTGATCCAACAATTCTTGTCACCCAGATAATAGTCACCTCGGATAGAGGAGTGTCAGAAATATTTACAGGTGAATCTTTTCAATTTTCAGCAGAGGTATTGCCCTCAAATGCCACCAATAAAGAAATTGACTGGAGTGTGGAAAATATCACAGGTGAAGCAATAATTATCCAGGATGGAATTCTCACGGCAGTTTCAGAGGGTATCGTGGATGTGGTCGCGACCGCAATTGATGGATCCGGCGTAACTGGTAGTCAATCTATACTTATAAAAAACAAGATAACCCCGCCGGATCAGACTGATACGCTTATCGTTTCCGTTTATCCCAATCCGGGGAATGGTTATTTCTATCTGAATGTCGGAAATACTGAGATAAAGTTAATCCAGGTCGTTCGTGACAACGGATTAATCATTAAAGAATTAATTCCCGAACCTGGTAAAATTATTATCCCGGTTGATCTGACAGCCTTCCCGTTGGGAAATTATGTTATTAAGGTGTATGGAGAAAAAATGGCAGTGGGAAGGAGCATCATCATTCAATAGAAGAATATGATTATTGACAGGTACAGGGCACTCGAGAAACTGTGTAAATATGTGAAAAACGAGAAAACCATCATCCATTGTCTGGCTTCGGAGGCAGTACTGCGAGCGCTGGCCAGGAGGCTGGGGGAGGATGAGGACCGCTGGGGATTGACTGGATTGCTGCACGATATAGATGTAGAGGTAACCAAGGCGGATCCCAAAGTGCATGCCCTTAAGGCGGAAGAACTACTGGATGAATTCGATCTGGATGAGGAAATGATCGATGCCATCCGTATGCATAACGACCAGGCCACAGGTAAACCCCGTAATACAGTTTTCCAACATGCCCTGGCAGCGGGTGAGACAATTACCGGGCTGATCTATGCCACCACATTGGTATATCCAGATAAGAAAATTGAAAGTGTAAAATACAAGTCGGTTCGAAAAAGAATGAATGAAAAAGCTTTTGCAGCCAGTGTGAACCGAGACCATATCATGGAATGTGAAAAGATTGGCATTCCGATTGATGAATTCATCGAGATATCTGTGGATGCCATGCGCGGGATCTCAGATGAGATTGGCATATAGAATTGTCTAAAAGAATCCCGTTATATTTATCGCAGGGAAAATATTCAAGTTTAAGCTTCTATTGAGATTCTTCCTGAGCAAATTAATATTTGAAGTAATGTCATATATATTTCTTTTTCAGGATTGACTTCTCATATAATAAGGAATGTTATATTTTTAGAATTTTAATCACAAGATAATTACTGTTGTATAAATGAATGTGCGGTAAATATGATCTATAGTTATAGGGCAGAGATCCAGCGGCATATTGCTAATTTACTCGGTTGGACAACACAAAGAAAAATTGTGGTAGTTGAGAGTGATGATTGGGGAAGCATAAGGATGCCATCAAAAGAAACATATAATAATCTGATAATTGCTGGAATTCAAATTCAAGACGGCTGGTTTAATCTTTATGACTCATTGGAGAGCAACCAGGATATGGAGAATCTGTTGGAAGTTATAACATCTTACAGAGATAGAAATGGGAATCATCCCGCATTTACGGCGGTTTGTGTTGTTGCAAATCCGGATTTTGAGAAAATAGGCGAAAGGAGATTCCAGGAATATCATTTTGAACCATTTACTGAAACATTGAAGCGTTATCCTTCACACGATAGGGTATTGAGGTTATGGAAAGAGGGTGTAGAAAAACGAATATTTGTGCCTCAATTTCACGGGCGTGAGCATCTGAATGTTCAGAGATGGCTACGTGATCTTCAAGCGGGAAAGAGGGATACAATCGTGGCGTTTCAAAATCAGTTATGGGGAATCAGCACGCAACCGAATCATTATGAGTACCTGCCTGCCTTTGACCTGGATTTCCCAGATGACCTGAAATATATGGGAACAGTGCTTGAAGAAGGATTGGATTTATTTGAGAAGATACTGGGGTATTCTGCA
>JAFGRJ010000088.1 GCA_016935235.1 Candidatus Cloacimonadota bacterium
GATTGCAATTCATCCTCACCTATAATCAAGGAGTAAGGAGCACCGCTTTTATCAGCAGCTTTCATCTGAGAGCGGAGGGAAGTCCGGTCATATTTCATATCAGCCGCAATACCAGCACTTCTTAATTCATTCAGGAGGATCACAGATTTATTTCTTGCTAATTCACCCAGAGCAACAATAAAAATAATGGGGAAAGCTGGTGTTCCCAGGGTCAGTCCTTCCGCTGCCATGGAAATGATCAGTCTTTCAAAACCACCGGCAAAACCGATACCGGGTATGTCATTCCCGCCAAGTTCCTTTACCAGACCGTTGTAACGTCCTCCTCCGATTAAGGCATTCTGTGCTCCCAGGTTATTGTTGATGAATTCGAAAGCTGTTTTGTTGTAATAATCCAATCCTCTGACTATGCGCGGATTGATCTCGAAGGGTATCTTCATATCTTTTAATAATTGCTGCAATTGCAGGAACTCACTCCGGCATTCATGATCAAGGTAATCAAGGATTGATGGGGCTTTGCTACCGATTTCCCGGCAGTTTTCCACCTTGCAGTCAAGCAGTCTGCGGGGATTTTTCTGCAGGCGGTTCTTACAGTCGGGACAGAGCCGGGAAAGATATTTGCGGTAATATTCCTGGAGAGCTTTATCATAATCTGCAGAGCATTTATCACACCCCAGGGAATTAATCTGCAGAATGAAATTTGATAATCCTGTTTCTTTCAGGAATCTGTAGCCCAGTGCAATTACCTCGGCATCAATGCTTATTTCTCCCGAACCGATATTTTCCACTCCGAACTGGTAGAATTGGCGGTATCTTCCCTTTTGCGGTCGATCATAACGGAACATAGGACCCAGATAGAATAATTTAACCGGGAGATCGCCAGAGCCCAGATTATTTTCCACGAAGGACCTGACCACAGAAGCTGTTCCTTCGGGACGCAGTGCCAGCATCCGACCTTTCCTGTCCTGAAATTTATACATCTCCTTTTCCACGATATCGGTATCATCCCCTACACTTCGTTCGAACAGTTCGACTCTTTCAAATATGGGTGTTACAATTTCCCGGTAATTGTAGAGAGTGACCACCTTCCGGAACAGTGCTTCAACATACTGCCATTTATAGGTGTCCGAAGGTACTATGTCATAAGTACCGCGAGGTATTCTGTACCTGTTTTCCATACCCGGATTCCTTTTATAGAGAAAATAAGGGTGTGCACCCGCACTCGACACCTATTCCTGACAAACATCAGCAGCCAGCTCAAATCTGGTTGACCGGCGGCACATTGCCTCTTCTGCTTATTGCTGCTTCCTTCCGGATCTGACAAGGTTCACAGAGAACAATTGCGTCGGGCCAGATTCTCAACACCGCTTACCGCCATTTAACAGAAAAATCAGCGTTCTAATGCAGGAATTCAGCCCCGCTGTAGCGGATCGCGGGTTACAGGGCACCGCTATCTCCCCGCCTAGCACACCAGAAGCATACTTTTTGTAATACAACTAAATGTCAAGTCCGGTAAGATCTTGGCTCTATTTTAATAAATAATTGCAGCTATTTTCTGAAGTTATTCACACAATACAAATTATATGTTATAACTCTATTTATTTGCATTATATGAAGTTATGTGAAAATTACCAAAAAATCCACAACTTATTAACAAGTTATCCACAAAGGGAAACCCCTACTCCCTTAACCTTCAAGGCATGTTTTGCCGGGAAAAGCCAGAATCCAGAAACAGGGTCCAGTCCGTCTCGGCAAATTCAAGCTGATTGTAAACTACATTCAGATTAACGAAGGTGTCTTCAGTGTCGGGAAACCAGATGGTGGCAGTACCGCTGAATTCAGCCGGAAGATTATAATACTGCTGGCAGAAGAATGCCTGATTAAGCAGAGTTATTATATCGTTGCAGAATATTTCCAGATCCTGGGGAATCTCTTCCGTCACCAGTTGCGAAAAAAAGTCTATTACATCAACATCAGCATTTAGATCATTGTACTCCAGACAATTTCCCCGGGCATTTTCCATATAATCTTCGCCAGCAGAAATCTGCCAGGCAGTAACAAAATTCTCTATCTGATCCATTATGTCATTAATTTTCTCACTTCTAAAACTGGACACAGATAGACCTGGATTCACTCCGGGCTGGTACTGACTGCCCCCCGGCAGATAGGAATTGATATAGGTCAGCGTGATTTCCTGAGCCAGCATATCAAAGTCATTGTAATCTTCCCAGAAACCCAGGATTTCCGAATAAGGAAAACCATCTGTACAGACTGTGGTCTCGGAACCAATTACTAAATCAGCATTATTGCCAATTTCAGCAAGCACCTCCAGGCATTGCATATTACAGGCATCAAGGATAAGCATATCAATTTCATGATAGATGCCGTACAAAGCAGCAGCAAGATCACCATTGGGAACACTGATGGAGTTTCCACTGTCGTTATCAGGACAGAAACGGTTGTAGGCATCATACCATCCATTGCCATGAGACCAGATGATGAGAGCTGTATTATCAGCAGGATAGTTGTTACAGCCCCAGTTTACAAAATCCGCCAGTTGTTGCGGATCACCACTGTCGATCTCCCCGAGTGATCTGATCACTGGCGAGTGGATTATCTGCAGGTCATTGCTGGTATCAGGATAGATATGATACCTTCTCGCTCCAGGATAAAAATTATAGAGATTACCTTCCCTGCTGTCTATCTGAAGGATAACATTAATTTCATCTGAGAAATCCGCTGCTTCCATTTCATTGATCTCATCTATGGCTGCTTCGTTAAGACTGTTGTCAGCCGCCATATAGACCAGTATCGTCCATATTGCCTGTTTAGGCGCTCCGCAAGAGGTAATTAACAGGAACATAGGGAAAAGCAGGATTCTTCTGAGCATTTTCATTGGTATTTCTTGGCTTCCTCCAAGCCTTTGAGAACTCGGATGGCACCCTGGCTGAGAGCTTCCATCTCCATTTCTCCTGGGAAAAGCATTATTTCAGCCAGGAAAGATACATGCGATTTAATATAGTCAACAATAAAATTATCATGAGCAAGCCCCCCGGTAAGAAAGATGGCATCAATATTTCCACCCAGAACAGCAGCGCAGGCTCCTATTTCCTTACAGATCTGGTAGCACATGGCAGAATATATCAGGTGAGCCTTTTTATCTCCATTGGTTATTCTCTGTTCTACTATTCTGCCATCGTCGGTCCCCAGGTAAGAGAGCAAGCCTCCCTGCCTGGCAAGCATGGTTTTCATTTCCTGGAGAGTATAATTTCCGGAGAAAGCCATTTCGAGCAGATCCCCTATGGGAAGAGCACCAGCTCTCTGCGGTGAGAAGGGGCCCATGCCCAGAACAGCATTATTTACATCGACTACTTTCCCCTTTTTGATTACAGCCACGCTGATACCTCCACCCATGTGGACAGCTATCAGATTGATTTCATCGTATTTTTTACTCAGTTTCCCTGCTGTCATCATGCCGCAATATCTGATATTGAGAGCATGAAACAGTGATTTCCTCTCGATAGGGGAAAAACCTGAAATACGCGCCACATCTTCCAGTTCGTCCACGGTAACCGGATCGACTATGTAAGACGGTATCCCCAGTTGATCGGCAATTGCCTTGGCGATGAAAGCCCCCAAGCTGGAGGCGTGAATTCTACCCCATAGTTCGGAATTACTCAGGTCGGTCAACATCTGTTCATTGATAATATAAGTGCCGCTTGGCAGGGCTTTGACCAGTCCCCCTCTTCCAACCACCGCTTCCAGGGTAAAGGGATCGATTTCATACTCCTTCATGGAATCCATTACCAGTCCCTTGCGAAAATCATACTGGTCAATTATCCTGTCAAATTGTGCTAATTCTTCCGTTTTATGACGCAGTGTTTTGGTAAAAAGGGCTTTATCCCCGTCAAATACTGCAATCTTGGTAGAAGTTGAGCCCGGATTGATTACCAGAACGCGATATCTCAAATCACACTCCCTGATATGAATTTTCTTTTTACAATATCTTCTTGAGGAAGACCAATCGTCAATCGAATTTTTCTTATTATCCTACCCAGTGAAACTGAGTAAAAGAGTGTGTCTCAAAAAGACTGCATCCGTAATAACTGACTGTATAAGACCATCTTGCAGGCTTTTCTCCTTCTTCCATTTACAGGTTATAAATGAATTGACATAAAATGGCTTCCCAAATAATTGTCCAGCGGAGTAAATATGAATATCATCAAAAACAAGACCGGTTGGATCGAGGTTATCTGCGGCAGCATGTTCAGTGGGAAAACCGAGGAACTGATCAGGAGGGTGCACCGGGCTGAATATGCCAGGCAGCAGATTCAGGTTTTCAAACCCGTTATCGATAACCGGTACGATGAGGATCATATCGTCTCCCATAATCTAATGAAAGCACCTTCGCAGATTGTGGCGAATGCTCATGAGATCCTTGATCTGCTGAAAAAAGATACCCAGGTGGTGGCTATTGATGAAGTTCAATTCTTCAACGATGATATCGTTGATGTATGCAACCAGATTGCCAATATGGGAAAGAGGGTTATTGTTGCAGGGCTGGATCAGGATTATACTGGAAAACCCTTTGGACCCATGCCGAACCTGCTGGCAGTAGCCGAGTATATAGACAAGTTATGCGCAATTTGTGTTAAGTGTGGTAATCCGGCAAACAGAACCCAGCGGTTAAGCCGGCAAAAAGATAAGATCGTGGTTGGAGCTGCAGACATTTATGAAGCGCGGTGCCGGGATTGTCATGAGGTTCTGGAATAATGTTCGCCCTGAAGAATCTTTTACTTACCTTTATCAAACTGCTTTATACGATAGCTAACATCTTTGAAGTCATCCTTATTATCAGAGCTGTGATGTCCTGGTTCATACCCAGTCATGATAATCGTATATTTCTGATTCTGGTGAGGATCACCGAGCCAGTGCTTTACCGTATCCGCAGATTCCTACCCGCCATGAGCATTGATTTCTCTCCCCTTATTGCCATTCTGATTGTCGATTTCATCATCAAAGGTTTCATACTTAGAACCCTGGCTGAAATGATCATCAGGTTATAAACGGTGATCTGATGCTGAATGATATAACAACAGCATGTGAATACATTTCCTCCCACTTCTGCAGTAAACCAGAAACTGCCCTGATTCTGGGAACAGGATTGAATTCTCTCGCTGAAAAACTAACGTCTGTTGTCAGGATACCATATCAGGAGATTCCGGGATTTTCCCCGGTGACTGCCCCGGAGCACAAGGGCATGCTGATAACTGGCAAATTTTCCGGTCAGGATCTTTTGATCATGCAAGGTCGTTATCATTATTATGAAGGATATTCAGGCGAACAATTAATTTTCCCTGTCAGAGTACTCAAACAGATGGGAATCAGAAATCTCATAGTCACCAATGCTGCTGGAAGCCTTAACCAGAATCTGCATCCCGGTATGCTGGTCATTATCAAGGATCATATTAATCTGATGGGGACAAATCCCTTGATTGGTTTACATGATGAGAGTCTTGGTGAAAGGTTCCCCAGCATGAATGAAGCTTACAACAGGAAAATGATCTCACAGTTAAAGGATATCGCTCAGCAGGAGAACATTGAAATCCGGGAAGGCATATACGCTGCAGTAAGCGGACCGAGTCTTGAAACCAAAGCAGAATGTCTGATGCTGCAGCGCCTGGGAGC
>JAFGRJ010000089.1 GCA_016935235.1 Candidatus Cloacimonadota bacterium
CAGCAAGGTAATGAACGTCTGGAAATAATCCACGCCATTCCCCAATATTATGAAATTGACGGTCAGGACGGTATCATGAATCCCCTCAACATGAGTGGATTCAACCTCTCAGCTTATGTTCACATAGTGATGGCTGATATAAACACCCTCAGAAATATTTCCAGATGCATTGAAATAGCCGGTTACCGGGTAGAAGAAATATTCCTTGAGCCCATAGCTTCTTCCAGTGCAGTTCTCAATGAAGTGGAAAAGAATCTGGGTTCCATTCTCATCGACATTGGTGGAGGTACTACCGATATTGCTGTATTCTATCGCGGCAGTATCCGCTTCAGTGCTGTTATTCCTCTGGGCGGTACAAATATAACTCACGACATCTCCATCGGACTGCATACCTCACCCCAAAGTGCTGAACAGATAAAATTGAATCTGGGCAACGCCATAGCCGGTACAATCGCAGAAGACAGATATATCGACATCGAGGGAATTGCTGGCAGGGGCACCAAGAAAAAGAAATTACGCTATGTGGCAGAGATAATCGAGGCCAGGATGCGCGAGATCCTGGAAAGTGCCTACCGGGTGCTGAATGAATATAACGAGTTAAATCTAATTACAGCAGGCTTGACCATTACCGGCGGAGCATCCCTGTTGAAGAACAGCGAAAAATTAGCAGAAGAAATATTTAATATGTCCACCAAGATCGGATATCCTAACCTTTCCCAGTTGGCGGGACCAACCGAGAGGCTGGATAATCCCAAATACGCAACTTCGGTGGGTATCCTGTATCATGTGCGTCAGATACTGGGAACCGGCAAAGGTAAACCTTATTCCAGTGCCGGTATCAAGAATCCATTCAAGAATTTCTTTAGAAAACTGGGAGATTTTTTCAAGGAGTATGTATAGGGGGATCGATGCTGGAACTTGATCTTGCTCAGGATGAAATACCCAGCGGGACCAACATCAAGATCATCGGTGTAGGCGGCGCTGGAGGTAATGCCATCAACACCATGATTGATAATTCCTTGACCGGAGTGGAGTTTATTGCTGCAAACACCGATATCACCGATTTGAAGAAATCAAAGGCAAAGATCAAATTGCAGCTCGGTAAAGAGACCACGAAAGGTCTGGGTGCTGGAGCCAATCCGGAAAAAGGAAGAAAATCAGCTGAAGAATCGCGGGATGAGATTCGCCGCCATCTGGAAGGGACCGATCTTGTTTTCATTGCCGCTGGCATGGGAGGTGGAACCGGGACCGGAGCAGCCCCCGTTATAGCCGGTCTGGCAAAGGAACTGGGAATTCTCACTATCGGTATCATCAATCGCCCCTTTATCGGTGAAGGCAAAAAAAGGATGCTGAACGCTGAAAACGGCATCAAGAAACTTGGAGCTCTGGTAGATTCTCTGATCGTTATTCCCAACGAGCAACTCAGGGAGATCCTTCCCAATGCAACTGTCATAGAAGCATTTAAATATGCTGACAATATCCTCTACGAAGCAGCCAAAGCTGTGTCGGATATTATCAACTCGAGCGGTTATATAAAGGTTGATTTTGCCGATGTGAAAACAATCATGGAGAACAGCGGTTTTGCCCTGATGGGTTCAGCTGTGGGTGAGGGTGATGACCGAGCTCTGAAAGCCATCAAACAAGCCATGAGCAATCCACTGCTAGCCGACATCAAACTGGAAAAGTGTCCGGGTGTATTGATCAATATTACTGCTGGCAAGGATTTCAAGATGGATGAATTCGAACTTATCACCAAAGAGATCAGCAAGAAGGCAACTGACAATAGCGATATCATCACCGGCATCATCTTTGACCAGGAGATGGAGGGAAAGATCAAGGTTACACTGATCGCTACCGGGCTTAACTCCAGGGATAATACAATCTACGAAATCGAAGATATCCGTCACAGTAGCGAGGACAGTTCCGAAGAATTGAGCGAAATGATGAACCGCATCCGCTCCAATTCCAATTCTATCGATATCAAGAAGAAAACCCCGATAAAAACCAAAGATACTGCCGGCAACCTGCAAATGGATATACCGGCATTTATGAGGAAATTTTCAGACTGATGGAAATTATAATATTAAAGATCATCGTTCTAGCTCTGTCCATTTATCTGGTTGGTAAAATTACCCGACTCTTCCAGGTGGAAGATTTCTTAACTGCAATCATTACCGCAATTCTGCTGGCACTTGTCAACGCTTTCCTCAAACCTCTCCTCATTTTGCTGACCCTGCCCCTGACATTGATCACCCTGGGATTATTCCTGTTTATCATTAACGGATTGTGTCTGCAAATAGTGTCAGCTATTTTCCCAAAGTTCAGGATCTCCGGCTGTTTAACAGCTGCACTGGCTGCCCTGTTGATATCGCTGATTAATCTTTTGCTGGAAAGCATCATCATCTGAATGCCGGGAAGTAGAAATAACTTTACAAGCAAATCACGCTTGGCGTGAAGTATTTCTATGAGAATCCAGGATAAATGGTGCAGTGAAATAATGCTGCTCATGATGGAAATTCCAGGGAATAATACTGATGACCTATCTGAAAGAATACAGGTTCTTAAAAGAAAAATTTGATCAAAATCCCGCGCAGATTGATCTGAAGGAGCTGGGGCTGCGTATATACAACCGGGAATTCACCTCCTATTATTATAATCTTTTACCCGGAGAAAAAGAATACAGCTGCCTGGAACATCATCTTACCTTCAAGTCCCGCTATCAGACGAGGGATTATTTTCACAACGATAATCTGAACAGGATCATCAACATAAGCGATTCAGAAATTGAAGAGAACAAGAAATTCATCTACAGTATTTTCCAGTGTCTCCCGGATAAGAAGGTTAAGAGAGAGAAAAGGGACGGGAAGGGTAGATCATCCCAGAAAGGATCGGGTGTTATCATTCTCTTACACGGGCTTAACGAGAAAGATTGGTCGAAATATCTGCCCTGGGCAAGGAAATTAGCCGAGCTGACCCAGAAAAAAGTCATTCTCTTCCCGATTGCTTTTCATATGAACAGGGCTCCTGCCAGCTGGAGCGATCCCAAGACCATGCGGAAAATCTACCTGGAACGCAAGGAACTCTCCCCCAACCTTTCCCATTCCTCCTTCGCCAATACAGCCATGAGTACTCGTCTGCAGATGCTTCCACAACGCTTCCTCTGGTCGGGACTGCAAACCTACCATGATATCATCGAACTGGTACGCGAAATAAAAAACGGTTATCATCCCCTCATTCATGAAACCGAAAACATAGATTTCTTTGCCTATTCCGTGGGCTCCTTCCTGGCTATTTTGATCCTGATGTCCAACCCATATAATTATTTCTCCGATTCCCGGGTATTCAATTTCTGCGGTGGCCCCACCTTGAACAGGATGAATGCCACCTCCAAATTTATCCTGGACAGTGAAGCCAATATAGCTGTTTACTCCTTTTTCATCGAGCATCTGGAAAAAGAGATGGAGAAAGATGAGCGTCTTGCTCATTACTGCAGTAAACTGCATCCTATCGGCACTTTTTTCCGCAGCATGCTCGATTATCATAAAATGAAAGACTACCGCGAAAAACGTCTGCATGAAATTGCCCGCAGGATTATGGCGCTGGCTTTACTCAAAGATGAGGTGGTACCTTCCTCGGAGGTATTGAATACACTAAGAGGTGAAAGACATAATATCCCGATCCGTGTCAGGATAATGGACTTCAAGTACGAATACAACCATGTGGTCCCTTTCCCTGGCAAGGAAAATATCGAGAAAGAAGTAAACAAGGCTTTTTTGTCTGTGTTTAAAACTGCTGCCCGGTTCCTCAAATAAGAATGAAAATCCTGTTATCCCTGATCCTGCTTTCCTCACCTGCACTGGTCTGTTCAGCTTCCGGTGAAGCAGATTGGCTGCAATCCTTCCGCATAAATTACCGGCTGGATTCCTTTGTTGGTTCAGAATATTATCCTGAAAAAAGTTATCATGACTTTGTCTATTGTGATAAGCTTATTCTGGGTATCAGGGGTGACCTTCATCTGAACACCAGGACTGATTTCTGGCTGGAGCTTCGCCATGACAATGTCATGTTCGATAAAGAAATCATCATATACCGCACCGGTGTTTCCCAGCATTGCTCTGATTTTGTTTTCAGTTACAAACTGGATCGCCTGGAATTTGGCAAAGGCTCTGAAATTTTTCAGAAAAATATCAACAATGTCTTCTTTGATCGGGCTGTACTGACAGAATACCGTTTCGATGGGGCGGAATGTGCCTACCAAACCGGCAATTTCTGTCTGAATGTGAATATCGGAGGTAATTCCTATAACACTTCCATTGTCAATGGTAATATTTCCCATCATGATCAATTACATGAGTATAGAATATTCTATCTGTATGTCTCGCGAAGTTCAGAATTCAATGAGAAAACGCATATCACAGGTGCTGAATTCAATCAAAAAATCAAGAACCTGGATTTCTATGATGCCCTGATCTATCAGTATGTTCCTTCCCTGGAACTCAAGGAATTCAGAAATCTTACAGAATTGAACCTTAAACTCTCCCCTACTTGGCGCGCAGGAACCAATTTTCTGTACACCGATTACAGCAATATAAAAAACCGCAACTGGCAGATCACATCCTATCTTTCCTTGAAGTATAAGTTGTTCTCCCAGACCCTGTTGTTCCGTTATCATGACATGAATGAATTCTCTGCCGACTATATCGACAGGGAATATAATTTCATTGCTCAACTGAACTTCCATAACCTGTTCAGCGTTGGTGCAAACCTGAGTTATTTTTTCTCGTCTTATGATGAATTTTACCTTCTGGGAATACAGGCAAATGCAAGTTTTCAGATCGATTAGACTTATTATCCTGCTTTTTCTTCTCCCGGGGGGTTGTGATTTTCCTCCTTCCTCCTGGGATGGTAGAACCAAAATTGCCATCACCTTCGATGATCAGCATGAAAGTGTTTATACAGTAGCCCTGCCCATGATGCAGGAATACGGTTTCAGAGCGACCAACTTCATCAACACCGCCCACATGGGCATGACCGGCTGCTATGGCTGGACGGAAGCTGAAGAACTGGAGCTTGTTCATGGTTGGGAAACCGGTGGTCATACTCTGCATCATTACAACCTGCCCACTCTCGATCCCGAGACTCTGGAGCAGGAAATTTACCAGGACTGGTTAAATCTCAAGGACCACGGGCTCAGTCATGAGAGCTTTGCTCTACCCGCCGGTCACGCCACTGAGGAACAATTTCTGCTGATCAACAGGTATTATCGGAATATC
>JAFGRJ010000090.1 GCA_016935235.1 Candidatus Cloacimonadota bacterium
CCGAATGAAATATTGTTCGATTGGGTTCAGGAAGACTCGACCGATTTTGGACTGATTCTTTATACTGAACAGGAGGATGCATTTCTAGAGATTTATTCATCTGAATATACCTACGATGATGAAAGTGTTTTCAATCCTAACGTGAATTTTGATTATTACTATACGGCAGGTGATTCTATCCTGGACACCTACGACCAGGAACTTAATGAAGATACTTTTATCTATTCTCATGATTTCAACTATCAGAATTTTACAGGACAGCTTTTTGTTTCCAATATCAGACCTGTCAGGATGTTAGTGAAGATAGGATTGGAGGACAGCATTTTCATTAACATGGACAATTCAGGTATTGAAGATAATGATGATTACAGACGTATGACCATAAACAGGGCTGAGATAATTCTGGTAAGTAATGATTCGGAACCTTATCCCTTAGATGGAAGCTTCTCCCTAAGATCATATCTGGTTACTGCGGATTCCCTTGATTTCAATGATATTTCCGTACCCTTGGTTCCAGATGGCGGTTATGAGTTCCTGTATGATGATACAGTTACTGATACGCTTGGAACAGAAGCTTTTTCCGTAGATGTTACCAATATTATCCAGTATATAACCTCGGGAGAGAGAGAGAATAAAGGGATCATGATCAGATCGATCTACGAGAACAAGGATTTCAAACATATGGCCTTTGCTACCAGTGAAGATTCGGATGAGCTGATAAGACCCGTTCTTAAGATTATTTATACACCACCCTATCTTGATGACGAGAAATAATGAAACGAACATTAGTTTTAGGATTTATTACGATAATTTTACTTTCTGCCTGTGGCAGGGAAAGGGAAGAAAGTATAGTTGCCAGGGTTAATGATGATGTTTTAATGATGGAAGAGTTTAAGGCTTTATTTTCAGGTATGGAATGGGAAAACATGTCTTCCGATGAGAAGAGAGAAAGGATAAATGAATGGGTGAACATAACCCTGCTGGCCCAGGAAGCAGACCGTAGAAAGTTGTCGCAGCAGAAAAAGATAGTAATGAGAGTGGAAATTGCTGAAAAGAATGTAAAGTCAAATGCCGTGCTTGCTCAGGAAATGAGTTTTATTGAATTGAGCGAGGATGATCTCTTCAATTATTATAAAATGCATAAAACCAAGTTTCAGAAACAATATAAGCAATTTAATGTTCAGAGAATATTCATCAGGGAAAAAACAAAGCTTGATTCAGTACTTACACTCATGAACAGAGGTTTATCATTTAATGAAGCAGCAAAGAAATATTCGGAGGAGAAGAGCTCTGAGAACAGTGGATTTATAGGATTTATGGGTGAGAAAAACATGGACCGCAGAATGTGGGAAGTTCTGTCTTCCCTTAAACCATGGTATTATAAGACCGTGGAGCTGGAAGAGGGTTTCTATATTGTAAGACATTACGAAGAACGTACAGTATATGAAGATAAACCTTTCACAGAAGTCAAGGAGGATATAAGAAATATCGTTCAGGAAGAAAAGAGAAAGGAGATCTTCAATAATCTGATATATGAGCTCAGGGAAAAAGCTGATCTGCTGATAATTTTTTAGGAGATTTCATAATGATTAAAAATGCAGTTATTCCAATCCTGATTTTTACCTGTTTATCAGTTAATGCTCAGGAGGTAATTGACAGAATAGTGGCTAAAGTAGGCCGGGAAATAATATTGAACAGTGAACTGGAAATGCGGATACAGCAAATGGAAGCCGCAGGTTTTCTGCAGGAGGAGCTTTCAAGATTTGATATTCTCAGGGAAATGATGGAATCAAGAATAATTGTTCAAAAGGCGAAAGAAAGAGGTTACGAGATAGATGACCTGGAAGTAAAGGATCTTGCTCAGAAACAGATAGATCAGATATCTGCGCAGTTTCCTGATGAGGATGAATTCAGGCAGCAGCTGAAGAAAGAAACAGGGTTGACTATCCTGGAATTGAAAGAGTTTTATATTGAGATGATAATCGAAACCAAATTACGAGATCAATTTATTAATGAGGAAATAAGGAACAAGGTACATGTAACCGAGGCTGAAGTAGAAAATTATTATCTGGACAACAAGGCGGATATCCCTCCCCGACCGGCGATGGATCAGCTTGGTACGATCATGATGAACATTGAGCCTAGTAATAAAACCAAGGAAGCAGGTCTGATTGAAATAAACAGCATCATGGATCGGTTAAAGGAAGGAGAGGATTTTAACAGCATTATTGAGAGCCTTGATCCGGATAATAAAGATTTAATCGGAGGTGATCTTGGCTTTTTTGGGAAAGGAATGATGGTCAAACCCTTCGAGGAAGCAGCTTTTGCCCTGAGGGAAGGGGAAATCAGCAATGTTGTGGAAACCCGCTTTGGATATCATATTTTGAAAATGGTTGAGAAGAAAGAAGATGAAGTGAGAGTGAAACATATCCTGCGGGGAGTTGCACCGACAGAAAATGACATTCAGGCGGTTATAGACACCATGGAAGAAATACTGGCACGTTTGCGTGCCGGGGAAGATTTTTATCAACTTGCCAGAGAATTTTCACAGGATGAGACTACTGCTGAAAATGGCGGGATAATCGGGGAATTTGCCAGTAACGAATATCCGGAATTATTCAGGGAGTATTTCACCCAGCTTGATTATGGTGAATATTCCGAACTGGTGCGGGATGGAGATCAGGTATTCATATTGGGTAAGTTGAGACAGATTCCGGAAAGACCATACACCTATGAAGAAATTTCAGACCGCCTGCGTCAGCTTGTCATCAGTGAGAAAGAAAATGAGCTTTATGAGAATTTGATTGCCGATCTCACGAAAGAAATTTATATTGAAACATTTCTGGAGGAATAGATAATATTACGGAATTTATCCCTTATCATCTCAACCTTCTTTGGTGTTGGCTTTATGCCGCGTATACCGGGAACGGCGGCAACTTTAATTACTGCCTGTATCCTTTACCTGGTTCCGGTTGCAAATTACTCTTTTTTACTGACTGGAAAAGGTTACCTTTTTTTTACGTTTGCAGCTTTGCTAATATCAGTAATATTGATGACAATAACTGAAAAAGAACTGGGAAAGGATGACCGCAGGATTGTTCTTGATGAAGCCTGGGGTTATCTCGTCAGCATCATGTTCCTGAAGAAAAGTCTTATCATAATGATTTCAGCTTTTGTTTTATTCAGGTTCTTTGATATTATTAAACCATTTCCTGTTAATCTCTTACAGAGATTGCCGGGGGGTTGGGGAATAGTCAGCGATGATATTATGGCGGGATTATATACCAATATATTATTGCATTTGCTGCTTTCGGTAATACATTTTCAATAAAAAATATGTCCAAGGAGTAGAATTATGTATTATGCAATATTACAAACTGGCAGTGGGCAGAGTGCCCAGCCTAACCTGTTTGCCAGTTTACTACCATTCCTTTTTATTTTCCTGATATTTTATTTTCTTATTATCAGACCGCAGAAGAAGCGTCAGAAAGACCATCAGAACCTTATAGACAATTTGAAGATACATGATACAGTCATTACCAATGGCGGGATAATTGGCAAGGTTGTCAATGTCAAGAAGGAAAAGAATATCATCGTACTCAGAGTAGATGAATCGAGCAATACCCGGATTGAATTCCAGAGGAACGCCATTGCAGGGATTATCAATGAGGAAAAACAAGGCTAGTATACTACCGATCAGAATAATTGGCGATAAGATTCTCAGACAGAAGGCCCGTGAAGTTGATGAGTTAAATTCGGAGACGAGAAAATTCATCGAAGATCTTACGGCTACCATGTATGAGAAAGATGGCGTGGGGCTTGCGGCGCCACAAACGGGAAAATCACTGCGGATATTTGTCGTTGATCCTTACTGGTACAAAGAAGGAGCAAAAAAGTCACCTTTTGTTTTTATTAATCCGAGATTCAAGGAATTTTCCGGGGAAGTGGAAGCTGAAGAGGGATGTCTCAGTTTACCTGATGTATATGCAGCAGTTAAAAGAGCGGAAAAGGTTGTTATTGAAGCCAGAAACGAAAAGGGAGAAAATTTCACCTTGACGGCGACAGGTATCTTTGCTCGTGCTTTGCAACATGAATATGACCATCTTGATGGGATATTATTCATCGACAAAGTACCCAAACTCGGTAGAGTAAGCATCAGCAGAAAGATCAGGGAGTTAAAACACACAACAAACGCTGAAGGGGAAAATATCCGGTATTGATGCATTTAAAGAGAATCATTTTCATGGGAACGCCTGAATTTGCATTACCGACTCTCGCAAATTTAACAGAGCAAGGATATAAGCCGTTATTGTGCATAACGCAACCTGATAAACCTCAAGGAAGGGATAGAAAACTACTACCGGCACCAGTCAAAATAAAAGCTCAAAACCTGAATATCCCAACTCTTTGTCCGGAAGATGTCAATTCTGAAGATATCATGAGCATCCTTAACTCAATTGAACCAGAACTTATTATTACAGTAGCTTATGGTGGTTACTTGAAAAAAAAATTGAGAAAATTGCCTGAATTTGGCTGTATTAACCTTCATCCTTCGCTGCTACCACGTTACCGGGGAGCATCACCGATAAATTATACACTGTTCAATGATGACAGCTTAACGGGGAATACCGTGTTCAGGATAACAGCAAAAATGGATGCAGGTCCGATTATCTATCAGAGTAAGTATAGAATTACCGAGGAAGATAATTTCTCAAGCCTGTCGCAAAAACTGGCAAGAAAAGGAGCTGAAGATATTATCACCGTGATTCATATGCTGGAGAGCGGAACTGTATCATTAACTCCTCAGGATGAAACGCAGGCCACCTATACCCGAAAATTAACTTCCGAGGATATGGTTATACTATGGCAGAATCGTGCGCTGAGTCTAATTAACCAGATAAGGGGACTGGCTGATGCACCGGGTGCAAAAGCGTTATATAATAAAAAGATACTTAAAATAATCAAGGCTGGTCTTACAGGTATCAGGTCGGATGAACCGGCAGGTACAGTGGTGGATATAATAAAGAATGCTGGCTTCCATGTTGCCACCGCAGATGAGGATATCCTTATACAGGAAGTTCAGCCAGCAGGCAAGAAGATCATGTCGGCGTATGCTTTTGCAATTGGGGCAAGGTTGGAAAGCGGGTATAAACTGGACGATGGAATATAATATCGATACCAAGGGAAAGGGATTGTTCCTTTTTCTTTCAACGATTACTCTTATTATGATGATGGCTGTAACAACCTTGTTATGGTGGTTCGTTTCGCCAAGGTTACATGAGATCAGTGAAATATTGGCCAATCTGTCCCTGACATTTTTGAGAATTTTCTATTTTGTTCTGATTCTAGGCACCATACTGGTTTATTTAACATGTTTCCTGGAGAAGAATTTTCTGGTGGCTAAATTTGCTGTACATGCTTTTATCAAAATTCTTTTTCCCGTTACGCTGTATTTTGGTCGCCTTATCGGGTTGAGTAAGGACAGAATCAGGGAATCCTTCGTTTTTCTGAACAACTCATTCATAAAAGCACTTCGCAGGAAATTCAGATCTTCTGATATACTCCTGCTGCTGCCACATTGCCTGCAGGATACAAGATGCGGTCTTAGGATCACGGTTAACATCTTTAACTGTCAGGAATGTAAAAAATGCGATATAGCAAGGCTTATTTCTCTGGCCAAAAAGCACGGGATTTCTATCGCAATTGCTACAGGGGGTACGCTGGCCAGGAAAATAATAGTGGAGAATAAACCTAAACTGATAATCGCCGTTGCCTGTGAAAGAGACCTGGTTGAAGGTTTAAGAGAAGTTTTTCCCATACCTGTATACGGCATATTGAACGAAAGACCTGAAGGTCCCTGTATCAACACCAGAGTAGCGACTGATAAAATTGAATTAGTGCTGAATTCGCTCCTGGAGTAATATGCAGAAAAAGAAGGACAAGAAGAAGTTTAAAAGACAGAACCTCAGATTAAAGAATATTGAAATAGGCGATCTGGATAGCTTTTATGGCCAAGAGGTGATAGAAAATAAAAAAGCGGAAAAGAAAATCCCCCAGAAATCTGAGAAAACTCAGAAATCCCAGGTTGAATTAAAAAAGGGAAGGATCCTGGAGGTAATGTCCAATTACAACTGTCGTGTCATGGTTGATCATGAGGAGCTTATGGCCACTATGGGTGGTCGATTGAAACAGATCAATCTGGAGACAAGAAACCCGGTGGCTGCCGGGGATTTTGTAAATGTGGATGTTATTGATAATCCCAGGATTGAGGAGATTCTACCGCGAATTAACGTCCTTTCCAGATATTCGGAAGATGAATTCCAGAAAAAGATCATAATTGCTGCCAATATCGATCAGGTTGTGATAACAGCTTCCTGGCGCGAGCCAGATATAAGCTTGGGGCTTATTGATCGCTATTTATGCGCGGCTGCCATTGCTGATATATCAGCGCTGATCTGTGTAAACAAGATCGATCTGGCGGATGATATACAAAAGCTGGAAAGTTCTGGATTGAAATACTACCTGATTAACGGTTACAGGGTTCTTTTCACGTCCGCCCTGCAGAATAAGGGTATAGATGAGTTGCGGCAATGTCTGCTTGGAAAGGAAACCGTGTTTTCGGGACATTCGGGAGCAGGTAAGTCATCTCTGCTGAATAGATTACAGTCCGGTCTGGAACTCGATGTGGCCGGCATTAGCAGCAATACTGGCAAAGGAAAGCATACCACTACTCAGATTAGGTTGCTGGAATGGAACTTTGGCGGTTACCTGGTCGATACGCCCGGGATAAAGACCTTCGGATTGAAGAGAGATGACATAGACTTATTGCCCAGAGTATTCCCGGGGTTTGAGAAAAAGTATCGGCAGTGCAAATTCAACAATTGTACCCATATTCATGAGACTGACTGTGCGATAAAGAACAGCCTGGGAAAAGGATTACTGCCTGGAGAAAGGTATGAATCCTATCTGAGAATATACGAATCATTGCAGTGAAGGGAAGAGAGGATGAAAAATTTCGGTATTCTGTTCAATCCCAATTATCAGGAGAAGGAAAGAATATTCAAATTGCTGCAGGACTTGCATAGAAGCAAGAACTTAGAGTTCTTCAAGATACCAGAACAGAGTGAATTCCTGCCCAAATTCATCAAGACAATTGATAATATGGAGAAATCCAAGATTGACTGTATCTTGACTTTTGGCGGAGACGGGACGTTTCTTCGGGCAATTAATTTTTCTCTGAAGGCTAACGCACCCCTGTTGGGTATAAATCTGGGTCAGCTGGGCTTTCTTTCTGAAAGCAACCTGAAGGAACTGGAAAAGTCTATTGATGACCTTAAGAACAACAAGTTCAAGATCCAGGAAAGGATGTTATTACGTGTTCAGATAAAAAGGGACGGAAAACAGGTTTTTCTTGCTTCAGCTCTTAACGATGCGGTTATCCATCGTGGTCAGGCTCCCAAATTGATAGATATTTATATCTCAAGCAACCGCAGGTTTGTTGTTGAAACGAGGTGTGATGGTATAATAGCTTCGACTCCCACTGGTTCAACTGCATATAATCTTTCGGCAGGAGGACCGATAATATCGCCTCTTATGGAAGCGATTGTATTGACACCCTTAAATCCACATGTACTTACCGTACGTCCCATGGTCTTTTCTGCTGCGGACACGATCAGGTTCATGATCAAACAAACACAATCCGAATGCCTTTTACAGATGGATGGTCGAAATAGCTATAATCTGCGGAACCAGGATGAGGTGATCGTGTCTTCCTCACCCCAGAAGGTAAAATTTATCAAGTTAAGTAATAAGACGTTTTTCCAGATACTGAGGAAGAAATTCCATCTGGGTCAGAAATGATAAGAAATCTTAAACTGGAAAATTTCATAATTGTGGATAATCTGGAACTTACCCTGGATTCAGGTCTTCAGGTTCTGAGTGGCGAGACCGGTGCCGGGAAATCGATAATTGTGGGAGCCATTGATTTGATCTTTGGAAGTTCTTTGCGTCCCGGAGTGCTCTATGATGAAAGCAAACCGGCAAAGCTTGAGGTAGTACTCGACCTGGATAAGGAAAACAAGGAGCTTGTGAAACTGCTGCAGGAATACGAAATTGATCCAGAGGAAGAAGAATTATGCTTCACCAAAGAGATCTCAACCGGTCTGAAGGCAAGAACCTATTTGAATGGTAGAAGAATTTCGCAGAATATAGTGACCGATTTTCGGAGTATTCTGTTGGATTTTCATAGTCAGAGAGACCAGCAGCGATTGCTGGACGAAAATTATCAGCTTGAGGTGCTGGACCTCTATGGAGGTCTGGAAGCTGAAAGGGAAGGATTCAACTTACTTTTCAGGGAATTTACTAGAAATATTACGGAGTTGAATGAATTAAGACAGAAAGAACGTGATATATCTGAAAAGATAAAACTCTATGAATATCAGGCGGATGAACTTACTCAGGTGAAGCTGCAGCCCGGGGAAGATGAAAGACTACAGAACGAAATTAACCTCCTCAGTCATGCAGAGGAAATAATGAATCTCTGTCGTTCCATAGAGCATAACGTATTTGAGAGGGAAGAATCGGTTTATGATATTCTGAATTCCTTTCTGGGAAAACTTATTAGATTCCAGGATGATAATGTGGAAATAGGTAAAGCAGTATCATATTTACAGGAAGTAATGGCAAATCTGGATGAAGTGAGTTCAGCAATACGTTATATACAGAATATAATCAGTATTGACGAATCTCTCATGATGGAGGTGGAAACAAGATTAAATGCTATCAACACACTGAAGGCAAAATATAAGACGGATCTACAGGGAATGATGGTATATCTGGATAAGATCCGAACCGAGATCTCCAATTACAGCACAGATACTGAAAAAATAGAAAGGCTGGCGGGTGATATAAGTAATAAAGCGGCAGTGATCAAGAAGAAAGCACTGGAACTGAGTGAGAGAAGAAAAAAAATAGCACAGTCTCTGGAAAAGGAACTGGAAAAGAATATCAGGTCGTTAGCAATGCCGGAAGGTCAGGTAAAAATAAGATTTGACATCAATAAACACACATATTTTGATAATTACGGTCTGGAATCTGTAGGACCCTTTGGGCAGGATCAGATAGAGATCCTTTTTTCCGCAAATAAAGGTGTTAGAATCCAGCCTCTTAAAATGGCTGCATCGGGTGGTGAGCTGTCACGGTTCCTGCTAACTGTAAAAAAAGTTCTTACGGACAGGCTGGACAGACGTACCATTGTATTTGACGAGATTGACAGCGGCATTGGTGGTAGAACAGCTGAATTGTTGGGAGAATTTATCTGTAGGATCGGAGAGTTTCATCAGGTTATCTGTGTTACCCACCTTGCCCAGATTGCTTCCTATGCTCAACGTCATTATGCCATTGAAAAGAAATCTGGAAAAGAAAAGACGCAGATTTCTTTGACTCTTCTGAGAGATGAAGAAAGAAAGAAGGAAATTGCCAGAATGTTGGCTGGCTCTCAAACGGAACTTGCCCTGAAATATGCAGAAGAAATATTAAAGAAAGAGGAGAAATCCTATGGTAACTCTGAGAAGAAGTACTAAAATAATGATCATTCTGGTGGTATTCCTGATTTCAGTCTATGCTGGCATCAAGAAGTCCAGTATTCTTGATATATTTTCCACGCCGAATAAAGTTGTTGAAGATTCCCATGCCAATACAATTTACAAGAATGCTCAGAATTATAAAAAAGCACAGTTGCTTTACAAGTCTGTTCAGATGGGGGAAACGGTCAACAAGGTGATATCTGCCCTGCAGGACTCCAGGAACCATCTTATCTATTCCAACTCAACAGAAGAGCTGTATGTTGCCCTCTTTGAAGCGCCTGATTCTCTGTTTCAGCAGAACAGCAATGAACTAAGAAAAATATCGGGTCTGGTTAATGAGAATATCCACACTAATGATAAGGTGCGTTTTGATATAAACATTGAGGCTCATTTAGAGAATAAAGAAACAACCAAGAATAAGATCCTTGAATTGATAAACAAAAGCTCAATTCCGGAAAGGGTTAGCCAGTTCACTGTTCAGCTGGAGAAAGTTCAGGCCGAAATTGACAGTCTTAGTAACCAGGATAAAATGCTCCGTAAGTTCCAGGATAATTATTTGATGTATGTAAGGATCAGACTGGATGAAAGCAGTAATGAAGGTTTGTTGCTTCATGTACGGGAATTTATTCTTACCACTCTTATCGTTTTTGTCATGCTGATACTGGCCCTGACGATATTCTACCTTTGCGTAATATTGTTACTGAAGGTCATGTCGTCTCTTGGAATAAGAACTTCACATGGATCTTCTTCATCCTACCGTTATTACTCAGACAGACCCTATAAGCGCAAAATCAAGAGGATATATAAACCTATGCCGGATGAGGACAAGGAAGAAAAAGAAAGTTAGGGGGAGAAAGGATGGAAGGATGGGCTGTCTGGATTATGATCGGTATCATCTGCATGATAGTAGAAATATTCACTCCCGGATTCCTTTTTATGAGTTTTGGTATAGGAGCTATTCTTACCGGGGTTTTTTCGATATTTATAGATAATATAACGATTCAAATCCTGTTATTCACGGTGATCACATTCCTTGTCTTCGTGAATCTGAGAAGATTGAGCAAGAGGCTGATCTCGGAAAACACACCCGAGACCAATATTTTTGCCTTGAGAGGAAAGAGTGGCATAATTACCAAGGGAATTCCGGTCGATGGCAGAGGTTATGTTAAGATCGGAGGTGAAGAGTGGTCAGCGGTAAGTGAAGATGGTAAGGATATAGCTTGCGGTGAGAAAGTTCAGGTAGTATCTTTTGAGGGTAATAAACTGATTGTAAAAAAACTGAAGATCGAGGAGGGATAATGCCAGTTGTATTTATTATCCTGGCGGTGTTTGTGCTTATTCTGATAGCCAAGGGTCTGGTTGTTATAAAACAGGCTCAGGTGATGATAATAGAAAGACTCGGTAAATACAATAGAACTCTGGAAAGTGGTCTGCATATTATCTGGCCAGTTATAGATAAATCCAGGGCGATAAACTGGCGATTTGTGCGAACTGATTTCCAGGGTAACAAATATGTCCAGATCAAAACTGAAACAAAGATAGATCTCAGGGAAACCGTATACGATTTTCCCCGTCAGAATGTTATTACCTCGGACAATGTATCAATTGAAATAGACGCACTTCTGTATTTCCAGGTCACGGATCCCGTTAAGGCTGTTTACGAGATCAACAATCTACCACAGGCGATTGAAAAGCTAACCCAGACCACTCTGCGAAATGTCATCGGGGAATTGGAACTGGACAAGACACTTACTTCCCGGGATACAATAAATTCCAAACTCAGGGACATCCTTGATGAGGCAACAGATAAGTGGGGTGTAAAGGTTAACCGGGTAGAGCTGCAGGATATTAACCCGCCCCAGGAGATCAAGGTAGCTATGGAAAAGCAGATGAGAGCTGAAAGAGACAGGCGGGCTAAAATCCTGGAAGCTGAAGGGGAAAAGAAGTCTAAGATTCTGGTAGCGGAAGGAGAAAAGGAAGCGCAGATTAAACGGGCAGAGGGAGAAGCCCGATCAAAGATTCTCGTTGCCGAAGCGGAAGCCAAAGCCATTCAAGAAGTATCACGAGCTGTTGAGAAAACAGGTACTGATCCAGCCCAGTATTTGCTGGCTGTCAAATATATCGCTGCTTTCAATGAGATAGTCCAGAAAGAGGACAAGACTGTGGTGATTCCTTATGAAGCATCAGCTATTCTGGGCTCAGTAAAATTACTGGAGAAGGTTTTTAGGGGAGATAAATAAAGAACGAACGAGGAAGATAATGTCTGAAATAATGGTTGTAACTGGACGCGAGATTCTTGATTCACGCGGTAATCCTACTGTGGAAGTAGAGGTTCAACTCGAATCCGGATTCGTAGGATCTGCTGCTGTACCCAGTGGTGCCTCAACAGGTGAGTATGAAGCCGTTGAATTGAGGGATGGAGATCCGGGAAGATACGGAGGCAAGGGAGTGCTTGGTGCTGTCCGCAATGTTAATGACATCCTGGGCCCGGCACTTATTGGATATGATGTTGAGCAGCAGGCATTAATTGACAAGATCATGATAGAATTAGATGGTAGTAAAAACAAGCAGAAATTGGGAGCAAATGCAATTCTGGGGGTTTCACTGGCATGTGCCCGGGCTGCAGCCAACGAGCTTGGTATTCCGTTATATCGCTATATACGCGGCGCCAATGCACGTTTATTACCTGTTCCCATGTCAAATATTCTCAATGGTGGAAAACATGCCGATAATAATGTAGATCTTCAGGAGTTCATGATCATGCCTTTGGGAGCAACCAGTTTTCGGGAAGCTCTCAGAATAAACGCTGAAATATTTCAGGCCTTGAAAACTCATCTGAAGAAAGAAGGATTGAATACTGCAGTGGGAGACGAAGGTGGTTTTGCCCCCGATCTTCAATCCAATGAGGAAGCACTGAAAATGCTTGTTACGGCTATTGACCTGGCCGGATACAGACCCGGTGAGGATGTTTTCATTGCTCTTGATCCTGCTTCATCGGAATTCTATGATGAGGGTAAATACCATTTACGGGCAGAAAATGCAACCTTGAATTCTGAGGAAATGGTAGACTATTATATCAAAATGGTCCAGAACTATCCCATAATTTCCATTGAAGATGGTCTGGCAGAAGATGACTGGAAAGGCTGGAAACTATTGACAGAAAAACTGGGTAATAGAGTACAGATCGTCGGGGATGATCTTTTTGTAACTAATGTTAACCGTCTGCAGAGAGGCATTAAGGAAAAGAGTGCTAATTCAATTCTGATAAAGCTCAATCAGATTGGGACACTTTCTGAAACCCTGGATACAATCGAACTTGCCCAGAAGGCAGGTTTCACGACAGTTATTTCCCATCGCAGCGGGGAGACCTGTGATACTTTCATAGCAGATCTGGCGGTAGCAGTAAATGCAGGTCAGATAAAAACAGGTTCAGTCTGTCGCAGTGAAAGGATAGCCAAATATAATCAACTTCTGAGAATTGAAGAAGAACTGGGAGATGTTGCCCGTTTTGCCGGCAGGGATGTTTTTTATAATCTGATATAAGATGATATAAGAAAGGGAGGTCCTATGAAAAAGACATTATTACTGATACTTCCTCTGTTGTTCATACTGGGTTGTTCAACCGAAGGGGAAATTAAATTCATCAACAGGACCCAGCATAACCTCTATTTTTCAGTAAATGGGGGCGATTATGCTCTGGAAGGAGCTACACCACAACAGATAGCGGATGGAGAAGGAACTTCGCAAAAAGTGTCTGTGAACACCGGGAGAGAGTTTTTATTCTGGGGAGCTGATACCAAGAATGTTCAGATTTATCTTGAAGGTGAAACCTTCCTAATCTTTGATGGTAATGGCTGGATTACTGAGACCACGGTGAAAGTCGAGCCGAAGGAAACTACCAGAATATTCGCCGATCCTACTCATGCTGGCGTTAAGTTAATCAACCAATCGGGCATGATGGTTTCCCGGCTTTATTATTTTACCGATTATGACTCGACCCTGCGGTTACTGGTAGAAGATATAGCAGACGGAGGGACCTTTTTTGCTCAACTGCCCTTCTCGACAAATGAACAGGAATTTTATTATACCTTCCGCGTGAAATTCGAGAACAATACCGAGATTGATTTTGGCGGACCAGGCGATGAAAATGCAAATCTCGGTCTGGATGATCAGTTTCTGATCAATCTCAATTGAGAAGCTTTTAAAATATGAACCGGGAGCATTCAAATGAATCCTCCCGGTTCGAAAAATCAAGATTTGTCAACTTTCTATTACTTCTACATTAGCTCTGGGTATAATCACTTTTTTGCCATTTTCCAGTTCAGCTTCCAATATTCTGACCAGTGTCTCGCTTTCAACTTTTGTCAGTTCTTCCGGCAGTGCTGTAACTTTACCGATAAGACCGAAATTAGGCTGACGGATGACTCTGATGGTGGTACCTATTTCCAGGATGGACATCTTGTTCTGGGGTTCTTTCAGCTCTTCTTCCTTGAATTCCAGCGGGATGATGATTTCGGGTCGCATTACTCCAGCCCTGATCTGGGTCTTACCGTGTATGGAGGCTTTTTTTCCGTGGAATTTCTGCAGCAGGGAGAAGGTCTTTGCTGCCATTTTGATTTTACCAAAACCCTCCGTAACCACAAGAGTTATCCCTATGTCTTCATGTCCCGTTATGGCTACCCCGATATTATATCCCAGCAGTTCCTTAAGGTCATGATCATCGATTCCACCCGTAATGATCCCCTTGATTCCGTTTTTTAATGCTTTTTTAATGACCGCGTAGGTTACCATGCATCCAGTCACGATTATCTTACCTTTGTGTTCTTCCCTGATTGCTTCAGGAGATATGGAATCTTCAGGGGAATCTGCCAGGACGATGATTTCACCGGTAGTTTCACCCCCGATACCAAAAATGCCCTGTATGTAAGCCGATTTATTTTCTATGACGACACCTTCATTCTCGATCACGTCAACCACGATGCCGTCGATAAACGCCTTGATCTGCAAGGGAATATGCGGTTCACGCAGTAATAGCTGGCCGGTTATACTGGAGATATTTTCCACTTCACCTGTGATAGGAGAACGAACAATATTCCTGAAAAGCCCAAAGAATCCTTTGGTTTCAGCCATTATCTGGCCTTTTTTAAGATGATCCCCTTCTTTGATTTTAACGTAATCTTTAACCAGATTGGGGATCGTTCCCAGTTTATTGGCAAGATTAAAAGGAACAACTTTTCCGGGAAGCAGGGTTTCGGCGACCAGATCTTCGGATGTTAATTTATCTCCTTTCTTAACAAGTACGGTTCCCTTTAGAGGAAGGATTCTTTCCTTACGGATTATTATGCTTTCGGTAACTGTTAAACCGGGTGAATATGCTTGTGCCATCTCGTCCTCCTATTGTAAAATTTCCTCAGGATAGGCTTTGAGCTCGCGCATCCATTTTTTGAGCAGAGCCATGCGGGTTGCAGCTTCTTCGGGCAGAATGAATGGTTGCCTTCCTCTGGTATCAAGTATTATTCCGACGACACCGCCATGAAGTTCAGTTTCGATTTCCTGATTCTTACCGGCGCCGAGATCAAGACCGCGACCGGGTGATAATTTTGCTTTGGCTTTTTCACCTACACCCAGCGGGATAAGACGCATTTCACCGAATTTTATATCCTCTTCGAAGAAATCACCATTTGGCAGTTCAATCCGGACAGACAGGGCAACTTTATCAGGTTTGATCTTGCCTACTGGAGCGACACAGGTGCCAAGGTAGATCAAACAGTCCTTTTCAAATACTTCGGTAGCCGCTTTCTGGCTTATTTCAGCCAATACTCCCAGTTGTGGCATCATGAAGATGCTGTCCACAGCAAGGCGGGTTACACCTTCAGGCAAAAAGGCGTCGATGAGCATCATTGCGGATTGACTTCTTCTGGGAGCATGGGAAAGGACTCCACCACTTCCAACCAGAAGATCAAGCGATAACATATCGACGATTGTTTCACCAGATACTGATTGGGCAAAGGCATCAGCGATTTCTCTCTGCTTCTGAGCTCCCTTCAAACCCACAGCGAATTCTTTGTGCTGGATGAAGGCATATTTAAGGGCTTCTTTAGCTATTGCCTGTTCCAGGATAAGTTCTTCCAACTGCTGAGGAATAGTGGTGGGCCTGATCATTTTATTCTTTATCATGTTCCGCAATTCAGATTGGTCTATAGAAAAAGGAACCCAGCGCATTATTTCACCGATGCCGGCAGTTGCCAGCACATTGGATATACTGTAGCTTAGTCCAAGATTTGCACTTACAGTCCTGTTAAAAATGAAACTTTCGGTGAATACTGAAAAGATATCTGTAGTTGCACCACCAATATCAACACCAAGGACCTCGATATTGTTCTGTTTTGCTATTGCCTGCATTATATTGCCAACAGCAGCTGGAGTTGGCATTATAGGAATATTTACGAGTTTATCGTCAATGGGACCCACTGTCCAGGACATCAGGGTACTGTAGCCAGGGGCTTGAGCCATAACATGTTCCATGAACAGGTCATGTATTTTGTCGCGTGCCGGTCCCAGATTTTCTGTTTCAAGAGATGGTCTTATATTTTCGGTGATAATCAGATCAGTCTTTTCCTGCAAGACATCACTGATAATATCCCGGGCTTTATTGTTTCCCGCGTAGATAACAGGCAATTTGTAGCTTGATCCCAGGCGCGGTTTGGGATCAGCGGCGGCAACCAGCTCTGCCAATTCCGCGACATGCTTGGTTGTACCTCCATCAACACCACCCGCCATCAGGATCATATCAGGTCTTAGTTGTCTTATCCGTTCTATTTTCTCATAATTAGGTCTTTTATCGTTGCTGGCAATCAGGTCCATTACTATGGCACCAGCTCCCAGGGCTGCTCTCTCTGCGCTTTCGCCGGTCATTTTGGCAACAACTCCTGTAACCATCATCTGTAAACCGCCCCCGGCACTGCTGGTGGAAACATAAGCATTGACACCCTGCTTTTCATCTTTATCTGTAATATGAATTGTATCTTCTTTAAGAAAGCTTATTTCTTGATCACTGTACTTCAACCGGGCTAATTCTTCCAGTTCTGTTACAGCGTTAATAACTCCCTTGGTGACATCATTCAATGGTTTTTCTACCGTTGTGGGTGCTTCACCGCGGACTGTCTGACGGTACTCTCCGTCGACATACTCAATCAGGATCGCCTTGGTCGTAGTGCTGCCGCAATCTGTGGCAATGATCCTCTTTAAAGGTTGAGTATCAACCATTCCATCCTCCCCATTTATATTCATTAATCATAATGCTTGTTACCTTTTTTTTTATCAAGTCCCAAAAACCTTCTTGCTGTTCTTTTTCTCCTTTCTCTAACAGCTTTTTTCTTTTTTCTCTCCTCGCGATGAAGCTCTTCGTCGAGTTCATCGATCCTGTGCAGGAGCATTTTAATATATTCGTCTTTCTCCAGCAAGGCGGCAAATTCCTGATATTCCTTGGGATTGAAGATAAGCTCTGCAAAAGGAGCCAGGAAATACAATAACTGGCTGCCGATATAGTTCAGGGGCCGTAATGACTCGATGGTCATAATTGCTGGAGCAGCCATTCTTTTCCTGACTATGAATTTTGCTATTTTCTCAATTATTTCAGCGGCTCTTTCCGCTGAAATCTCGACAATATATTCCATTTTAAGACTTATATCCCTTTAATTATTTAAATAATAAAAAAATTTTATGCTCTTGCTATTGTCAAGACATAGATATTTCCCACCTGATTATTTTTTAAACATTTACTTATGGAATTCAGGGTTGCTCCTGTTGTGAATACATCGTCAACAAGAAGAATATTTTTTGATGTGATGTTATATTTCCTGTTCATCCGGAAGGCATTCTGCACGTTCACTAATCTCTGTTCACGACTCAATCTTGTTTGGGTTTCTGTAAACTTGACCCGTCTTGTCAAATCGGGAAGGTATTTCAGATCCAAGGCTTTTGCTATAAATCTGGCCAGGTAACCTGACTGATTGTATCCTCTGGATCTTTCCTTTACACGGTGCAGGGGCACGCAGGTGATCCAGTCAATAGCAGGAAAGGGATCATAGGTCTGGATATATTGTAAGGCTCTGTCAGCCAGGAATTTAGCGGTTATGGACAATTCGTTGTACTTGAGTTCATGCAGAAGTTTTCTTACAATCCGGTTAAAGTCATAGATACTGACAGCTTTGTTGAAAATAAACGGTGTCTGTTGACAGATCTGGCAATGGTTGTTTTGGGTAGTTGAACCACAGATAAGGCATTGATTATCGCGGAATTCCAATTCACGGGAGCATTCAGGACAGAGTAGATACCGCTGGTCTGTTATTCTTGTTCCGCAGGAAAGGCAGACGGGAGGAAAGACAAGGTCAACCAGAAGTCCGAGTGGATTTTTCATTATTAGGGGCGGGAGTAATCAGACGTAGAACAATTCCGTAAATGATGTAGGAAGAAATAAGCAAAAGGTACAACAGGGGCAGGTGTTTAAAGGCAGAAGCTATAATGATGAGGATGATAACCAGGATAGCTTTGCAAATCTTTGATTTCAGAATGTCTTTTTCCAGGGGTGGGTATTCCCAGTGGCTGATCATCAGGAAAGATGAAAATAACATTAGCGGTGATAGCAGGAAATGGTGAACGGGCAGTGAGAAATGGCTATGAAAAGTTAATATCATGGAGCTCATTAATCCTGCTGCTGCGGGGATGGGCAGACCCGTGAAAGGTTTTTTGGTGCTGTCTTCGTGATGTTTAAGGCTGTAACGAATCAGCCTGAAAGCACCACAGAAAACATAGATAAGGGAAATAACAGCGCCAGCAAAATTAAAGCGGTAGAGGGAAAAACGGAAAACCAGAAAGGCGGGGACAATACCGAAGGCAACAAAATCTGCTATTGTATCGAATAAAGAACCGAAACGGCTGGTTGTTCCCAGCAGCCGGGCAATTTTTCCGTCGCATCCATCCAAGATTATTGCCAGTGTTATCAACCAGGCAGTGGTGTAATAACTGCCGTCCATGATAAAATTCAATGCAATTAATGCCGTTCCCAGGCTCAAAGCTGTGAAAATATTGGGAATCAGTAACTTGATCTTACCTTTTGCGGTATTGGGATTAAAATCTGACTTAAGTGTCATTGTCCGTAATTACCGAAGCAATTGGTGTGTCACCGGCTGTGACGCGTGCATTTATTCGAATCTCAGATTTCATGTTCTCTTTCAATATGCAGATGCACCTTGCAGGTCCGGGCAGGATACCAATAAGTCTGCCAGCAAGCCGGCATTTATTTTCAAATAGAACAGCCCGGTGGGAGAGAATCATGAAATCATCACAGAAGTCATTTCCCGGGCAGCGGATATCAGCGGGATCAAAAAATCTTTTAGAGATGGTTATGGTATGTTTTTCATTATCGATCTCTTTTATTTTGCCACTAATGGGAGACCAGAAAACTGTTCCTGCTTCTTCCGGAGCAACTGCTCTGCGATAGTGGAAGATAAGGTTGATGAAAAAATAAAGCAACAGTCCGAACAGGGAAATATATTTAACAACATCAAGTCTAAGACTGTAGTTAATAGCAAAACTAACCAGAACGATCAGGACGGGTATTATTGCTATGCGCAGTTTCAAGCGCTGTATCTTCAATATATATTCCAGAGGATTATAATCTTCGCTGATCATATTATGCCAATTCTATGATAAATATGTTCTGTATTTTCCATATAGCGTCCGTATTCGAAGATTTGGTTTATTTCATTATCAGAAAGATATTCATTGATTTCCGGATCAGCAGTTATCAGATCTTTGAAATTCTCCGCTGTTTTCCAGCACTGGAGAGCATTTCTCTGCACGATTTCGTAAGCTGTTTCCCGGCTTAATCCCTTTCTGGTGAGCTCCAGAAGCAGAGCCTGTGAAAAAACCAGGCCTCTGGTCATTTCCAGGTTTCTCAACATGTTCTCTGGATAAACTATCAGATTTTCAAGGAGTATTATGGTTTTGCTGAGCATATAGTTGAGCAGGATAGTCGAATCTGGCAGTATGATACGTTCCACAGAGGAATGACTTATGTCCCGTTCATGCCAGAGGGCATTATTTTCCATTGCAGCGAGGCTGTTCACCCGCAGTAATCTTGCCAGACCACATAATTGTTCGGAAACGACCGGATTTCTTTTATGGGGCATGGCAGAGGAACCTTTTTGTCCACTGCTGAAATTTTCTTCTGCTTCCATGACCTCGGTGCGCTGCAGATGCCTTATCTCCAGGGCTATTTTTTCTACAGTGGAACCTATGATCGCCACGACGCTCATGAATTGTGAGATGCGATCGCGCTGAATTACCTGGGTGGATATGTTCACTGGTTTCAGATCGAGGTAACTGCAGGCGAGTTCTTCGATTTCTGGGGAAACATGGGCATAGTTGCCAACGGCACCGGAAATCTGGCCAACAGATATTATTTTAACGGCTTCTGTCATACGCGCGATATTTCTCTGCATCTCGTCATACCAGAGAGCGAATTTCAATCCGAATGTGGTAGGTTCTGCATGGATACCATGAGATCTACCTATGCACAGAGTATATTTGTATTCTTTGGCTTTTATTTTGAGAACTTCACTGATTTTCTCCAGATCTCTCAGGATGAGTTCACCTGCTTGTTTCAATTGAAGAGAGGTTGCTGTATCGAGAATATCGGAAGAGGTGAGACCATAATGAATCCAGCGCGAGGGCGGTCCCACATATTCAGCAACATTGGTCAGAAAAGCAATAACGTCATGTTTGGTGGTGACTTCAATTTCGTCGATACGTTCCACATTGAAATCTGCTTTGTTAACAATTGTTTCAAGATCCTCGTCAGGAATTATCTGCATCGCATTCATTGCCTTGCAGACCGCAATCTCCACATCCAGCATACACTGGAAGCGATTCTGCAGTTCCCAGATCTTGGACATTTCTGGTCTTGAATATCTCTTAATCATAATTTTATCCTAATAATTATAATGATCGAATCATCTTCGCGACAGCTTGTTTATTGCAACAGGGGCAAATATAATGCTATCCACCAGTATTTTGAGAATCAGTTCATTTCCGGAGAACAATTTAATTTCAGAAAGACTGGGATTATAGTAAAGCAAGAGACTGTAATCGTCGTCTGTTATCTTATCTATTTCCAGAGCCTGCGAGAATTCGATGATGCAATTATATCTCCTTGTTTCCCTTGATTTCAGGATACCCGCGGCATCATCAGACAATTCCGGGATCGAGAAGAAAGCTTTCAAAAGGGGATGATCTTTTTCCAGTTGAATACGTTGGAGGATTACAGGATCGTTTTCTTCCGGAAGTCTCATGGTCAGGAGGCTGTCAAGGTAGATTGATATATAGGGAGTTGGATGCAAGCCCATCAAACCTGTATCAAAAATATCTATGCGGACGATATCCCCGAGTTTCCGGAAGGCGACGTTCTTACGCAGGGAATAATCCTGGTAGTTCATTTCAATAATTCCATCTATTCTGAAATTTTCCCATTTATTAAGGTTATCCATCAGGATTCGTTCTCTGGAATTACCCTTGGCTACCCGGGAAAGTGTGCAGTTGGTTACTAGTAAGATAAGGAAAAAATAGAGGAATTTATGTCTTATTGTCTTCATGTTTCTTTTTGTAAATAAGGAATAGACCGACAATACTGGAAATTATCATTATGCTGCTGAGTATTTGTCCCATGGTCATGAAACCAATCAGATATCCAAGTTGTGGATCCGGTTCCCGATAGAATTCCACCATAAACCGGAAAATTCCATATAAACCTGTCCAGATCCAGAAAATCAGTCCATTCCGCTTTAATTTCTTAAGCAGGAAGAAACTGACAAAGAAAAGTACGAATCCTTCCAGGAAGGCTTCATAGAGCTGGGAAGGATGACGGGGAAGGCCATATTGGTCCTCCGGGAAAATCATTGCCCAGGGAACGGTTGTGACCCTTCCATACAACTCACCGTTGATAAAATTACCTATCCGTCCCAGACCCAGTCCGATGGAAACGAAGGGCATAACCGGGTC
>JAFGRJ010000091.1 GCA_016935235.1 Candidatus Cloacimonadota bacterium
AACCTTCATGATCAGAGCCAAAGGCAATCCGCTTGCCATCGGGAGACCAGGAGAATTCAAGACCCTCGAATCCAGCCAGCTTAACCTGATTACTTCCGTCAGCATTCATGATGTATGTCCCGTCATCTCCTTCGGTGCGGGAAAAAACAATCCGGGTCCCGTCAGGTGACCATGTTGGGAAATCTTCATGAGCCGCTGTATCAGTCAATCGTCTGAGATCCGTTCCATCAACCCGCACTGTGTAAATCTCGAAATTGTTATCCCGTCTGGAAACAAAGACAATCCACTCACCATCGGGAGACCAGTCAGGCCAGATATCCCTTTCCGGGTCGTGCGTGACCTGCCTCAAACCTCCACCATCAGCGTTCATTATAAAGATATCCGGATTACCCATGCGGTTTGATGTGAATGCCAGTTGGGAGCCATCCGGTGACCAGACTGGCCAGGCATCGTAGGCAGGATTATTGGTGAGTCGGCGGGGCTCGCTGCCATCGGTTTTCATGATGTAAATCTCCGAGTTGCCGTCGCGCTCGGAGTTGAATGCAATGAGAGCAGGACGAGTTTCTACAGCCGGGTTATGTTTATCATTCTTAATACAACCGGGAGAAATGATCAGCCACAATATACTAAACAACAGACATAGGATTCTCATTTTCACTCCTTTTAATATTTTATCAGTGATGGTACCAGATCCCGTAATATGTGATCCAATTTTCCGGAAGGGGTGCCAGTAGGATACTAATCCTTGCCCAGGCGTTTTCCCAGACTGGCCCGTTCTTCACTGTTGTAGCCAAGCGCATGGTAGAATGTAATAACAGCAGTGTTCGTGGCACGGACCTGGAGATTCACTTTGGGGCAATCCAGTGCTGACAGGCCATTCTCTGCCGAACGCATCAACATAGTGCCAATTCCTTTCCGCCTGAATTCAGTCTGTACAGCGAGATGGTGAATCCAACCCCTGACCCCGTCAAAACCTGCCATGACCGTGCCGACCACCATGCCATCTGAATGTGCGACCAGAAACAATTCGGGCTGAACAGTTAGTTTTCTGCGGATCATGAATAAAGGGTCATTCCAGGGCGGATCGTCAGGGAACACAGCCTTCCAGAGAGCGACAACCTGTGCTTCATCTTCGCAACAATAGGGCGTGATTTTTATTTCTGCATCCATAGGAACACTCCTCAATGAATTAACGCCATGCATAACGCCAGTAGGATCACCATACTCCCGGCAACAGGAGATATCGTACCTGCTGTACATAGTCGCGGTAACCTACCAGTTCATCCTGCAGAAACCTGTCTTCCCGGGCAGTACGGATGACATAAAGAATCATGGTAAATATTGCTGGTAAAAAGGCCCATGTTGAATCCAGAAAAAGAGGTGTGGCCAGATACACCAGCATCGCCCCGGCGTAGCCAGGATGCCGCAGCCAGTGGTAGGGTCCAGTTGATATCACCTTGTGGCCACGGTCGGTCTGAAGGCGGACTGTACCGGAGAAGAAACGGTTCTCGATCAGGGCGGAGGAGGAAAGGGCATATCCAGCCAGCATAATAACCAGGGCAAGAATTTTCACCGGCATGCTGAAGGCGTGTGACCAGTCCAGCAGGGCATCCAGACCGGCAATGAGCATAACCAGGATCCCGCCTGATCCCAGTAGTGGGAGAAGTTTTTTGTCCCAGACCTGGGCATTCTCATGTTGTGTTAAGCGAGAGCGTTCAGATATCAAGTCAGGATGACGCCGTGCAGCCAGTATCCGGCTGCCCGTAAAGCTCAGGATGGATAGACTGCCATATACCCAGGCCTCCCACCAGCTCCAGTGCCAGGAGATTAGCAGTGGTAGAAATGGTAATACAAAAATAAAAAGCAGCAGTTGGAAGATTACACGTGAGGAGATCAGCTTCTTTTTGTCATTCATTTCCATCATTTTCGCCTCAATATAATTGATACCACTCAATATTTGTTCTCAACACCGCGACTGAGATACCTGGCGGTAAGGGCTTATTGCCTCTGCTCAAAAATCCGCTGGCGTGATCGATCACCTTTGTAAACCGCCTTGATAGCATGTTCTACTTCAGCCGCAGGTTTGTTAATACTGAATTCAGTAAACATTGCTCTGTCATCGGAAACACTTCCAAAACAAAGGTAAAGCGGGTATCAGGCATTCCGGGTTACCACATCACGACTGGACAAAGAGCAGAGCGTACGAGAAGAAGATCACCGCATCTGGAACGAAATGGATTAACCATGGCCAGAGGAAGCCTCTCGTCTCCAGCATGGCTTTGCCCAGCAGCCAAGCCAGGAAGCCAACCAGAAGACAGCCGAGCAATCCGGGCGGTGAACCGTACAGCCAGTGCTCCAGGCCGAAGTAGACCACGGTAAGGAGCAGTGTGTGGGTCTTACCAATGGACTCGTGCAGGGTAGAAAGCAGAGAACAGCGGTAATAAGCCTCTTCAGTAAAGGCGTTAATTGCCGCCAGGAGCAAGGAGGCAGGCAGTAGTGGTAAAGCTTTCAGGAAGGTATTACTCGTAGGAGCAATGCCAATTATAGTAGGGATGGCAACGACCAGCGCAGCGACTGTGGCAAAGATCCAGCCGAAGGTTTTCCATGATTTACCTGCTTTTATTCCCAGCCAGCGGATTGGTTCAATCCTGGCGTCCAACTGGCCCTTGACAAAGAAGAAAGCCCGCCTGTCACGCTTTAATAACCACAGGGTAGTGAGCACCAACAGGGCTGCGATGATGTCGAGGATGAAAATCGCTGTGAAGCCAGCAAAAAAGGACACTCCCGCGTAGTTGAAACTACTCTGGAACCAGTCCGTGTTACGAACCAGGTCGGCCAGGCTGAGTGCCAGGAAAAGCACCAGAAAGATCAACGCGTACTGCCAGAGCGGGTGGATGGCTTTCCAGAGTAGGGCCAGCATGAGGAATGTAACCAGGAATCCGGCTTTCGCCCATAACATCCAGGGTGGGATAGCTCCTCCCAGCATCGTGATGAGAATATCTGGCAGGTCGGAAACAATTAGCATGACCGCCCATGCGGTCAGGAACATAGTTCGTTTTGCAGCAGGGCTGTTTTTCATTCTCTTACCCCCAGTGTGTGTTGATAGAATAGTGACTGGCGCTTTCAAACCGCCTCATGTTACGCATATTCCGTCTATATTGTATACTGTTCAGGCGTATTTTCTGCCAGTTTGTCTTTTTTATGATACATATCCAGTATAAAGTGCATTCATCCATTCTTTACGACCTGCTTCTTGCGCCTTTGCAGCAGCCTTGCCCCAATCATATTGCAGGGCAATAAACTCAATTGTGATTTCTTCACCTGCCATTTCAATTATTGCATATCTGGCATGGGGTGAGCCAATTTCAACAATATGCGGATTATCCCCGTCATCGATATATCCCTGCAGTCCAACACTCCCCGGGTTGATTATTGTAGTTTCATCTATTTTTATGCAGCGCGGTGTATGCGAATGACCGCACAGAAATATTTTCGAGCTTATTCCATTCAGCTTTGTAATTATCTCTTTTTTCAATGATAAATGGATTTTACCGTTGCTTATGGTTTCCAGGAGGTATTCCTGATCATCCCGGGGACTGCCATGAAAGGCAGTAATATCATTACCGATTTTCTGCTGAGCCGGTAATCCGGAGAGCCATTTCAATTCTGCAGTAGCAATATTCGTAAAGGCATATAGATCAGACAATCCCAGCTTCTGCGGATCATCTTTTACAAGCTGTCGGTCATGATTACCAGAGATATGGATCCAGTTGGTTTTCATCAGATATTGTACTGTTTCCCGGGGCCACAATGGACCGGAAACGTGATCTCCCAGATTAATGACTTCAGATATATCGCGCCTGTGCAGATCAGCTACAACAGCCTGCAGGGCGGGTATATTCCCGTGAATGTCAGATAATAATGCTAAGCGCATGGGTATTTCCTTTATTATTTACGATTAAAAACTCTTGTATTGGGCTCAGGGTGTCAGAAGCAGGCAGTTTCTCCGGGCAGGCACAAAGACACCCCTGATCCTTCGGCTGCGCTGGATAGTCAGGCTGCTGGCGGAACTGCCGGATCTTAATCAGGTTGAAGAGTAAGGTAACCGTTACCACGATGGCATTAACAACCTGAGCTACAGGTACGATAATGTCTAACATATTCCCTCATTTGAGACTGAAGTATATAGTTCAGCAGAAAAACATTACCCTGAATTTCCCCCAACGGAAAGATTTCGATTATTCATTTTATTCGATCTTAAAACACAGTCTTTTTGTCAAGTATGGCAAATAGTTAACCGATTTATTGTATTCGAGCAGGACATAATAGGTAAATCTGTTCATCCTGAAGCGAGCTCTTTCTCTAATTTTTTATATGTTCTTGAATATTAATGATGAATTTTACTTTGACGCCTGATTTTTTAATAAATCCACCTTTTTTTAATATTTCTCTTGCTTATCATAAACAACAGGATAGATAAACAAAGCAGAACCAACAAACTTATTCCCAAGGCAATATGTCCATTTTGATTGATGGCTGTTTTCAGCAGGTCGGCTCCATAAGTTAATGGGATGATATAGGAAAACGGGCGCAGAAAAATGGGAAGCTGACCGATGGGGATAAACAGACCGCACAAGAAAACCATCGGGAATCGAAAGAAATTGGAAAAGGTTTGTGCTTCGAAAACCTCACTGACCGAAACAGCAATGAAAAGTCCTAAAAAGGTGGATGTGATGGCAATAAAGATGACGCTTAAAATGAGGATTACCCAGTTGATATGGGAGACAGGGATGAAAAATAAGGCGATGAGAACGGGAACAAATGCATTTATAATACCGAAGATGATTGCTCCCAGGGTTTTTGCCAGCATTAACCAGGTGAGACTGACAGGCGAGAGCAGCAATCTGTCGAAGGAGCGGCTGCGGCGCTCAAATGTGATGGTCACGGCAAGCATAGAGGTGGTGCCGAAAAGAATGGACATTGCCATTACTCCGGGTAAGACTCCCCGCACATCCACAGTTGTTTGAGATTTAAGAAAAAACATCAGCATCCAGGCAAAAGGAAAAATGATGCCCCAGCTGATGTTGGGCGGTTTCAGATAGTAATTCCGCATATCTTTCAGGAGAATATTCCAAAAAGCAATAGCAGTTTTCATTTTTTCCTGCCTTCTTTTTCCTTCTTCATTACATCCCGTTCGATACCAGTTATTTTGACAAACACTTCTTCCAGCGATGGTTTAATGATTCTGGCCTCTGTCACTTTCAATCCGTGGGAATCGAAAAATGATATCAGCGGCATCAAATCAAGCGGGATCGCTGAATGAATTTGAAAGACGGAATCCTGAATATATGTAAGTTTACAATGGCTGAATTGGTGATTGAAATTATTCTCAAATTGATTAAGTTGAACAATGCCATCAAATGAGAATTGGATGATTTTATCTTTTTGAGCGTCTTCCATCAATTCATCGATTTTGCCGATTTTTATAATCTGGCCATTTACAATAAAAGCAATGCGATGGCAAAGTCGTTCTGCTTCCTCAATGTAATGGGTGGTCATAAAAATAGTGGTGCCGGCTTCATTCAGGCTTTTTATCAAAGCCCGGATTTGTCGGGCGCTGGCCACGTCGATGCCGGTTGTCGGTTCATCCAGAAATAATATACCGGGTTCGTGGATAATTCCTGCTGCAAGGGTGAGTTTCCGTTTCATGCCTTTGGAATAGGATTTATAAGGTTTATTACCAGCAGTGGTCAAATTGAACTGCTGCAACAGCTTTTTTGCCCTATGTATCCGCTCTGCTTTTTTTATTCCGTAAAGTGAAGCACAAAAACACAGGTTTTCCAAGCCATCCATTTCCTCATATAAATTACTTTCGTCGGGGACTATGCCGATGATTTCCTGTGCCTTTTTAATATTTGCAGTGTAATCCTTATCATTGATAAAAATGCTTCCTGAAGTTGGACGCGCTAATCCTGTCAGCATATTGATGGTGGTGGTTTTGCCTGCACCATTTGGTCCCAGAAAACCAAAGATTTCGTTCTTTATAACTGAAAAATTTAGACTGTTTACCGCTAAAAAATCGTTAAATTTTTTGGAGAGATTTTCAACTCTTAAAATGTGTTGTTCCATAATCAGCGATATTCCTTTTCTATTCAGAAGTTTATAAAATGACGGAGTGACCGTACAATTTAATCATATCATCACCTTAAGCTACCCATTGAGAAGATCATTTCATATTACTCAGAGGAACGCCGTCAAATAATTTAAGTTGATTAACCCTGTCCGCAGGGTGCTTCAGAGATAATGAGTTGTTTTTATCTCCTGTAGTGATATTGGTCACTTTCAACGGTACAAAAAAGCGGTTATCTTAAACCAGGAGTAAGCTGACCAGTTTTACCTGCTGCTCGTTTCTTCATTGTCCGCTGCAACCGCATTATTCTATGTCCTTTTCTTGTATCAGGAACTCCATGATGGCATTTTGTGAATGTAAAAGATATTCCTTTGCCGCATAATTCTTGCATTTTTCTGAGGCCATTGACTCATCGGAGACTTCCTGTCCTCTTGTAACCGGTGGACAAGGCAGGAAAAAGCCATGATTACTCATTCGACTCAAGATTTTTCCAGTTATTTGATATGGTAAGAAGAGAGTCCTTATTCTTTCGATGTTCTCACTGTGGGGCCAACAATCTGTGTAAATGACTTCCGTTCTATCTGAAATCGTGTGATGCAGATCGTTCGATGTCGATATTTCACCGGTGGCATGCAGGTTTAGTTCTTGCAGAGCTTTGTCTGGAAAAAGATATTCGGTGGGGGCTACTTGAACAACACGGATGGGAAATCTTACGGCAGCTTTAAACCAACTCATACACAGGTTTGTGACTTCTCCCAGGAAGACGACAGTCAGGTCATTTATTGATCACCTTGTTTTTCTGACATACTGTAAATCGCCAAGAATCTCGCAGGGATGATTATAATCAGTTCGGGCATTTATGGTTGGGATGGATGCATCTTTGGCGATTGCAATAAGTTCTTCATATTTTCTCGCTCGAATTACGAGCATTGAGAACCAGTTTCTTAAATAATAACCAATGTCTTGAATAGGTTTATGGACACCTGGTTCTCCGGGAATAAAAGAAACATCGGCGCCCATAGCCCGTGCACCTATTTCAAAAGCTATTCGGTTGCGAAAGCCATTTCCCCAGAACCAAAGAGCTATCTTCTGGTTTTTTAGCGTTTGGGGCATGGCGTTGTTATGCCAGTACTGGTGCAATTGATCGGCTCGATTGAGTATCTGTGTTAGTTCATCCGTAGTAAAATCAGTAATTTCAAGGAAATTTTTCATAAAGAATCCCCTTTGTGAGGCATAAATGGTTTTTGTTATGCCCGAGGAAAATCTAATTCCTCACCAATACACCGGATTGTTAAGTGCTTTCACGCATTTACACTTGCCAGGAATTGTCTCTATGGGATCATCTGCAAGTGATTGCCCAAGCCATCCCTCTGGCTGCGACAGTTCGAGCGGAGCCGCGATCATATGCTGCGAGATCGGATGGAACCCAACTTTGGTGTAGAAGGATGGAGCTCCGTATGTGGTGACGAAACGTACCCCACATTTCTTCATTTCTTGCAGGCCGTGATTGATCAGTGCCTGTCCTATCCCCATGCCTTGATGATCAGAATGGACGGCGACGGGGGCCAGGATAAACACATCAACATCCTGCTCAAAGGACAATCGACTGAAGAATATTGCGCCAACAATCTTTTTCCCATCAACAGCCACAAAACCATGCAGATCCTGACTACCCGTACCGGCAACAAGTTCATCTACCAGGTTACCAATCAGCACCCCTTCCTGTTCACCTTCAGATTTGGAGAACACCGAAACAAATAAATCCTGAATGACTGCTGCTTCAACTGGTTTGTAAGCCCTGAATTCCATCCAATATCCTTAAAGATTCATGATGGGCGTGAAGTTTAAAAAAGGCACATAACGTTTAACTCAGTGGCAGTGGCGGCACTGGCAGGAATCTCCCTCGCCCGGCTCTCCACCGGGGCGCAGGTTAGTTGCTACCATAACTGGTAACTGCTTTAATTGCCCCATCCAATAAGCCATATCTATCCAGGAGTATCTTCATCCCATTAGCTATCACTTGCCGAGTACCTTCAGCAAGGGGTTCCCTTGCCCATTCTGATGTTGTTATCCCATATTCGACTTCAAAACCTCCTTGGTAAAACACCCGCAGTGATGTCAAAATCCCCCAATCTTCAAACCTTAATGATTCCACATCACCAAACTCTTTTATCCATTCAGGCTTAGTTATTAAATCTTCCGGATTCAAAGCCAGGAACACCAGGTCGACATCGGAATCAATTTTGGCTTTACCACGGGCATAAGAACCAACCAGGGCAACGCCAAGAAGATCAGGATTATTTTCCGCCCACCTGGTAACAGCATGCAACAAATTTCTTACTCTTTTCGTCATTATTATCAAACAACCGACACCTTGTTAGTGTTTTTTTTAACTATCTCCCTGACCGGTCACAATGTCCTCATCGGGGTCGTGTCAGCAGCCAGAAACGATAGTAGCTGCTCTCGCCCACGGGAAGCCCGTTCCATCCCCAGAGGATTCTCAATATTGTCTTTCTCATAAGCGTTTGAGCGACGGTTCCAGAATGAATCATCGGGTATCAGGACTGTGTCGGGATTTAAAGATGACTTCGGGATATTTGTCGGAGAGATCCTCGATTGCTGTTCCTGGAAGTTCTCTTACATACTTATCGAAGAA
>JAFGRJ010000014.1 GCA_016935235.1 Candidatus Cloacimonadota bacterium
CCCAGATCGAGATCCTCCCCACCCACGAAAAGCTCCTCGCTGTAGGGTTCATAGCCTTCACAGGTGATTTCCAGATGATAGGTGATATTGGTATAAACTCCGGATAAGAAGAAATATCCTTCCTCATCGGTAACGGTGTAATAATCGTCGAATCCGGTAAGCGAAATCTGTGCTCCTTCCAGGCCAACTTCGGGATGATCACTGCCTACCACGAATCCGGATACATTCACAATATTCAGCGGTATCAGAACAAAATCGACCGGGGTGATTTCATCCCCGATTATCTCCACGGCTTGAACATGAGGAGAATATCCGAAGAGAGAAGCCCTGGCTGTATAACTGCCTTCCGGGATATTGATTATGGAATAGAAGCCGTCCTGGTTGGTGATAGTCAGATCACCCGTTTCCTGGATAAGGACCTCCGCCCCCGGCAGGGGAGCATCCTGATCATCCCTTACGAAACCATCCATGGTCCCCAGGCCACCCACAATGATATAGAAAGTGGTATTGGGCAGGCGGTCGGATACAACCACACTCCAGCCTAACGGAGGAGGATTATAGGGATCGTAAGGCTCGGAATCGGAATAAGCGTACCTGGTGCGGTTGGGGTAGGGCGAGCTGAGGGTGTTATAGAACTTGTCGCTGCTGCTGTAATAATCTGTATCCATTGGTCTTTGCGCCATTATCGCCAGATTTCCGCCAGTATAAATGAATTCTTCATCGAATATGAGCTGGATCTCGTGCTGCCCGGATGGGAAATCCACCTCAGCGTCAAAGACAAGGATCAGATCAGAAGCCGCAATCCAGTTATTCTCCAGGCTGGTTATATCAGTTTCACCGATCCATACCTTAACAGGCATTCCGGGCAGATTGGTGAGGAAATTACTGTAATAGGAGATTGCGGTAATAACTCCGCCACTGTTCAATTCGTTTTCATAATAAATCGTTTCCGTGAGGCTGTTCTTGTAGTAGAAATTCCAGGGCACATAGTATGACAGGTCCTGACCGGTACCGACTGTGATAATAGCCAATCCCTGCGGCATTATCTGAACAGTCAGCGGTGGAGTGAAATCGTTACCGTTATTCTGATCAACAGCAGCCACCACCTGTCCTGTAAGTTCTGCCGATCCCAGGGGTTCATCAGGCGGAATGAACCAGACCAGGTTCTGCTGCAATTCTTCCCCGGGAGCAAGGGGGATTGTGATGTCCTGGGATACCAAGGTAATAGTGCCATCTCTGATCAGATTAATCGTGAAGGAATCCTGCATCAGGTTGCCCACATTCTTCACAGTGATCTCATAAACTGCAGAGCTGCCGGCATTTATATTCACAGGTCCAGCAATTTCCAGCGCAGCCAGATCATAATCATAGACGATGGGCTGTCCCGTTACAGTTACATCATCGAGGCAGACTCCATAGCCGAAATCCGTTACTCCCTTGAAGGCAATATAATAGGTCAGGCTGGGATCGGGCAGGATGAGTATGCGTTCGGTCCAGCTGGGAACATTGGTGGTATAGGAAGCTATCTGGGTCCAGGTGTCGCCCGGTGAATTCTTGTAATAAACATAGAGGAAATCCTGATCACCTGCCCAGTTTGCCTGAGCATGCCAGAAGGTCAGTTCTCCCGGATTACTGGTGCCCAGGTTCAGGGAGGGTGTAATGAGCATGGTCTCAGTCCAGCTACTGTTGTAGAGATGCGCATTGTAGTTCCCGGAATGAGCTGAGGGTGGATTACCGTTGTGTCCTCCATTCTGGAACACCCAGGAATTACTGCCCACGATAAAACTCTGTGCCCATCCTGCGGGTATCATCCCGCCCTCAAAACCTTCTTCCAGCAGGATGTCTGCCTGCAGCGATACAAGCGTCAGCACCAGGCAGACCATTACTGATAAATGCATTTTTTTCATATTATTCTCCGGATATTATTTCAAGTCAACATTCCCAGCAGTCTACTCAGGAAATGGTTCAGGTACAGGGTAATGCCAATGATCAGCAGGATGATCACCAACAGAAAAAAAGCCATGACCCGGGCGGGAGTTCCCCTTCTCACCCGGGTGGGGCTGACGACCTTTGTACCGGGTGGTGGGTACTGACCGCTCTGCAGGGTCTTGAGCATCAGATAGAAAAGGTAAATTGAGATGAGGGTAGCTACAATAATATTAACTGATTTGAACTGGGTGATAAAGCGCCCCAGTTTTGCCAGTGCCTCCTCCGCTGCAGTTTCCAGCCGGTTGGTTATATCCAGCTGCAGTTTCTGCAGGTAAAAGAACAGAAGCGAACCCAGCACCAGAATGACCATGATAAAAACCAGCACTGCATACTGAGCTTTCTTGTCAGCTGGTATTATCTCCGGTCTGCTTTTATCCATTTTCTATCCAGTTTTTTTATGCAGCAATTCTATAACCAAATAGTATGGATAATGTCAAATAAAAAAACCCGGTTGAATAACACCGGGTCAAACTTGTTAACATTGCTTTACTTCAGGAGACTTATATGCCCTTTGCCCACACCCTTGACCTGGCAGCCAGCCTTGAGATACGCTTTTATTTTATCGTCACTTATAAAATTGGAGCAGTCCAGAATCAGCGGCTGGGATTTACACAATTCCAGCAAGTGGGAAGGCTGCATCTCCTTATATATCCTGTGACCCACGGCAAAGACCACCACGTCAGTACGCCACAATACATCAGCCAGATCCTTGTCGATCTTCACATTTTCCAGTTCAGGCCAGTAGTCCACGTAAGGATCGTGCACCCGGACTACAGCCCAGGATTCATTAAGCAGTCTTACCAGTGTTTCCGAGGGAGAATGCCTGGTATCGCCGATCTCTTCCAGGTAGGATACTCCCAGTACCGCGATCCGGACATCCTTGAGATCGGGAAAAACATCCTTGATCAATTCTATGGTGTGCAGTGGCATGGTATCGTTGATATTAACAGCTCCTATGGCTACTTCCAGCATGCCGGGCAGTTCGAAGATGGCACTCCTGGCCCAGTTGGCCAGAACCGGGTCCTTGGTAAGACAATAACCTCCAACTCCCAGGCTGGGACGCAGCATATTGTCATGGGTACCCTTTCTTTTTCTGATGGCAGCTCTTACCTTGTGAACATCCACCCCTATCTTTTCAGCGAATTTAGCCCACTCCAGGGTAAGCGCGATATTGGTGGCACGGTAGGAATTTTCCATCACCTTGGCCAGTTCGGAAGCATTGGTATTATCCAGCTGGGTAAGAGGATAATTCTTTACATCGATGATATCACTGAGAAAATCACGGGCCAGTTCCCTGCTTTTCTGGCTGGTACCGGAATAGACCCGCCAGAAATTACGGATCGAACTCACATATCTTGATCCCGGCATCACCCGTTCGTAGGAATGCGCGATCAAAGGCGGGAATTTCCGCGTATCGATTCCTCTCTTCTGGAATTCTTCCTGGACAATCGGCTTGACCACTCGCTCACAGGTTCCGGGGGGAACAGTTGTTTCCACCAGGATGAGGCATTCCGGTCTGATATGCCTGCCCAGATTGCGCATCCCGTCACGGAAAGCGGAAAGGTCACAGTATCCCTTCTCAGCCTCGCCAAAAGCAGG
>JAFGRJ010000092.1 GCA_016935235.1 Candidatus Cloacimonadota bacterium
GAAACTCTACTCGACCGAGCCCAATGCCAGCTTGGGAAATGTTATCATTAATAAACCTGGTTCTTATGTATATATATCGAATTCTTCTTCACTGGCGGTGCATGTCTCTGGGGATATGACTGTTTCTACCGACAGTGAATTTCAATGCGGTGACGACGAATTGACAGTTAATGGAGAGCTGGAAATCGAAAACCAGGCTGAACTGAACATGGATATGGGCGGATTGATCACCTGCAACGACCTTTCAGCAGATGGCTTGCTGGAAATAAATCAGGGGGAAGTGATCGTTCATAATGATTTTCTTCTGGATACGAATGGCATTTTAAACCTTGATGGCGGCAGTTTGATCATGGATAAAGCTTATACCGGGAATTTCATGAGCTTTGCCGGAACTCTTAATCTACTGAGTGGATACCTGGAAATAACCAACGAAGGTATTCAGTTCGGAACGGGCGGGACTCCCAATATGACCAACGGTACGATCAGAGTCGGTAGTAATTTCCGGGCAATACAGACCAGCGCTTTCCAGCCAACTGGCGGAACAATCGAATTCATGAATACGGAATGGTCGACCATCCAATGTAATAACGGTAATTTTTTTCACAATCTTGAAATCGACAAGGATTCCACCCTCCGTGGTTGTATGCTTGCTGATGATCTGACTATAAACAATGATCTCACCTTGACTTCCGGAAAACTACTGGGATCAGGATACCAAATTACTATAGGTAATGATGTCCTGATCGATTCAGATGGAGTATTAGATCCTGATGATGAGTTATTGCTGGTTGGCGGAGACTGGGCTAATTATCATGGTTCATCCGGTTTTGTGCAAGGGTCGGGAACAGTCAGATTATTTGGTGGAAATCCCGGAATAATATTGACCGGGGAAACCTTTTATGATCTTGTCCTGCAAAAATCGACCAGTCCTTTATACTACACAGAAGTCGTCCCGTTTATAACCATTCATGTCGAGAATGATTGCTATATCAATGACGGGAAAATGCTGCTCGCGGATCTATGTACTTTGGATATTGATAATGACCTGATCTTGCAGGATGAAACAGCCCTGAGAGTGTCTTTCGGTTCAACCGGTACCAATATAAAGATCGGCAGACATTTTCTTGATTACAACACTGATAACACAGATTATACTAGCTTTATCCCCGAAGGTTCCACCGTTACCTTCGATGGAGCCACCAACCAGGTCTTTGAATCATACAGATCCAGTTTCGAATTCGGTAATCTGATCATCAATCCCAGCGCTGACTATTTTTATCCCCATACCAATATCATCGTACAGGGTAATCTGGAAGTTCTGAGCGGGTGCTGGAACAATCACACTACCGGTATGACTCAGACCTTTATGGGGAATGTTGCGATCTGTGACGGCGGCTGGTGGGACAATATGGGAACGGTAGTATTCTCCGGTCCCGATGATGCAGTATTCCAGAGAACAGGCGGATCGAATGTATTCCTGAATGTGATCATCGATAAATCCAGTTCCAGGGAAAATAGGGAATCCGGAACACTGACACTTTTGTCTGACCTTTTGTGTCCCCTGGGAGGTAACCTCACAGTAAATTCCGGGACACTGGATGCCAATGGTAAAACTATCGGTTGCAGCGGAGATGTCACTATTACAGGAGGTAAACTGGCTCTGGATGACAATTCCCGTTTGAGGGTGGGAAACAGCAAAGCGCTGACAGTCAGCAGCAGCGGGATTTTCGAAGCAATTGGCTCAGCAGGAAATGAAGCTGATGTAACCTGTTACAACGCCGGGAATTATCATGATATTATTGTTGAAAATGGTGGTATAATTGCTGCCGAATATACCATTTTTCAATATATGACTAATAATGGAGTTTATATCACTGAATCAGGTTCAGTCAATACAGGACACGTCTTTAATAATTGCACATTCCAGAATAGTGTTGCCGGCGGATCGCTGTTAAGAATCGAGAACAGCCAGGATCTGATCTCCTCCAATGTCAATTTCCCTGCAAATACCTGGGGAAGTTCCTATAATGTTTACAAGGATTCTGATCAGGGTCAGCTGGAGTTTTCTTTGGCAACTGGAGATTTTGCAGGAGAATCATATGAACATGATCCCCACAGCAGGATAGACTGGACCGGAGCTCCTGTGATCGTAGTCTATCCGACGTATACTCTCAATTTTGGTGATGTTTATATTGGTGATGATGAGTTGAGAAGCATGTCGATCGAGAATGCCGGTGGGGGGACATTATTAGGTACATTAACAACACCCGACGGATTCTCAATCGCTGAACATACCCGTCTTGAACAAATAGAAAATGGCTCGCGGAATACAATTTCCTATTCTATTGGAAGTGGTAATACCACAGTCTTTGTTATTACCTTCTCTCCCCTCTTGGAACAAACCTATGAAGGAGATGTAATCATCACCCATAATTCCGGAGGAGATGATGAAACAGTCCATGTGATCGGAGCAGGGATCCAACCTCCACCACCTGATATTTATATAGATCCCGAATCATTAGCTTATGGAGAGATATTGATCGGACAGCAGCAGACTCTTAACCTGCTTATTGAAAATACTGGTGGAAGCAATCTTGTCGGTTCAATAACAACACCCGCCGATTTTTCGATTTATGAATGGCGATCCAGAGATGGTCTACCCTTTGATATTCCTGCAGGTGAATCTCTTTACTATGATGTTTTGTTTGAACCGACAATAATGCAGGTTTACAATGATAATATCGTCATCTCCCATAATGCCGGAAGTGGCGAAACTCTGGTTCCCTGTACCGGAATCGGACTTGCAGTAAATTTGACTCTCAATCCCTCCGCGTTGGACAAAACTCTGGCACCAGGAGAAACGGATTATGAGATACTGAGCCTGGGTAACGATGGTAATCTTGAATTGGAATATCTCGCATATATTGAATACGAAGAAACCAGAACAACTATCATCGATGAGGGTTTTGAACTTAATTTTCCACCGTCGGGATGGAATCTGGAATCCCTCGATGAGTGGGGAAACTGGATTCAGAGTGGCTCTTATCCCTACAAAGGGTCTTACTGCGCCTTGGCTTCACCAATGATGGTGGATGATGCTCGTTTGATTACTCCTTTTTTTACTGCAACAGATGATTGCATCCTCATGTATTGGATCAGAGGGTATGAACCTGAATATTACTGGGAGGACGCTGTTTTTGAAATCGAAGTCTCAACTGATGGCACCAACTGGACAACTCTGGAAAGTTATTCCCAGGAAATCTTTATTGATCATTATGTTCCCCGGGGATTGTCGCTGGCTACATATGCAGGTCAAAATATCCAAATCGCGTTCAGAGTGCAGTACAATACATCCGGATGTGGTGTTAACATTGATAATGTGAAGATAACCGGGGATTCAAGTCCTACCTATTCCTGGCTATTACTCGACGGAAATACGAGCATAAGTGGTTCTATACCAGCTGGGAATCCTGATGTTGAGATTCAAGCAGATTTTAATTCTGCTGGTCTTCCGAACGGAGATTATTCAGCTTATATCCGATTCATAAGTAATGATACCTCTACACCCTGTGATGCCATTCCCGTTACCTTAATCATTGGATACTACGACATGGCTATCACACCTTCATTTCTGGATTTCGGAGAAGTGGAAGTTGGTTTGAACAATACAAAACAATTCACCATAGAAAATACGGGCACTTTCGAAATTTATGGTGAAATAACTCCTCCCATTGGCTTTCAGGTATGGCAGGAAAGGACGAATCGATCATATCCTACAACGCCATTTAATGACAGAGATTTTATCTATTATACCCTTTCTCCGGGAGAACTTGATTCTATCAACGTTATTTTTGAGCCTTCAGACACACTTAATTATGACGATGAGATAATTATCAATCATAATATGGTTAGAGAACCTATGATAGTACAGGTTTCTGGATCAGGGGTAACATTACCTGGTGTATTGACCTATGAGATCATGCAGATCACCACAGATTCGGCAGTAGGTGGAGGACAAGTCCTTCACGATGGGAATTCAACAATCATAGCCCGGGGAATCTGCTGGAGCAAGTTCACTGGTCCAACAATTGATGATGAATACACTTCCGAGGGGACTGGAGTCGGGGAATTCGTAAGTTCACTTACCTCACTCGATCCCGATACTCCATATTTCGTTCGTGCCTATGCAACCAACAATCTTGGTACTGATTATGGTAATCAGGTTACATTCACAACACTCCCTGTTACACCGACAATAAATGTGTCGGTTACTTCTTTAGCGGATTTTGGAGATGTTCTCATTACTACATTTTCCGGTGAACAGAGTTATACAGTTTCGGGAAGCAATTTAACGGAAGATATCATCATTAATTCACCCGCTGGATTTGAAATCTCAACGACCTCTGCAGAGAGAACCCATATTGATAAAGAAATTATCGATACCACGAGAGATTTTTCTTCCCAGATTATCCTGTCACCGGTGGAAGGTTCAGTTTCCGCAACCACCATATATGCAAGATTTCACCCTCTGACAGTCGGCACATATTCTGATAATATAATCCATGAGAGTATTGGTGCAGTTTCCCGGGATGTTGCAGTAAATGGTACAGGAACAGCCTCCGAACTGGAAATTACTGATGTTGTATGGTCTGACCTGATTCCCTATGTCTGCGATGAAATTGTGGTTGACGTCACCATTACCAATAATGGTAATGCTTCTTCTTCCAGTTGTTACCTTGACCTTTATTACAATCTCACCATGCCGCCCACTCCGGGAGAATATGGTGATAAACAGGTCATCTTAAGCAGCATTCCAGCAGGTGATTATGATGTGATCTCAATTACACAGGTCTGGAATGATCTCGAGGAAATATGGCAGGCTTACCTGCAGATCGATTCTGATAACGCCGTTATTGAATCAGACGAAACAAACAACGTTTGGGGTGCAGATTTAATCACCTGGAATCTACTCCCGGTAATTGATGATCTTACCATTGGATATAATTCAGGGATCATCATGTTGAACTGGTCATATCCGATCTACTGCGACTCCTTTAATATCTATAAATCCCTGGATCCCTATGATTTCAGCGGTGCAGTCGTTGTATCTACCCCCAATCCCTATTACACGGAAACTGGTCCACAAATAAAATATTTCTACCTGGTTAAGGCTGTCAGGGATTGTGTTGCTCCGTCAATAACAGGTGATGATCAGGTCCGGATTAAATTGAATAAAGGTGAGAAAACTAAAATAAAATTTTGAAATTTCCTGATTAAGAATTATAATACTTTTTGGGTAAACCTGATGGAAATAGTATAATGAAAAGATTATTATTTTTTACCTGCATCCTGGTATTTCTTGGATTAAAAGCTCAGGATGATATCATGGCAAAAAAAAACGAACAGGTTGGTGACTCCCTGTCCATCTTCACGAGGATAAACGCGGATTCGTCTACAGTAAGCCACCAACATCAACCACAGATTATTGAAGATCATGCCTTTGCAAGAATAAATATAACCGATCTGATTAAATCAGAAAAAATAAACTGGTATTATACAAGCAGCATAAAATCCCTGGATGAACAAGTCAGTCCAACTGACAAGGAAGAGCCTGAAGAAAAGAATCCCACTGAATATACAGATCCTGAAATGGGTCTTGATACCGATCTAAAAAAGAAAAATCCGGCAGCCTTGCTTCTGATTAACGAATATGTGATTGCAAAGTTATACCTTTTAAAGCAAATTGGCTACAATATAACCAGCGAGATCGGGGACAGACTCA
>JAFGRJ010000093.1 GCA_016935235.1 Candidatus Cloacimonadota bacterium
CAGGAGGCTGCCAAAGTTGCCCTGAAAAACGGGCATACTACAGTTCACACTATGATCGGAAACGGTTATTCCGATCTGAAACACTACGGTCTTATCCGTAATCATTTACAGGATTTTCCAGTCGAATTCATCCTCTACCCCCAGATAAGTGACATTGATAAAGCCCTGGAAGTAGGTTCTCCACGTATCGGCGGTTGTCTTCTGGCTGATGGCTCCTTCGGATCCCATACCGCTGCCCTTACCGAACCCTACCATGATCGCCCCGATAGCTACGGTGTTTTATATCGTACGGACCTCTTCTGGAAGAAATTCATCAGCAGGGCGCACCGGAAAAATCTGCAGATTGCTGTTCACTGTATCGGGGATGCAGCTATTGCCCAGATATTGAAATTCTACGAAGAGGTCAATCAGAAAGATCCTAAAGACCTGAGGCATGAAATCATCCACAATGAACTTGCCAGTGAATCCATGCTCGATCGCATGAGCCGTATCTCGGTATCTGCTGTGATGCAGCCAATGTTCGACAGATTATGGGCAGGCGAAGGATGCCTTTATCAGAAAGTCCTGGGAAAAGAAAGGACTCTGCACACCAACAGGCTGGCATCGGTGGAACAAAGAAAAATTCTTCTCTGTGGAGGTTCGGACTGGTACATTACAGCAATGAAAGCCCTGCAGGGAATTGATGCTGCCGTGAACTTACATAATCCACTGGAAAGAATCAGCAGATACAATGCTGTTCGCATGTATACCAGCAACGCCGCGCATCTTTCCTTCGACGAAAACAGATTGGGCACCTTAACACCCGGAAAGCAGGCAGATATGGTATGCCTGAAAGAAGATATTTTCAATGCTGACAATATCAGTAACATAGAAATAAAATCAGTTATCAAGAAAGGAATTTTATTCCAGATTAGTAGCAACTGAATAAAACTGTGGATAGCAAAATCACTCGTAAGATAATTCAGAAAGCTTTCTGGGGGCTTGGGCTGCTCTTATTCATGTTACTTGTAATTGATATCCTTCCCAGCGGTCACCTGCTCTGTCCCTATGCTGTAGTATGTTTTGGAATGCTAACACTCCATGGTATCTTCACCTTCATCCTGGCAATGGTATCAGGCCTGATCATCAGCATGGCTTCCTTATTCATCGGTCGTAAGTTCTGCAGTTATATATGCTTTCTAGGTACTCTCCAGGAATACATTTACCGTTTTAACAGAAAATATCGTTACAAACAAATCATCCCTCAGAAGCTGCACAAAATCCTGAGTCAATTGAAATATGTTGTTCTTGTATTAACAGCGTATCTGGCATTTAGCGGTACCCAGTTTATTTATATGCGCTATTGTCCTGTTCTTCGCCTTGCTCATCCTTACCATTTAACTTTATCAGCCGCCCTTTTCTTTCTCATCCTGCTGATCGGATGCTTATTTATCGAGAGGTTCTGGTGCCGTTATCTATGCCCCTATGCAGCCCTGATGAATCTGTGGCAGTATCTGGGAAAATTACTGGGTGTCCCCAGAAAAATGATCATCAGGAACCTTGATAGTTCACTGGATTGCCGGAATTGTAAAAATTATTGCCCCATGCATCTGGATCTATCCAGCATGAATATTATCTCTTCTGTGGATTGTATTCATTGCCTGCGCTGTGTCAGAACATGTTTCCGGGCAGGACCGGGGAAGGAAGCATGCCTGTATCAGGACGATCTGTAAAAAAAAAGACCGGTGTAATAAACACCGGTCTTTCATTTCTTTTCTGTTTTATTGAATATTTAATTCATTAATAACCTGATTCATGAATGCCCTGGTTTCCTCAATTTCCATATAAGCCAGCGGGAAGGTGATGGTGAAGCAGCAGGTTGTTGGTGTTGTATATTTTATACCAACCGGTTTTCCGTTGAAGAATTCGAACTGCTCTAAACTTGGAAGTGCATCACCGTCACTTTCATCATCCCAGTTATCAGGACCCAGATCACGGCATCCGAAAGTATAGAGGATTTCACGATTGGGATCCTCATCCGGCAGTTCCAGCCAGCTTACCGGCCCCAGACCACCTTGACCGATGGTAGCAATAAGAGGATTGAAGCTGGGAACCTGGAGATTCATCTCAGGATAGCCATTTCCCCCCAAGGGAATGCCTGCCTGGAAAAATTGCAGATGGAAGAAATCGCCATTGGTGCCATCCCAGGATACTCTGTTTATATTACCCTGAGTGGATTCATCACCATCGATCGGAAGCGGGATACCGAAATATTCATCGAAGAAACGGTAATAATTGGTCACCGATTCCATCTGCGCAATTTCCAATCCAGCTCCACCACTCAGAATAAAATTACCACCTCCACGCAGATACAGGTAAATCGGGTCATATTCAAGATAAACATGAGTATAGATACCTGGATTATCCGAGTGGAAAATTATCATTTGATAATTGATTAAATCTGTAGCAGCAAACTTGGAACGGTTAAAGTGAAGTAACTGATTGTCGTTTGGTACTGTATACCAATCTTGCACATCAACGGTTCCGGAAAAATCCTGCAGCATGTATTCATAAATAGTGTCGGTGGTGTCATCAGGAGCAAAATTATCGTTATAACTATCGTCAATCACCAGAATTCCTGATTTATCCTCCAGGGGTACAGGATCGACGAGATAGAA
>JAFGRJ010000015.1 GCA_016935235.1 Candidatus Cloacimonadota bacterium
CAGGTCGCCGGAGTGGGATCGGGAATAAGCTGCAGGTCAACCGCTCTCACCTCAAAAGTGTGTTCCCCGCTTGCCAGATCATATAGCACTGCATTCTGCCCTATTTCATAGAATATCGGCACACGCAGCCATTCCGTGCCATCATCATCGGTAATATTGAACCATTCGGCTGGGAGAGGAGGATAGACAAACGGAGCTCCATCCAACCGCAGATCAAAATAGATGATCTCGGAGAAATACAGGGCGCCGGTCTCCTCATCTTTCACCGCATTGAGAATTCTCTCCCGGGGATCATTCAGCTTGAATTCACCAAACCAGCCCCAGTGCATGTAAATATTCAGATCATCACTGTTGATCGCTGTGTAATCACCCGCCAGGTTTATCCAGAAAGGCGTGGAGAAATGATTGCCATCCGGTCTCAGGACATTGGGGATAACCCTGTTGATCTGACCATCCTGGTAGGTAACAAAATGATTGTCCCCTAATATCCAGACATCATTACCGTTCTGGTATTTCCCGGTATAGATAAAGGTTCCGGGGTGGAAACCTTCCTTAACGACAAAACTGATGGTATCCTCGCGGGAGACTATTCCAGCAATATCATAAGCTTTAGCAACGATAAGGGTAGAATCCAGAGGAACATCATTTTCATCGAAGGTGTTAGGAATTATTGCCGGTTCGGTATAACCGGTGTTGGTGAGAATCGCCTGACCTCTGTCATCATCTCCCGGTACCGTGTACCAGACTCCATAGTTCTCTTCGGCATCAGGTATGATCTCGTTGGTTATGGCATCTTTCTTTAAAAGCATGAACTCGAATCGATCTGCTTCTGCTTCTACCAGAGGATCAAAATCAAGAATTGTAAATTCGATAATCAGACCTGTCCCGACCGTTTCTCCATCAATATCACCCTGGGAAGAGGAAATGATGATCTTCGGGGCACTGGATTCGGAATTGAAATGCTTTTCAGCAATTTCACTTTCCAGCCCTGAATCATCAATACACTTGACTTCAAACAGGCTTCTTACCGGCTTATAAACCAAAACACTGTCTGCACCGTCCAGCACTTCCTGATATACAGGATTTCCGAATTCGTCTGTTAATACTTCTCCATCAGCCGGAAAATTGATCGTAGCATGCAGTAGTTGAGACCAGATAGTGATGTTGGCATTAGGATTGTCCATCGGTATGTTCACATCAGCACCGACCTCGTAATGATATGCCCAGCCCTCAGGATTGATATAATCAAAACCGGGCACTGCTACAGGTACATAGCCTCGTAGCTCATCATCCCAGATACTGACTCGGAAAGCATAACCTTCAATCACACCATCGGTATCATAGGCAGACCACCAGATGATCTGCTGAAAACTGGTGGGATTTGCCAGCCATTCATCCAATTCTTCCTGAGTATCGATCTGACTGCTGTCTACACCAGTGTAGGAAGTAATATTGATTATTGGCGGCTGATCGGGTTCGTATTTTCCTTTTCTCCCGCACGCATTGATGAAAAGCGTAAAGATAATGATTAGAGTGATTAGGATGAAGTAATTTTTTAACTTAAACATCAAATCCTCCTGGGTAAAATAAATCAAACAATAAATAAATCATTTTTTGAACTTTAATTAAATATTTAGAGAATTCCGTCAATAATAATCTTCATTGTTTCCTATTTTTATAGGCTTGCAATACGTTTCTTAACAGCGTTGCAGTGGTTACTGAACCAACACCGCCCGGAACAGGTGAGATAGCTGCTGCCTTGGAAAAACAGCCTTCATAATCAACATCGCCAACATAGATTTCCCCTCTTGTGGGATGCCTTATCTGATTGATACCTACATCTATGATCACCACTCCTGCGCTGATCATCTCAGCAGTAAGGAACAAAGGTTTACCAATGGCTGCAATGATTATTTCAGCCCTGCGGGTCAAATCTGTAATATTCTTCGTATAACTGTGACAAACCGTAACAGTGGCATTCCCTGTCCCGTTTTTCTGCAACAGCAAATTCATCAGTGGCTTACCCACATTGTTGCTTCTCCCCAGTATCACTGTATTTTTGCCACTTGTGTCGATATGATAATAGTTGAGTAATTCCAGAACTGCGGCTGCAGTTCCAGGTAGCATTGCTTTCTTACCCAGCATGAGGTTGCCCAGATTGAAAGGATGAAAACCATCTACATCCTTGGCGGGATCAATTGCCATACTAACCTCGTACTCACTTATTGCCGCAGGAAGAGGTTTCTGAACCATTATACCGTGCACACCTGTATCCCGGTTCAGGATACTTAATTCATGGAATAATCCGGAAGGCGATAAGTTCTGATTATATTGCTTGAGTTCTGTAACAATGCCGACTTGCTCACCCTTTCGTCTGAGATTATCAATATAGTAGTCCGCTGCTGGATCCTTGCCTGCCTGAATGATCACCAGCTTCGGTTTCTCCGGCAATATGCTTGTTGCAGCCGAGATTTGATGCAGCATATCAATTACCAATGGTCTGGCTGCTAATCTTTCAGACATTCCACTGTCCTCTTGATCCTGATTATTGACACTGCTCTACCTGTGTTTGCATCTATTTCCACCAGAACAGCGTTGATCTGCAAACCTGTTTCAGCTACTTCATACTGCACGGGCATGCCAGTAATTAGTTTCTGCAGGATTAATTCCTTCCTGATACCGATCACGGAATCATGAGGACCTGTCATGCCAACATCGGTTATATAGGCAGTACCCTGGGGCAGGATCTCATCATCGGCAGTCTGGATATGAGTATGGGTACCGATGACGGCACTTACTTTCCCGTCCAGGTAGAAACCCAGAGCCCTTTTTTCTGCGGTGGCTTCAGCATGGATATCAACGATGATCATTCCCGCTCTCATTCTTATTTCTGCAAGAACTGCTTCTATTGCCTGAATGGGAGAATTGGCGGGACCCATGAACGCTTGCCCCACCAGACAGAGAACGGCAATCTCTCCCTCGTTCAATCTGGTGTAGTATATGGTATTACCAAGAGCTTGAGATGAGTAGTTCAATGGCTTTAAGATCCTGTTTTCGGTGGGTAGATAATCCAAAACCTCTTTTTTGTCCCAGAGATGATTCCCGGAAGTGAAAACATCCACTCCTGCTTGAAAAAGGGGATAGGCTGTTTTTTCGGAGATACCGCGCCCGTGAGCGACATTCTCACCATTGGCTATACAGAAATCAACTTTCAGCTCCTGGCGCAAAGCTGGCAAATGTTCAATAACAATGTGACGTCCGGGTTTTCCATAGACATCACCCAGAAAGAGCACCTTCATTATTTGGCTACCGCTGTCTGTCTGGTTTCCCGGATCACCATGACCTTGATCTGACCGGGATACTGCATCTCCTGTTCTATTTTCTCTGCTATATCGGAGGCTATATAAGCTGTTTTCTCATCATCCACGGAAACAGGGTCAACGATAATTCTGAGTTCTCTACCGGCCTGGATTGCATAGGATTTGCTCACACCTTCGATGGAATTGGCAATTTCTTCCATCTTTTCCAGACGCTTCATATAGGTTTCCAGCATTTCACGCCGTGCACCAGGACGAGCTCCGGATATGGCATCGGCAGCCTGTGTTAGCACTGCATATATACTTTGATACTCAACCTCTTCATGATGTGCTTCAATGGCATTGATAACGATCTTGCTTTCACCGTTCTTACGGACTACATCCGCTCCCAGTTTGGCATGGGATCCGTCGTACTCATGATCCAGAGCTTTCCCTATATCATGTAGAAATCCGCAGCGGCGCGCCAGTTCCTGATCCAGACCCATCTCTGCCGCCAGAATACCGCATATCCAGGCAGTTTCCAGAGAATGCTGTAAAATGTTCTGTCCGTAACTGGTACGGTATTTGAGACGACCGATAAGTTTAATGAGATTAGGTGAGATATTATGGATGTTTGTTTCCATGCAGGCTTTTTCCCCGATCTTAACAAGATTATCGTTCATCTCCTTGGTGGTCTTCTCGATAACCTGCTCGATACGACCAGGGTGTATCCTGCCATCGGATATGAGTTTCTCCAGAGCTATCCTGGCAACCTCGCGCCTGATAGGATCAAAACCCGATAACACTACGGCCTCCGGAGTGTCATCAATTATGAGATCTATACCCGAAGCCTTTTCAAAGGAACGGATATTCCTTCCCTCCCGTCCGATGATCCTGCCCTTCATCTCCTCATCGGGCAGAGATACCACCGAGACAGTGGACTCGGAAACATAATCAACTGCAATCCTCTGAACAGCAGTGCTGAGAATACCAGCTACCAGACGACTGGCATCAGCCTTGGTTTCCTCAGCAATTTTCCTGATCTCCTTGGCCGCTTTGTTCCTAGCTTTGTTCTTGAGATTGTTCTTCAATATCTGAATGGCTTCTTCCCGGGATAATTTGGCTATCTCGGATAATTTGTTGTTCTGCTGCTCGATCAGATCATCAAGCATCAGTTTCTTATTTTCCAGTTCAACTTCTTTCTGTTTCAGGTCCTTCTCAAATTTCTGCAGGTTGTTGTCCCTTCGTTCCAATGCTTCAAGCCTTTTATCCAGGTTCAGGGAACGATCATTGTACTCTTTTTCCAGAGAATAGAGTTCCTTCTTGCGAGAGTTGATCTCTTCTTCATATTTTTTCTGGGTTTTATACCACTCTTCCTTGGCTTCCAGTACCGCTGATTTCTTGAGATTCTCCGATTCATGCTTGGCATCAGCAAGTATCTTCCGGGCCAGTTCATTCGACTTCAGAATATTGCGGTTATCTTTTGCTCTCTTCACAAAACTGATTAATTGCGAAATGAGGACACCAACGGCTAAACCTATGACAATAGCGATTATATATAGTAACATTTTTGATCTCCTGATTTATATTTATTTTAACCCGCGGTACCGTGTATTATTGGTTTACTCGAACCAGGCAACAAAGTGGACGTCTACCTTGTCTGCTTTACAGATCCGGATCCTGTCCGGCTTGTGCGCCACAAATGGCTCGACTTCCCGATTTAGATTGGTTCAGAAACAAATATAATATCACGCGTACCGCAGGCATTAGATCTCTTTTTCCAGCTTTTGCATGAGCTCGGTTATCTTTTCTACCTGACTGTTCAGCTCTTTATTTTTCTCCACTTCTGTCAGGTAAGATTCCAGAAGGGTGAGAGAATAAAGCACGTATAACTTGGTTTGATCCACCGTGTTGAATCTTGCATTCAACTCCTCCAGGTTGCTTTCCAGATAACGAACTCTCTCCAGAAGCTTCTGTGGATCATCACTTTTCAAGTAAAATTTCTTGCCCAGAATATTGACTTCTACTGTCTGCATCGAATTATAAATCGTCTATCCTGCCGAGAATCCCATCCAGACGCGATATGGCTTCCTGGTTGTTTTTCTCGAAGTCCTCTAATTGCTGCCTCAGATTATGATTCTCCTGGCGCAGGATCTCAATTTCTTCAATCTGATGTTTGATCTTCTTTTCATATTCTATAACTGTGCTGTCTGTTCCAGTCAAATGAGATTTCAATTCGAGATTCTCTTTTTCCAGTTCAGCCGAGCGAATCTTGAGCCGGTCAAATTCATCCTTGATCTGAAGATAGTTGGTAACAAGTTTCTCGATCTTGGCACTCAGACTGATATCATCCTTTGCTTCCACTTCTTACCTCATTTCTATCTGGAAATCATCCTGCAACTTTGTTATTACCTTATTTACTATATTATTAATATATTCGTCAGTCAAGGTTTTTGTAAAAGAATTAAATATGAGACTGAAAGTGAGACTGCGGTAATTCTCCTGGATGTTGCCACCCTCATATTGATCGTAAAGCTCTATCTTCTGAATAATTTCCGCATCAACTTGGTAAATTGTCCTTTCGATCTCAGCCAGGGGGATATTCTTGGCCACTACAAAGGAAAGGTCACGCAGGATCGCAGGAAATTTCGGAACCGGGGTGTATTCATACTGCAATTTCTTTACTTCTGACAGAATCAGGCTTAAATCCAGGTTAAAAACAAAGACCGGTCTTTCAATTTCGTAAGTTTCAGCAATCTGCGTATCGATTTTACCAATATCAAGGATTTTCTTGTCTTTCCAGAAGACATCTGCTGCCAGATTCTTTTGATAGAAAGATTCTGTCGACGACCTGAATTCCACTTCGGAACAGCCCAGAACAGGGAGCAGCCTTTCGACAACGCCTTTGATATCAAAGAAATCCACCTGACGCTCATGCTCACGCCAGAATACAGGATCGCATCTCCCGGTTTCCAGCCCAGTAAGATGATATTTCTCCCTAGCCAGCTTTGTCTGATGCCGGGTAAAGACCTTTGCCATTTCGAAGAGTTTCAGATCCTTTTGTCCATGGTGGATATTATATCGGGCATTCTTCAACAGGTCCGGCAGAAGCATCGACCTCATGATGCTATAACTGCTTCCCAGTGGATTCTTGATGGTCACGAAATGTCTTCTTGGGTCATCTGCCGGAATTTTCAGCTTATCCAGTTCAGCCGGATCAGCAAAATTCCAGTTGATAACTTCTGAGAAACCCAGATCAACCAGGATGTTTTTAACTTTCCTGCGAGTATAGAAAAGATGCTTGTCCATTATGTTCTGGGTTTTCATAAAAGTAGGAACATTGTTATAGCCATGCAGACGGATGACTTCTTCGATCAGATCGATTTCACGGGCAAGGTCTTTACGGAAACTTGGGATAGAAAAATACAAGACATCATCTTCTGTCCTGACATGGCTTAAATGCAATCTGGATAAATAATTAATCAATTCTTCACTGGTCAGGTCGAGGGTAAGAAAACTTTTCACTCTGGATCTACGCAGCGAGACAATGACAGGCTCCTTACTACCGGGGAAAGAATCAAGTTTATCCTGCAGCAGCTCTCCCCCGGCGAGATCCAGTATTAACTGGCAGGCTCTTCGACTTGCCAGGTCAGCTGTTTCATCTGCCAGGTCTCTTTCAAAACGGTATGACGAATCAGTTGCTATCATGAAATATGATGCTGTCTTGCGTATGCTGGAATAAAGGAAATTCGCAGCCTCGATCACAACATCCACTGTCTGCTCAGTAATATGCGAATTTTCCCCCCCGATAATCCCGGCCAGGGCAACCGGCTTTTCAGTGTCAGCAATAACGAGGTCTGCACTGCGCAGGATATAGGTCTGCTCATCGAGGGCGGGGAATTTTTCCTGTTCCCGGGCTCGCCGGACCACAATTTTTCTTCCCTTGATAAGATTGTAGTCAAAGGCGTGCAGAGGATGACCCATTTCTATCATAACGTAATTTGTTATATCCACTACATTATTTATGGGTCGTAACCCTACCGCCACCAATTTCCTTTTCAACCAGGAGGGAGATTCCTTTATCTTTACTCCCCGAATCATTCTGGCTGTATATCGGGTGCAGAGATCTGGTGCCAGATTTTCCAGAGCCAGATGGTTTTTGATATGATCATTACCTTCTGCAATGCTGTAATCCAATTCCTTCAATGGCTTATCCAGTAGCGCAGCTACATCCCGGGCTATGCCCAATATACCCAGAAGATCGGGACGATTGGGAGTAATTTCCACTTCGAAAACAGTGTCATCCAGTTGCAGGTATGAAGCCAGATCCTGCCCCGGCGGTGCATCCGGTGGCAATATCATGATACCTTCATGATCCTCGGATATACCCAGTTCCTTCTCGGAACAGAGCATCCCGTAAGATTCTACTCCACGCAACCTGACCCTGTTTATTTTATAATCACCAAGTTGTGATCCTACCGGAGCCAGGGCAACCTTTTGACCAACAGCACAATTGGCAGCACCACAGACAACCTGCAGCAGATTTTCACCGTCGTTTACCTTGCATACAGTAAGCTTGTCCGCCTGGGGATGTTCTTTTTTACCTACAATTTCTGCCACTTTGATCTGAGTCAGTTCTTTGCCCAGGGGTGTAACCGCTTCCACCTCTATACCGCCGAAAGTCATCCTCTCACTCAGTTCTGCGGGAGAGAGTTCGACAGCAAAAAATTCCTGCAACCACCTGTAACTGATAATCATTATTGCAGCCCGTTCTTTTCCTCAGATCTTGAACTGCCTGAGAAAACGTATATCATTTTCAAATAAAAGCCTCATGTCAGGGATTTTATATTTTAACATTGCAATGCGGTCTATACCAAGACCAAAGGCATAACCGGTATATTTTTCCGAATCAATTTTCAGCATATCGAAAACATTGGGATCGACCATGCCGGCGCCCCCCATTTCCAGCCAGCCACTTCCGCCGCACAGATTACAGCCTTTTCCGTAGCATTTTACGCAGAGTATGTCAATCTCGGCACTGGGCTCTGTAAAGGGAAAGAAATGTGGTCGGATCCTGGAATCAATCTCTTCTCCGAAAATTTTTTTCACAAAAATATTCAATATATCTCTGAGATGGGTGAAATCTATGCCCTCATCAACTACCAGAGCCTCCACCTGATGGAACATCGGTGAATGAGAAGCATCATTTTCATTACGATAACAACTGCCTGGAGAAATAATGCGGATAGGAGGTTTAAACTGCTGCATCACTCTTATCTGTACCGTTGAGGTCTGAGTCCTCAAGAGAACATCATCCTCGATGTAGAAAGTATCGGAAAGGTCACGAGCTGGATGATCGGGAGGCGTGTTCAGAGCATCGAAATTATGATATTCGTCTTCAACATCGGGTCCTTCCGCAACTTCAAAGCCCAGAGAAATGAAAATATCCTCTATCTCCTGCCAGACCAGTGTGATGGGGTGAAGACTTCCGCGGGGAAAGGGGCGACCAGGCATGGTAATATCTGTCGCCTGTGTTTGCAGACTCGTTGCATAATTCGAATTTTTAATCTCGATTTCCCGGTTTTCCAGCAGTTCCAATATCCTGTTCTTTGTTATATTAAGATTCTTGCCGAACTCCGGTCTCTCCTCTGCAGGTAGTCTGCCCAGTTGTCCCATCATTTGCATGAGTTCGCTTTTCTTGCCCAGAAAACGTGACTTCATCTGCAACAGGTCATGAATATTTTTGACACTGGTTATTTCCCTTTCTGCCGACTGCAGAATGCTATCCAGTTGAGTTTTCACGATCGGGATCCTGTTTTATATGTTTTTCTTAGCCAGATCGCACAATCTGGCAAATGCCTCCATATCCTCGAAAGCAAGATTCGCCAGCACTTTCCGGTCGATGTTGACATCAGCTTTCTTGAGCCCATTAATAAGCTTGCTGTAACTTAGTCCATTCATTCTGGCGGCAGCATTTATCCGTATGATCCAGAGACTGCGGAAATCACGTTTCTTGGTCCTGCGATCACGATACGCATATTGCCAGCTTTTTTCCACGGCCTGACGGGCGGTACGGTACAATTTACTCCTACCCCCGTAATATCCTTTAGCAGCCTTGAGATATTTCTTCTTTCTATTTTTATGAGCTACATTGTTTACAGATCGCGGCATTTCCTTTCTCCTTTGCTTTTAAAAATTATACGCCCAGCATTCTTTTCATGCGGGGTACATCATTAGCATTTACTATATCTGCTTTTCTGAGATTTCTTTTTCTCTTTGCGCTTTTTTTGGTCAGAAGATGTCCAGCACAGGCATGAGATCTCTTCAACTTGCCGTTTGCCGTTGTTTTAAAACGTTTCGCCACAGCCCTGCGTGTTTTCAGTTTCGGCATTATTCCTCCTAGTATATTTATTCCTTCTTAATCTTGTCCGATAATTATGTGACTTTTTCTATGGTTGTTTCTTCAGTCTCGGCTGCAAAAAATCTATCGATATCTTTCTTGGGCGAAACAGTGATGAAGATCGTCCTTCCTTCACTCTTGGGTTCACCATCCACTTCCGCGATCTCTTTAAGGTCTTCCTGCAATTTCTCCAGAACTTTGTATCCCAGTTCCTTGTGTGCCAGTTGCCGGCCTTTGAACCGAACAGTCAGCTTCACCTTGTTGTGCTGCTTGAGAAACTTTATGGCATTATTCTTCTTGAAGTTGAAATCATGTTCCTCAGTATTGGGACCAAACTTGATCTCCTTGGTCTGTACAATATGCTGCTTCTTACGGGACTCTCTCATTTTCCGTTCTTTCTGATAGTGATAGTGACCAAAATTGATGATCTTGCATACTGGTGGTTTAGCATTGGGGGAAACCTCCACCAGATCAAGGCCTGCCTTTTCAGCTGCTTTTAACGCCTCGCTTAAACTAACAACACCCATCTGCTCGCCATTTTCCGTAATCAACCTGACCCGGGCAGAGGTTATTTCCTCATTGATCCTCTCCTTGGGAACCTCAGGTTTCATTTTTGCCTTGCCTCTACTTCTCCAGCCCAAAAAACCTCCTATTTCATAATAAAAAAAGCGGGTATGAACTACCCGCCTTTAATCAAACTGAATTATCCATACCTGTAACCTTACGAGTATTCCCTTGCGAAACTGTAAGGTAGAAGCGGATAGCTTCTTTCTCATCCCAGTTTTTAATCGAGGCAAGAAAAAAACCGCCTTCCGCCACGTCAAGTATTTTATTTATTGCCATCTTATAGTAGAATTTCAGTTGATAGCAGGACAAAGTGCATTAGCTAAACCCCTTTGCAAAAAATCAACCTCTAAAAATATCTTGCCAATATAATCAACATTATTAATTTCGCAAAAATAACTTAAACAAATTCTGGAGGTTAAAATGAGAAATCCCCGTAAAGTTGTGATAGGTGTTTTCCTTGTAGCCATTTTTTTCACCAGCATAAGCGTAGCCAGCATCATCAAGAGTTCGCAGGATGAATCTTTCCAAGCCTTTACTACCGGTATTGAATGCAGAGCTCAGGGTGATATTATGCCAGAACCGTTTGATACAGATCTGGTAGCACCTGTTACCCCCACTGAAGGCAACGAGCTGTTCTGCAGCCTCCCCGGTGGGATCGCACCCCGACCGTGGGATGATACTGACGACGACGATCAATCCGGCGACTAGTACTGACAAAGAGAGATGCTGAACTTTCTACTGGAATATGGAACCACTATATTCCATATTCTGAATCTCATCGCCTGGTATCTGATCTACAGAAAAGGGCGATTACTTAACATTAATCGGCTGACAGTAAAGTACTTTATCTTTTTCTTCCTGATCGTGATCGTATGGAACTTCTTCATGATCGTCAGCAATCGTTCACCAGTTGTTTATATAATTTTCTGGGCTATTTTCAGTATCTATGAACTGTACTTCGTACTGACGGTTATATTCTACCTCGCCAAAGCCAGAAAAAATTATGCGGAACTTTATATTATAATCATTTCCATTCTTGCCATCCCTATAATTCTATCTGCTCTTCTATCCTATACAAACCGCAGTTACAGTCCCATCAATACATCCGATTTCTACAACATAATCCTGTTGATGATCGGGTCCATACTCGTATTGAAAAGTATTATCAACTACCCTTCATTCATGGATAATATCGAATCCTTCTTTATTTTTTCTGGTTTTGTTCTCTATTTCGGACTGCATATACTGGCAAGTAATGCTCTTTCCATAGATATACTGAAGAATTTCAATTTCGCCAAATATGCAACTTTCATAAGTTTAATCTACTGGTTCGGGAGTGTTTTCTTTATATGGAAAATCAGGTCGAAACATTCGTCATAGTCTCGTCCATATTTCTCGTCTTTTTCATACTTGTTACAGTTTATCTGATTGTTAAACTTAAACTGAACGATCTGAAGCTGAAGCGCTCGGAAGAGAAATTACGGGAATTGAACCAGCTTTTACAGAATAAGGTTGAAGTACGAACCCGGGAACTGGATGAATCGCAAAAGAAACTCCATCTGCTTTACGAACAACATCGGGAAGTTCTGGAGAACTCCCCGGCTGGCATCATCAAAATCGACAACAATCTTATCATAGAATACGCCAATCCCGAAATGAACATAATCCTGGGCTCATCCTCCGAACGCTATCTCAGCATAACTGGCAAGAGAATCAGAGAAATCACTCTGTTCGGCAATCCAGAACTAGATAATTTTTTTAACGACCTGCAGAAAGGTTTCGAGATTACCGATGAGATAAATTATAATATGAAAAATAAGCAGAAGGGCTCAGCCATTGTGCACGGGGTACCCCTTTTCGAAAACAACAGTTTTAACGGAGCTGTGATTCTCTTCAGCAATATTACTGAACTGAAGGAAGCTCAGGAAAAGATTAAAGCTTCCCTGCTGGAGAAGGAACTTCTGCTCAAAGAGATCAATCACCGTGTAAAAAATAACATGCAGATCATTTCCAGCATGTTGAAACTGCAGCTCAATTATATTAAGGACAAAGAAGCTCATCGTCTGTTTCAGAACAGCCATGAGAGGGTCAAAACCATGGCTCTGGTGCATGAGAAACTTTATCAGTCACAGGACCTCGCCCGCATTAATTTTGGTGACTACATCCGTAGCCTGACCATCTATCTCTATGGTTCCTACAAAGTCAGGTCTTCCCAGATCAAACTCAAGGTAGAAATAGAGAATACACCAATGGATATCAATACTGCCATCCCCTGTGGTTTGATAATCAATGAGCTCGTTTCCAATGCCCTCAAACATGCCTTCCCCGATGACCGGAAGGGAATCGTGCATGTGAGTTTGAGAACAGACATTGATGGGAACAATATATTAACTGTAAAGGATAATGGCGTAGGATTCCCCCCCAACCTGAGTCTGAAAAAATCCAAGACGCTGGGTTTACAATTGCTCCAGACTTTAGTAGCCCAGTTGCATGGCAGGCTGGAACTCAAACGGAAAAAAGAAACCACCTTTACAATCACCTTTAAGGACATTAACCTGAACAGCTTCAAGGATGTTACCATTTCTCCTCTTGCTCAATCCGACAACAATTAGTCTTAATGAAGTACCGGATAATTGTGGCTGCCATTGTTCTTCTATCCCATACCAGCCTTTTCCCCCACAGCGATCCTTTCCCCATTAAATCATTGCAGGAAGGTTTCCTCACCAGTGGGACAGCCATTTCTGATTTTCGCAGAGTGACACCTTTCGATTCAGTGGATTGTCCTCTGCAAAACTACGTGCAGCTCGGAAACGACGGTAAACAACTACACTTGCACTGGATAGCAGAAATAAACGAAAAATCCAGTACCGGCATTTACACAGCTCCTGATACCTGGTCCGGAGCTGATTATCTTCGCCTGCAGATTATTACCGATGTGAAGAATTATTACTCCTACTGCTATTACTTCTTCCCTCTGGGTAATCTTTACGATGCCATCCGCCGTCCCGATTTCATTATTGATGAGAGCTGGAACAGTAATTACAGTTACACCTCATCAACTGATGATAACCAATGGATTATTGAAGCTGTGATTCCCTACAGTGACCTCCGTTTTTTCGGATCTCCCCCCTATCACTGGAAAATTATTCTTACCCGTTATTTCAAAGCCTCTGATGAAACATACTCCGTTCCCGTTGTGCATACCAGACTGGGAAAGGATTATTTTCGGAAAGCTTTGCCGGTGGTCATTAAAGAAAAAATCAGAGGAGCAAAACCACTATTCATCAGACCCTATGCCCTGACAACTTATGACCGGCAGCGACAGGAGTTTATTTTTAAAGAAGATGATGTTGGAATTGATATCTCCTGCTGGCTGTCTCAGGCAACCGATGTTAAATTCAGCTTCAAACCAGATTTCTCGGACATCCCCCTTGACGATGAACTGGATATATACAACCTTAAATTTGCCCCCTCCTACGATGAAAATCGTTATTTCTTCATCGAGGATATGGATGTTTTCGGATTGGATTATAATACTTTCTATTCCCGGCACGTCCTGCAACCGGAATACGGATTTAAAATCATCAGTAACAACGATAGATTCAGTTGGGGTATCCTATCAACCAAAGAGAGCAGTGACGAGGTGGATCACAGAGATTTCTTCAATATACTTGCTTGCAATCCCACCTCTGAATTCTACAGTCTCCCTGTAATCATCCTTAATCGCACCGATGGTAAATATCATAATGATGTGCTTATATTTTCCCCTGATTGCGAAATCGCAAAAAATCATTTTTTAAAGCTTGATCTCAGGCTTTCAACATTACATGATTCTGCCAGTGACCATGTCGGATATAATTTCGAGATAGGTTATAATCTGCTTTCCCGTTATTTGAACCTTACCCTGGAAACACGTCATATGAGCAGGGATTTTCGTCTGGACATGGGAAGGATTTATGAAGATGATTTTTATGGATGGACTGCTAAAATCGAACGCAATATCGAATTCAACAACAGGTTCCTGAGAGAGATCAGAAGCTCTCTCTGGCTGAATGAAGAAATTGATAACAGCAGCAACGACCTTCTGGAAAGATTCATGTTTTCTGAACTGGAACTGGAATTGCAGAAAAAGGTATCCTTCCTGGTGGAATATCAATATGTGCGGGAACTCTTTCAGGATAAATACTATA
>JAFGRJ010000094.1 GCA_016935235.1 Candidatus Cloacimonadota bacterium
ATAACATTGCCCTTTACTGATTTGACTTTTATACTGCCATTACTGGTCCCGGCATCGATGTTTCCCTGAAAATTATCAATCACTATACTCCCATTGGATGTGTCGAGCTCCACATCACCCCGGGCTCCGCTGATCTTGATGCGTCCATTGTTACTGGTTATGCTTTCCAGTGCAGTTGTGCTGGGTATCCTGATCAGGTAATTCACAGTTACAGCAGGATTCTTCTTTAAATGTCTGGTTTCAATCAGCAAGCCTCCCTGCTCATCTACAATTAACTCAACCTTTTTTAACTCACTCTTCCCTTTTCGGGTCTTTAATTCAGCATAAATATCGATCTCGTCCTCATCCCACACTTCAACTGTAACTGCTCCATTGTGATTGATTACCTTTATTCTGTCATCAGCTTCAGGTTTGATCTTCTTATGGAATTCTTCCCTGACCAGATCTTCATCTTCATCTTCATCATCAGCAATCCAAACATCGATGTTTTCCTCATCATCCTGATCATTGATCATGTACTTCATTATTTTTTCGGGTCTTTTCCCTACTGCGTGCATGGAACCCCGGGTGATAGCAGTAATCACGCCACCCAGTAATTTCCCCCAGAATCCGGTGATCTCCTTGTATTCTTCCTCTCCATCCACAATGATCCCGCGGGAACTGATCTCTACCGTCTCATCATTTTCAAATACATATATGCCCTTCTCTCCCACTTCGACCCGGGTTTTATCTTCATCTATGATCAGCAGATTCCCATCCTTGAATTCTATCAGCTCTCCATCCTCAGCCTCAATGATGAGATGTTCGGAATCAAAACGGCAGACACCATCATCAGAACGATACAAATATTTCTTAAACGATGGTAGTTCCAGTTTGACCCTGGTCATTTCCGGGGCAGTGAATATAACCTTATTGTTATCAATCGTGATATCCACGCCCGTTGATTTCTTAGCATCAATCCTGAATTCATTCTCGTCAATGAATTCAAGACTTTTGATTTTGACATTGTTAAAAACAAGTTCGATCTCCTCTGCCTGGGGAGCAACACTTTTGATGATTGCAAAAAGTGATATGTTCACCACAATTAGATATAGAATGAACCATTTTCTCATTTTTCCTCCTTTTGTGTTCTTATACTCTGCAAAATTCAAACCAAACATGATCTTCCCGATAAATACCTGCATGATATATTCTTACGTTTTCCATACCAATCCCGGATGGTAAATTATTTATAAAAATGATAATGATTGAATCCTCTGGTTATCATAAATATAAATTCCAGGAAAATCCTTTTCAGTAAGAACAGGAACCTGTAAGAATTCATGCAATCTCCTATTTGATTTCACGCAATCGGTAAATCAGAGTAGCGCCTGCAAATAGAACGCCACTGCTGATAATTTGTAACAATGATTTCCAATTGAAGACAATTACACCCCAGTGATCCCTGATCAGATCTGATATGTTAGCTGCGTCAAAATCACTTCCTATCATGATCATGGAGCCGGTTTTGATTAATTGATAAAGATAATACAGGGGCAGGGGTAGCTTCCAGTTGAAGAGAACGTTGAAAATCAGAAACAGGAAATTCACCCCGAACAATATGGCTATTCCATTGAAAAATGCCTTATCCTTGAAAACTGCCGAGAAAAAGAAACAGATGCTTCCAATGATCAGAGCTAATTTGATATGACCAAGATAGGACTGGATCATTCCTGCCAGGGCTGGGCCGGGTGAATATAAGCCCAACGCCAGAAGAATAATGCTGCTAACAATGAAATTGAAAAGCACTATTGCCAGTAATACTAACAGGTTCCCGGCAATCCCTACTGTATATTTGGCCAGGCTTCTCAACCAGATGGAAACAGGCTGGGAACGATGAAAAAGCTCAAAATTTCGACGGATATCCTCATTCAGGGCAGACTGAGTAAGTATGATGGTGAAAAGGATACAGAGCAGACCAGGAAATATTACATGAGCCATATTGACGATATAACTGATACCTGCATTTACACTGGCATCAGTGAAATCGATACCCCTGACGACATGACTGATTTCACCTTCTGATCGGAAATATGCGATAAGAACTCCAATAAGCGCCAGCAGATAATAACCCAGGGTTATCCATACCGGTACCAGCAATTGTTTCTTTTCTATCCAGTATTCCTTAAGCAGCAGTGTTCTAAACTTGTTCATCATAACCTCCTACTCTGGCCAGGAAAAGGTCCGACAGCGACGGTCTTGATATCCTTGCCTTATCAATCTCCACTGCATTATCGACAATAGCACTGATATTGCCGAGTGTCCGTGTTACCAGGATTGGATTCTTGCTTCTGAGCTCTTCCTCCCTGTCTGCATTTACCGTGAGCACCTTGTAACTTTCCTTGAGCTTATTCACATCTTCATTTAAAATAATTCTGCCTGCATCAATAAAAATGATGTCCTGCAGGATATGCTCGACCTCTTCCACCTGATGGGTGGAGATTACGATGGTTTTTGACTCATCGTAGAACTCGCCCAGGATGGTGTTGAAAAATTCCTTGCGGAAAACTATGTCCAAGCCCAGAGTCGGTTCGTCCAGTAGTAAAATCTTCACATCCAGAGACAGTGTAATGAGAAGATAAAGCTTGGTTTTCATCCCCTTGGAGAGATTCCCCACCTTCTGATCCGGGAGCAGATCACTCCTGGCCATGAGTTGAGCAGCCTTTTCCCTGTTCCAGCTTAGGTTGAGATTAGCCACATAGGAAAGCGTCTGCTGTACAGTAAGCCTGTTGTCCAGACTGTTCACATCCGGTATGAAAGCTATATGATTATGTAGAGTCTCCCTGTGCAGATGGATGGGAATACCCATTACCCTGATATTGCCCTGAAAACGCAGAAATCCAAGTATGCAGCGCATAAGAGTGGATTTGCCAGCTCCATTCTTGCCCAAAAGACCTATGATGCGACCTTCCGAAAGTGAAAGATCAATATCGTCCAGAGCTTTCAATTTTCCATAGTATTTGGTTAAACCGTTGATCTCGACCACATTCATTTTATCGCTCCTTTTCCTTCATAAACATCATCCAGAATCCTCACAAACTGAGCGCGGGTAATACCAAGATTCTTTCCCTTCTCTACTATGCGCAGGAGCTCATTCTTGAGAAATTCTTCTGTCTTTCTGGTGATAAGTTTCTGCTGTGCCCCTTTCATGACAAACATCCCGATCCCCCTTTTTTTGTAGAGTAGTCCTTCGTTCAACAAATCACTGACTGCATTGGATATGGTCTGTGGATTCAATCGGTATTGCTGAGCCAGTGTTCTGATGGAAGGTATGGCTTCTTCCTCTTTAAGGGAAGAACCAATTATGGCATTTTCTATTTCCTCCTTTATCTGCAGGTAAATAGGTATGCTCTCATCAAATTTCATACCCCCTCCTCTTTTTTGGTGTAACAGTGTATGGGTCAAGTGGTGCACTGGTTAAGTAGATGTCAAGTACTTTTTTTTTATTTTTTTGCAATGATAAATTGCACAAGTGCATAATTATATATTGGTAAATAAGTTATGTATCATAGAAAATTCTGCGGATATTGATTCTGCCGCTTTTTTACACCTGTGTCATAGAATGGAAATGGAAGATTTACCTGAATACGCTAACTATATTATCAGGCTGATAATTCTACCAATATCGTCCCTGCAGCTCTGCCATTGCCATAAAATTCCCTGTTAAAATCCGGAGTCAGTCCTGATAATCGACGATAT
>JAFGRJ010000095.1 GCA_016935235.1 Candidatus Cloacimonadota bacterium
AACAGCCGGTAAGACACAGACAGCTGAAAACATTGAAAATAAGAACACAGTACTCCTTGTTCAACAACATGATTGTAGCTCCTTATATTTACTTTTTTCCCTATATCTTTCACCAAATTTAGTGTTAGACAAAATATCAAATATTCCCCTTGTTTTCATCTATAATCAACATTTCTAAAACCAATAATCTCCTGCAATCAAATCATATCCTCTGACAATCAGTGCCCGGTCATTTTAAAAGCAGGCATTGTTTCACTGCTCTGAAATTATTATTTACATTCAAATAATAAAAATATATTCCCGAATTTACAGGCAGGCCAATTTCATTGTCTCCATTCCATAGGGCAGAATATCCTCCTGCAGGCATTGAATAGTCTATCAGTGTTCTTACTAACTGGCCTTTTAAGTTGAAAATGGAAAGTTCAACCTTACTGTCTTCCGGAATTGAAAAGGTTATCATAGTTGAAGGATTAAAGGGATTTGGATAATTGGCGACATTGAAGTCAGCTGACACCATTTCATTCTTGGTTGCCCCTACTCCGCTGAGTTCTACAACAAGAACGACAGCCCAACCATCCAGGCCAGGACCTTCGTAGGAACAGAGGTGACGGGCATCGTCTATTCTGCACAGGTAGGGATAATCTGCTCTAGTTTCATCAAACTCAAAAGGTGTTTCCTTACTGATGGACCAATCTGCAGAGTCCACAGCAAGCACAACTGCATAGCCATCGGCATCCTCTCCTTTATAAGCACAGAGATAATGATGATTATTAATTCTGGACAGATTCGGTTCTCCCCCAAGCTGGCTATCGTATTCAAAAGGTACTTCCATGTTTACTGACCAGTTGTCGGAATTAACGGTAAGCACCACTGCCCAGCCATCCGAATCAGATCCTTCATAGGCGCAAAGAAAATGCGTGTCGTCGATTCTTGATAAAAAGGAATAAGCATCACAATCTGTGGCAAACGTAAAAGGTGAAGTGGTTGTGGTAACCGTCCAGTCACTGGTTTCTACAATCAGGACTACAGCTCTGCCACCATAAGGATCACCTTGGGAAGGATACACACAGAGGTGATGGGTATCATCAATTCTGCACAACATGAAATCATAACCCTGTTCCGGTTCAAAATTATATTCGGTTCCGTAGACAATTGACCAGTTATTCGTGTCAACAGTAAAAACTCCAGCCCTTCCAGTAACATCATACATGTTGTGAACTCCCAGGTAATGGGTATCATCAATTTTTGATAATGCGTTATAATAACCGAATTCATAATCATACATCACTGTGGTTTCTGTAGTAATGGACCAATCAACAGGATTGATACTGATCACGGAGGCATAGCTTGATTCATCATCTCCACAGTAGGTAATTAGAAAATGCCACTCATCTATTTCCGATATTCCCATGTAATCTCCGTTCTCATCGTATTGATAGGTCGTTTCACTGGTCATAGTCCAATCCGCAGGATTCACGGTGAGTATTACAGCTTTGCCCGTGTAGCCGGCATAAAGGCAAAGGTAATGAAAATCATCCAAACCTACCATAATATTATTCCTGCCTCCTTTTTCTTCATCATACTCATAAGGAGAGCCCATGGTAATATCATATAGCTCCCCGCTGCAGATACAGGGGAATATGAATACAACAATGATTAACAACGCCCTGATAAATCCGGGTTGATGCACCCAGGTAAACGAAAACTTAATTTGATTATTTTTCGGAACTCGTTCTCCTCCCATTACAACCTCTCGTTTTATAATCATATGGTATTTACCTGCAATTTAAGGTCATATTAATTTATTTGCTTTTATGATATATTATCAGATACAAGTCAATGTAAACCACACATAATTTTCATCTATACTATTTGCGTAGGTCGTCCGTTCCTGAAATCCTGCTCCTTTCGCCACCAGCTGCGAAGGAATATTATCTTTATGTACCTTCAGGTTAATCTTTTGCACACCCAGAGTATCAAAAGCCCACTGACAAAGCAGTTTTACCGAACCGGTAGCCATACCCCGCCTGCGTCCCCCGGGAGAAAGCCAGTACATAATTTCTGCGATTCTTCTATCATGATCCTGAAAAGTCAGAGCTATGTTGCCCAGCAATTCCATGTTGTTTTTGGCTACTATGGCAAAACATATGACCCCTGGATCACTGTTTGCTTCCATGATGCAATGTTCTGCCTCTTCCACTGTAAGACCCCGTCTCTCATTTGTCCATTTGAAGACCTCTTCATCCCTTGATTCCACATACCATCTGGCATCGTTCTTTTGCCATGGTCTGAGAAAAAATGTATCAGCAAGAAGCATTACGTCAGCATGAACATCCGTTCTAATTATTCTCCCCTCCTAAAAAATATTGAAGCAAGTTGAGGTTGAATTTAAAAACATTCATCATGACCTTATAATAAGGTCGTATTATCCTTGTCTTTTTAAATGTCCCTTTTATTTCTTAACTGGTTTTTTCCCGGTAGACAAGGCTGTTACTGCAATTTTCATGGTTAAGCAATCCTGATTATTCTGGCAAGGGAATTCAGCAGTTGATAATATTACATAGGATCCCTCATTATAAGAGGTTTCAGGGCAACGAGCTCATGATTTATTACCGGAGAAACCCTCTTCCCTGAGATACTTTTTAACGTACTGCACCATTCCAGCAACGTCTCGGTTTGGCCAGTAGATCTGCAACCATTTCTTCCTCAGGTGATTGTACTGCTGCAGGTTGATACGGAGGCGATAACAGGATAGCTCCCGCACATGCTCAGCCGCTGAATGCCTTTTCATACCAAGCTCCTGGGCAATTTCATCTTCCAGCATCCGTGCCATGATTTCATCAACTGCGGTGTGCTCTTGTTCTGGTAAATCATGAATCCAGGGCGCGCAATTAAGCACAGCAGCATGACAGGCTTCATGAAGGAAAACATGAATTGCCTCTTCTTGCCCATCTGCAAAGTGTTTATCTTCCAGTTGGATATTCAGTTCCTCATCAATTTTCTGAACAACAGCAACCATAATATTAATTAATTTCATCATTACTTTATCAAGAAAGCATAATTACGATGTCCTGCAAATGGCCGATAAAGATTATATAATTCCTCTCCAGATTATTTTTTTAACCTGTCTTCATGAATAAAGTCTGGAAAATCTAAATAACACTCTTTTTTGTCGCTTTCACAATCAATAGTGGATCACCTTCCTGATAGGTTGAAAAGTCATAATCCCCCCATTCATTGCTGATATCATACCCTGTCTCTGCCAATAACAGGTGAGTTTCAGCCCTGCCTGTTGTGCCAACCAGAGATTCTTCCTCGATCCTTTCGCTGAGATGACCATCTTCATAGACCTCAAATATCAGATGGGTTGATTTAATATTTCCCGGAAGCACTGT
>JAFGRJ010000096.1 GCA_016935235.1 Candidatus Cloacimonadota bacterium
AAGGAATATCGGCAGCAGGGAATCGGCAAGAAAATGATACAAGAGATCATTCGTCTTATTAAGGATAAAGGCTTCTCCATTATGCGCCTGGATGTATGGGCATTCAACCGGGAAGCCAGACAGTTTTTCCGCTCTGTAGGCTTTAAACCACTGGTGGAAAGAATGGAAATGAAATTGAGATGATATTGAACAGAATATTTCATGCCGATCTACAAATATAATGCATCAAAAAGATCCAAGCACTACTACCTGACCCTGTAAGCGAAATATTAGAAACTTTAATACTGCATTATTCTGTATATCATTTGCCTTTTTTTTCTTTTTGAATTACTGGAAAACAACAGCAAGCTAATTATCTTGACAAAAGCAAGCTTTTCCTGCAGAAAAAATCCTTGGTAATTCGAACATGAATACCTTAATATGATTAGTTAAAGAAAGCTCATGAAAATTAACAGCGGAGATCGATCACCAGATTACATTCAAGGAGGCGAGATGAAAGGGATTATTTGCTTTATTTTATTGATTTCACTGGCAGGGATACTGGGTTCTATGGATATTCAGCAACCTAACCGGGAAGCCATTGATCGAAAATTTATATGCAGGACAATTGAACCAGCTGCTGCCCGAACCGCTCCGGTGGTAACATTCGAGCTTGCACCTCAGATCATTACCCCTGGCACCTATTATGATTACATGCTGGGCAGTTACAACGGTTGCACCCTGAAGATGCAGCCAGCTATCTCGGAACCATATCTCTTTCCGGCAGACGGTTATTATCATAGCTTCATGTTCCAGCAGACGGTAAGCTCCGATAGAAGGGTCTATTACACTTATATCGATGCTTCTTACAATATTTCCACACCCAACGCGATCAGTGCCAACTCGATCAGGGAAGGTTATTCCACAGTAGCTATGGATCCTGTTACAGCCAATCCCTTCGTTACCTGGCATTGCGACCTGGATCAGGTAGACCCAGAATGGGAATGCGTAATGAGCTACGACATGTATAACGTGATCGGCGGTTCCGGTCTCTGGAAGCAGCCTTTCGCCTTCTTTTTTGCTCCCACTCCCGGATTTGAACAGTATAACGAGATCTGGTGGCCGGTGGTGCATGTGGGACCATCTCCCACTGCAGGCCTGAGAAGGATACATGTTTATGGCAATTATGTACCGGCTTCCGGTTTGGCCAATTACAATTGTATCTATGCCTATGTGGACGTGGATTATGATGATGCCAACTTCGATATGAGCCTGAGTGAATGGACTTATCAGAGTTTTCCCAAGTTTGACTACTGGCAGGATAATTCACTGAAACGGGCAATCAAGGATATGGCTGTTTCCGATGATGGTCAGGTGGCTTTCATCGGTCATGCTAACGACAGTCTTTTCATATATCACAGTGTAGATTATGGAGAAACCTTTGAACTCTACATGCAGAATGCCCACTGGGATGTTTTCAATCCCCAGAACCAGGATGACTCCTATGTATTCGAAAACAGTGATGGCAGTCCGGCAGAAGTCTTTATAGAACCCAATGGTGATGGAGGCCACTATAACGCCATGTTTACAGACAATAACAGCAAGATATTGTACATGACAGCTTTCGGTATCAATACAGTGGAAACTCAGTCCAACCAGCAGTACTATCCGGCTCATTTTCATCCCAAGATCCTTTATTACGACATCTCTGCCGGCATTTTCGACTTCGTGGACCTGCAGTTCACGGGAGTGGATGCCTACGACGAACAGCCCATGATCCCCTATGACCTTGACGAAGACGGTGAAGTCGATTCCTACGACAATAACGGATTTGTTGAATTTGCCAACATCTGGCCTTCCTTCTGGGTGGGTGATTATCAATACGGTGCTTTTCATTACAGTAACTTCAAATGCGCCAAAAACGAAGACAAAGGCTGGGTAATCGCCATCTTCCAGGATGGTCGTTATGCCTGGGAGGCTTTCTGGGAAACCCCCGGCTACGAGGACTGGGCTGAAACCAGCCAGATAGCCATCTGTGTCTCCAGAGACCACGGTATTACCTGGTCCGAGCCTGCCTACCTGAATGCCAAAACAGATGATGAGAACTACTATCCTGAACTGGCGGATATGATCCCCTGCTTCGTATACTGCTGTGATTATATCGAGGAGATTGATGACACCCACGGGCGGGTCCCTGTTGTGTTCTTTGATGATAACAGCTACGGGTCCTACAATCCCAACGGGCATGGTCAGCCAACCGGCGGAGCACAGGTGTTTGCTGTCCTTAATATCGAATTCCCGGAATCTTCAACCTCCGACAATGAGATCAGTCCTGCCATTACTCTCAGCCAGAACTACCCCAATCCTTTCAATCCCACCACCACCATCAAATATTCCCTTGCCACAGGAAGCAGGGTGGAGTTGCAGGTCTTTAATCTGAAGGGGCAACTGGTTAGGACTCTGGTAGATCAGGAAAATCCAGCGGGAGAATATACCGTTACCTGGAATGGCACAGACAACAATAATTTGTCCGTAACATCGGGAGTATATCTCTATCGCTTGAAAACCGAGAGTAATATTAAAATAAGAAAAATGATCCTGCTTCGCTAATGTCGAAGGGGATATAAAGATATCGACCCAAGAAGTCACCTGGTTGTAACTAAATAGAATCTATTATTTTAAGAAGGATATTGCTCACTTTCCTCTCAGGAGAGAGAAGCGTGTCTCACCGTGATCCTGACTCCAGCAGGAATGAAGCCGTTCCTGTATAATCATTTCACTAAATAATAATTATAGTAATATAAATTCCCCCTGATAATTTTTCAGTATAAATACCCTTTCCCCGGAAATTTGATCCTGATAAATCAGGAGTATGCAAGAATCATCAGATCCCGAGTTTTACATACCTTTGCTTCATTATGATGCAATGAATCAGGAATATGCACTCAAACAGTGCAACCCATGATCTCGTCGAATAA
>JAFGRJ010000097.1 GCA_016935235.1 Candidatus Cloacimonadota bacterium
CCCACCAGGACCATGAATTCCTTGTCCTTGATCTCCAGGCTTACATCTTTCACCACGTGAACCTTGCCATCGAAAATTTTATTGATCTTGTTCAAAACAACCTGCGCCATCATTTATCTCCTGGATCATTTATTTCCATCGCATCCTGCTCTTCGACCATGAGCCTCACCGGCATATCCTGCTGAACCTGCTTCCAGTCATCAACACCGGTAAAACTGGCTATGGTCAGCTCGGGAAAAACATCCTCGGCAATTACAATGATATCCCCGGCGATTATTATCTTATCCTTTTTTTTGATGCCAGCTTCCGATCCCAGATTTATTATCACTTTTTCCTCCGACACCTGTTTCACAATACCCTGAACGGTCGTTCCGGTTGCCTTTGCCCCCGGCTGGTAAACAGCAAAAATCCTGGCAAATTCTTTCTTCTCTCTATCATACCCGCTCAACATCTGCTCCTGAGTATTCCGTGACGATGCCAGAAGATCTATCACATTGGGATCGTATTCTTTTGTTAATATATTCTTCTCACCCCCGCCAAAATTGAACTGGGTAGCTGTGGAATTGACTTCCCTGATATAAATACTGTTAGTGATGCTCAGCGAGAATTCGTGACTCATCACCAGAACCACGAAACCCCATTCTGAAGAGAATTGACCCAGAAACTGCAGGGGAACACTAACCGAAATTTCCTTTTTGTTTTTTGCTATATCAATTTTCTCCGGGATGTATATCCTGTTCTCCAGAACAGGCTGCCTTATGCTCAGGCGACCCCGGTAAGGTCCCGGCAGCGAAGTAACCACTATACCCCGTTCCCAGGCGCTTTCCGGTTCAACTGCCACATTTGTCCCCTCAATTGTTTCAATCAATCCGGAAGAAAAGACATGATCCTGATCTATATAAATATGGACGAGGGGTAGAAGGAAATCATCAGGGAGATGATAACTGTATTGGAATTCAGCATGCTCAACATAATCAATCTTGCCGTTAAACTGCATTCTGAAAATGTAATTATTATCAATTTGCTCCACTTTAAAGCTGGTTATATCAAAGATTCCCTCAACGAACATGGGATTTTCCGGGTACACCACCTGTCCGGCTCCATAGTCGTCTCCAGCAGGATCAGTGTATTCGAACAGGATTTCTCCGCTCAGATGATATCCCATGAAAATCAGGAGAAGAGATATAATTATCAATTTCATTTTAGAAAAAATAGAAGACGGGCCAGAAACCTGACCCGTCTTCCTCTGATAATTAGAATTTAACTTCCCAGGCTGCATGAATCGTATGAGATGAGAACTCATCTTTTTCTTCTTCCCTGGTTTCTTCATATTCATACTTGGAAGTGCGGAAAAGATGTTCTGCTCTTAACCAGAAATCGAATCCACCGAAATTGTATACCCATTTATGGGCAATGACAATATCATTGGTAGTGCATGTGCAATCTGCATCTTCACCGTATTCGTCAACCACGCTCTGATATCTGGGTTTGAGCTCAGCGTGCAGCGCATCCGTCAGCTGCTTCCCGGCCATGAGTTCAATAACCATGGCTTTAGTTGTCATGTCGTCATACTCATCATCTTTATCGTAGCCGTCAGACCACATACCGTAACGACCTTCCAGACCTACATCGATACCGCTTACCTGGCTCATTACACCTACACTGCCAACAAGACCCGAAAAGTCACGGGCTGGCAGGTAAATCATCAGACTGTCCGGTCCATCGAAATTCGGATCTTCTTCATTAACTTTCCCGCCAGTGTTATCGGTAGCACCAAGATAGTTGAACTGTCCCATCAAAGTGATATTGTCCAGGTCGAAGTCGAAATCAAAGGTACCGCCCCAGTAACCAACCGGGGATTCAACTAAACCTTCGCCGAGACGCAGGAATTCATTATCACGGAAATAATGACGGACACCGATCTGATCACCGCCCCAGAGGAAAGTGTTCAGACCAAGACGATCACCGTAGGTATTCCTGATACCGTCTATACCGCCATCGATCATCAGCAGGTCATGTTCCCTTCTGCTGCCCCAGTAGGATATGTAGTTGTGATGGATATAGAAGAACTGGAAATTGGGGCTGAAACCATTGTCAAAGGGATCAGTGGTCAAGAAACTCAGGTAACCGCTGGGTGACATTACGGAAGTATACATCGGTGAGGGCCACCAATCAGCCCAACCGTCGACAATGTTGTCCTCGTCTGCATCAGCCTGCTCCTGATGATGTTTCTGACCTGTCATCATGGCATTGAATTCGATTCCCATGACATCACTGAAATCGTAGTTGCCGCTGAGACCGCCGCCATAAGCCAGATAGCGGGGAATTGTCCCCATGGAACCATCTGGTTCATCGTCAGCACTGGAATTGACATCATAGTCTTCAGGATCGAATTCCGTATCGATGTACATTACACCATCCACGTTGATACCGAACACATCGTTGAGTACGGTATTGAAATTAAGGGCATAAGTGGCATCTTCAGCCAGGAAACTGCCGGTATTCCAGTCATATCCCTGCCAGTTGGGCTGCCACATGCGGATAACATTCCATTTAACATCGCCAAAATGACCTTTCACGTAGATGCCCTTGGCGTTGTCGCGATCGATATACCTGCGGTCAGCCATGAACCAGCGGCTGAAGCCGAGTCCCATGGGAGTACCCAGGGAGATCATGTCCACATTTTCCCAGGGTGGCATGTAATCGATGCGGAAACCCCGCAGCTTGAACCAGCCGGAATCATGGGTCCAGTAGGTCTGCCAGGCAGATGCATTGGCTGAGTTGTCATTGGGTTCACCGGGATCATCGGAGTCGAAGATTGTTTTCATTCTTAAATAAACTTTCACATATTGAGTAACAGTAGCGTTCATTTCGAATTCGGCTTCGGAACGCACGAAATTGCCGAACCTCTCATTGTTGCGAGATGCCCAGATATTGGTGTGAGCACCATAACCGGGAGCACCTGTCGTCCAGCGCATCTGATTGTACAGTTTACCTGCCCAGTCGATCCTGACATCGGCTATAACAGTACCTGCAATTAGCAAAGCCAACCCAATAATAGCTAGCTTTCTCAACATACTAACCTCCTTTTGGATTTGTTACTTTCCTGGATAAACCAATTTTATCGTAGTTAATTTATTTTCCGAGGTATCCTCGGGATCCATTCCGCTCTCCCAGTCATCCAGCATGTCATACTGGATCTGGATCTCGTCTTCACTGCCATCTGCATTGTCCACAAACATGTCGATCACGTTGGGATCACCTGATCCATCAGAACCGCCACCATAACGGTGATCACCTTCATATTCGTTGACCCGGCGCATCAGGACGCACCAGTCCCCGGGAAATCCGGTAGCGCTGAGCATCAGGATGCCATAACCCCACTGGGTTATGTCCACATCTTCGGCTACACCCAGATCTACCTTTTTCACTGTTGATTTAATGGATTTGCCAACTGGCTTGTTCTTGGCAGGCAGCACTATATCATTCTTCATATGAGCTGCCTTCATGTCTATTTCCCCGTTGATTTTCGGAACTGTATGGGGATCGATGAAGACAACTTTTTCCCAGGCATTTTCCGGATCCACCATAACCTGGGTTCCGGGAATGGTCTCGGTCCAGCCCGAATTCATAACATGATCGAAATCAAGATAGATCTGGATTTGATGGACATCCCAGTAATCTCCCCAGTTGAAGGAAACCGGGGCATTGAATTTGACCACAAATTCGATCTCGTCACCTTTGTCTTCGATGGTAGCGCTGGTAAGATCGAAAGAACCAGGCACATAGATGGGATTGGTGGGATAGGTATAAGTACCCGGACCCTTGTCATCCCCCTTGGGATCGCTTAACTCGATCTTAGTCCCTGCCAGCAGCAGGCTGATACTCATCACGAGCATGATCAATAACACTTTCTTCATAATAGTTTTACCTCCTTGCTATTCTGCAAAAAATCAACCTTTAACACCTCCAGCCGTAAGGCCGGAAATCAAAAATCTCTGGAACATCATGAAGAGAACAACCACAGGTATTGCCACCAGAAGTGAGGAAGCGGCAAAATTTCCCCATTCTGCTCCGAATTCTCCCACCATCTCCCGCAAACCGATTGGTAAGGTATACTTCATTTCATTATCCAGGAAAGTAGCCGCCAGAATGAACTCATTCCAGGCAGTCATGAAGGAAAACAATCCGGTAATGGCGACGGAAGGTTTACTCAGGGGCAGGATTATCTGCCAGAATATTCTACCCCGGGAGGCTCCGTCAATAGTGGCGGATTCCTCCAGAGAAATCGGTATGGTGTCGAAATAGCCCTTTAAAACCCAGATAGAAAAGGGCAGGGCAGTAGTGGAATAAATAATCACCAATCCCCATAACGAACCGTAAAGATGCAGCACCTCCGAGATAAGAATGAACTGGGGAATGATCATCAGAACACCCGGGAACATCTGGGTCACCAGTAAAGACATCATACCGGTTCTCTGCCCGGGAAATTTGAACCGGGAGAAGGCATAGGCAGCCGTGGTTGCCAGAAAGAGGCTGGCAATAGTGGTTACCAGTGCCACCAGGGCACTGTTGCGCAGCCAGATGAAGAATGGTTTTTCAGTAAAGACAATCCGGAAATTATCAAAGGAGAACTCTTCCGGGATCAGACTCAGGGAAGTACTGAGCAGAGACTTGCCCCCGAAAGCTACCTTGAGAACCCAGAGTACAGGATAAACGGTTATCCCGGTTACAAATAACAGGATCAGGTAAATAAGTACCTTCTGCTGGATCGTCTTCCTGTTGATCATTCATAAGCTCCTTTGGTAGCCTTGGTCACATTTGAAGTCAGGATGCCATAAGCGAAAAGGACCGCGAAGATGATGATGCAATAAGCCGCCGCATAACCGTAGCGGTACTGGGCAAATGCCAGTTTGTAAGCATCCGTGATCAGCAGCTCGGTAGCACCGTCCGGTCCTCCCCCGGAAACCAGGTAAATTACGTTGAACTGGTTAAAAGTCCAGATCGTGCCAAGAATTATAGCCGGGACCATAGCAGGCCGGAGAAGAGGTACAGTTACATTCCAGAAGGTTTGCCACTTGGAGGAACCGTCAATAGCGGAAGCCTCGTATAACTCCTTTGGTATGCTCTGTAAAGCACCCAGGGCAATGACCATCATGAAGGGGAAACCCAGCCAGACATTGGTAGCCAGATTAGCCAGGTAGGCAGTAAACGGTTTGGTGAACCAGCTGATGGACTCAAAACCCAGGGTTTCCAGCAATCCGTTCACCGCTCCGAACTGCCTGTGAAACATTCCCTTCCAGATCAGAGCAGTTATATAACTGGGTATCGCCCATGGTAATATCAGCAGAATTCTGAATACAGTGCGCCCTTTGAGTTTCACGTCATTCAACAGCAAAGCCAGCGCCACCCCGATGGAAACATGAAAGGCAAGATTGCTGATAGTCCAGATAATGGTATGAACCAGGGTATAATAGAAGTTGGAATAATCGTTGAAATTGACCACTCTCAGGATATTGTAGAAATTGTCGAAACCATAATTTTTCAGGTCACTGAAATATTCTATCAGGTCTCCGCCGAAATTGGTCAGATTGTAGTCGGTAAAACCGATCAGAACACCGTAGATAAATGGGAAGAAAACAAGCAGGAACACCCCGAACATGGCCGGGAGAATATAGGCATAAGCCATCCGGTTAGTAATGATGGTGTCTAGGAAGTATTCCAGTGCCCCTGTAAGAATGAGCAGGATCAGCAGTACACCCAGAAAGGAAATTGTGAAATTCCAGGTTCGCAGGGTTTGCTGCAGTGGCAGTTCCATCCTGGCCGAAGTCGCCGTCAGATCAATGCCCTCATCGCCCATATAGGCATTCAGATCAGACAAGACCTCCTGTTTATATTGATGCCACCGTAGCTGAGTCTCTTCCATCTGCCGCCGCAGATTGCCATTCACCATTATTATTATGGCTATGAACAGCAGCATACAGAAAAGGAAACTTACCCGGGGAAGATACAGATCCAGAATTATGGTCAGCAGGAAGAATACCACCAGGGCGATCAAAACCAGGATAATGGAAATGTTAAGCGGAAATCCGCTAATGATGCCGGTTTCAACCAATATTGTCCCGATCAGTTCGCCATCCCGGACCACAGGATAATAAAGAAGATATGTCTTTGCTTCCTCTCTGTTTTCCCGCCAGATCACATAAGGTCGTTCAGTGGTATCAGTGACCAGATTCTGTTTGAGTATATTCTGAGCATCGAAAATCTCTTTGTTAATCCTGCTGCCCACAAGTGAACTATCGGTATGCACCGAATAATATCTGTCTTTTATAATTGCCAGATTGCGCAGATCCGGATTCCTATCCTTGAAGCCAAGCAGTAATGCTACCGGAAAAGTCTGTTCTTTTTCGGAACTGAACCTTTCCAGTTTATCCATTAATTCCGCTGTCAAATAAGCATAGTCTCCCGAATATATTTCCAGCAGTTTGTCTTCCGAATTGCTGACAACATTATCATAAATAAGCGCGAAAATCACTGCCATGATTACCAGTGCAATAATTCTCCAGCTCCTGTGTCTTGTCATTATTCCCACTTTACTTGATTTTGTTAGAACCCTGCAGCTTTCAGATTTTCCAGTACTGTGGCCTGGGCTTTATCCAGTTCCTCCCGGGGATCTTTGCCGTTGATGACAGCGGTAATAGCTGTTGAAGCAGGTGACCAGACAAAAGTCATCTGGGGTATGCTGGGCATGGGGATACTGTAACCGATCTGCTCTTTGAACTTGGGAATGTATTTATCCTCGGCTACTTCCTTTCTGTCATAAACACTGATATTGGCGACAGGTTGCTTGCCTATTGTAGCCATGATAAAAGCTGCATCATCGCTTATCAGATACTCCATTACCTTGAAGGCTTCGTCCTTGTGGACAGACTTGGCGCTCATGATAATACCTTCCGAACTCATGAAAGGCATGGCTCTGTTGTTAACCGGGCTAATAACTGGTAATAACTCGATCTCATAGGGAACATCTTTATCAATCTCACCCCGGAACCAGGGTCCACTGATGACCATGGCGGCTTTCTGTTCATTGTACAGGGTAGTTACCAGTACATTGGAGACTTCGGGGGGTATGATGTTCTCTTTCAGATAAAGGTCCTGAGCAAACTGGAATGATGCGATACTTTCTTCGGAATTCAGGATAGGTTTATCATTAGCGTCAAAAACCCTGCCCCCGAAACCCTGCATCCAGCAGGCATGATAATAGTAATTGGCATTTTCATAAACCAGACCGTATCTGCCTTCATCAGGATTGGTATGCTGCTTGGCCATGGTGATCATTTCAGCAGTAGTCTGGGGTGGTGATTTTATAATGTTGGGATTGTAAAAGAGAATGATCGATTTCAATGACATCGGTAAGCCATAGACAGAATTCTTATAGAACATCGGTTCATAAGATCCAGCCACGAATCTCTTCTCAACCCCATCTTCCAGATAGAATTCCAGTGGTTCAATAATCCCTGCCTCTACCCAGCCGCCAATGCGGTCATGAGCAAAAATGAATATATCCGGACCTTTGCCACGGGGAATAGCGGCCGTTATCTTGTCGGGAAAAGCATCAAATGGTACCATCAGCAGTTCCAGGACGATTTCCGTCTGGGAATTGTTGAAATTATTGGCAACCTGAACCAGGGCTTCCTTCTCATCTCCCCGGTAGGAATGCCATAAAACCACCTTGACCTGGGAATGGAGAGCTAAAAAGACTGATATTAATAAAGCAAGTAGAATAATCTTCTTCATTTATACCTCCGTAAATTTAAAATAACAACTCAAACAGATAAACTGTCTGCCCGGCAAAAGTGCCGTGCAGTCTGACACTATCTCTTTCCAGGAATAATTCCGGACCATACAATCTGTTAATCTCCTTAATCTTGGATAATCCAGATACATCTATCTGGAGTTCCCTGGCTTCATGAAGATTGGCAATGACCAGTAAATAATCACTCTCATCGTAGACGACGAAAGCCATTGCTCTGATATATTCCTTGTCTGTGTTTTCTTCTCCGGCATAGATCCTGAAAAAATTGATTTCCCCTTTCTCCAGAGCAGGATAACTATGACGTAATCGGATTAATTCCTTTACCATGGATAAAATGGAGGCAGGATCATTCTCTTCCTCTTCCACAGAAATCC
>JAFGRJ010000098.1 GCA_016935235.1 Candidatus Cloacimonadota bacterium
ATTCAGGATATTCCCGGCAATAAATTCATGATTATAGAGTAACGAAGCTGGATGTGACACGGGAAAAATAATTAAGTCCTGCATCGGATAAACCTTCCCTATCAGTCCCGGATATTCCTTTCTGGTCAGCTGCCTGGAGCTGTACCGGGAGAAAAGGTATTGTGTGGCGTAATAACCAAGAGGAACAATTATTTGTGGCTTGATTATTCTGATTTCTTCTTCCAGAAAAACTGAGCAGGCCTTGATCTCTCTTTGTTTTGGCCGTCTGTTGCCGGGTAAATGACATTTGATCAGATTGGTGATATATACCTTGTTTCTAATTATCCCGGCGGCAGCAAAAAGCTTATCCAGCATCTGACCAGAGGGACCCATAAACATCCTGTTTTCTTTATCCTCAATTTCTCCCGGAGCCTGGGCAACGAACATTATTTGCGCCTTGAGATCTCCTTCCCCTAAAAGAATGTTCGTCCTCGTTTTGTGAAGATCACAGCGTTGGCAATCGTTCAAAGCTGCAATATCCATAACTTCTCCCAGTTCATCAGACAATCCGGTTATTTATTCTATGGAGCATAATAGCGTACTCTGAAATTTTCAGAATTCCAGAACCTTCCCTACTCCACCTGCTATAAATTTGGCCGGATATAACCTGCGAATTTCATCTATATGCCTGGTACAGTGGGTAGGGCAAACCTTCTGGATCTTTTCCAGAACTTCGAATTCATCGAAACCGTGTAATCCTCCCAATATAGCATGAACAGTGCCGAATCCCGCCAGAGAATTGGTAATCCTGCCAAACTCCAGAAGCGTATCAATTATTTCCCTGATGCCAGGATGACCGCAACCTATGATGATCACCAGCCCTTTATCTGTTTCAACAGCCAGAGATTGTTCTCTCTGCCCCAATTCACCGGTAGTAAAAATATGCTCGTAGATCCGGGTGGGGTTGTCGTAGTAAATTACTTGATTGGGATATCTTATCCCTCTGAAAGAGGTAGGGTTATGGATAACGGCAGTATGATTCAAATTTAGAATGTCCGAGAGACCACCAATATGATCAAAATCCGGGTGAGAAATGAAGATATCATCAAAACAGGCAGGATCAATTTGCAAATTCCGAAGATTTTGCAGCAGAATTCTCCCATTTCCACCAGTATCAAACAGGATTTTTCTGCCAGAAGTTTCAAGGAAACAGGAAAACCCCCAGTCCGGGATAAGAGTATCATTTGTAGATGAATTATCGTAGGTTATGGTCACTTTCATACTATCGCCTCCCGGCTGCCTTCAGCTCAGGTAAATTCTTCCGTTTATTTCCATCATTGTATTCTTGTTTCAATGTACATATTTCTGAGCCTTAATCACTACGAAGCTGCCTTTGCCGTAACCTGCAGCTGCTGGCTGTACCTCTTTGATCTCATCCAGAAGACCAAAAACAGTCTGGCAGGTTTCAACGACCTTGAATCCTGTGTTTCGAAGTAGTAGATAAATTTCTTCAGTACTGTAGAAAACTGCTTCCCGATAGAAGATACTTTCATTCTGGTGTTGCAGATATAATTTTCCAACAGGACTATTTTTATCTACAAAACCAATGATGATATGTCCCTGCCATTTCAAAATCCGGTTGATTTCCTGAAGCGACTGGAGAGGATCATCGACAAAACATATAGTTGTGACCATCAGGGCATAGTCCCAGGATTGATCGGGATATGGTATTTTCTCAGCAACAGCATCGATTACGTTCAGGCCACGATTCCGGACTGTTTCTCTCATCTTCCGGGAAGGTTCAATACCTGACCGAATACCCAGAGGTTGGGCAAAAAGACCACTGCCTATGCCAATCTCAATACCGTCACCGGTTTCCGGCAAAATTGTCCTGATGGCCTGTAATTCAGATTTATACACCCAGATATTATCGGTAAACCATCTCTCGTAATCCTCAATATGATCATCAAAAACTTGTGACTTAACCATTTATTCCCCAGTAAAATCCATTATCAAATTTTTTTAAAGAAACCATTCCTTCAATAACGTTGTCAAACTGAAGTTGTCAAAATTCAATTCATGGATTTCATATAATGGATCAAAGTTGGATTATTTCGCTCTGTCTCGCAGCAATTCTTCCCGGATCATGACATTCCCGCAATTTGGACAATGAACACCCGTACAGGGAACTCCCTGCTGGTGTGGGGTCCTTGTACCACATTTTGCACAAACACAAAATCCTCCTAGGCTGTAACCTCCACCACTGTTACGACCTCTGCCGCCCCCGCGACCCTGTCCATATCCCGAACCTGGAACCCTGCTATTCATATCAAGCCTCCTCTTTTTTCATAATTTTCAAAGATCTATTCAGCAATAAGATCAATATGAAATATAAACTTATGCCCATAATTATCATTTATTTTCATGCATAATGATCAAATTTAATTCCATATAACTATCTTCATCCTTTTAAGATTAAACTATGCACTCTATCTTCTATGTCTTCCTGATCAAATACACAATATAGAGTAATGCACATATGCTTATTATGCAAATTGTATTTGGAAGGGAATCGATCAGTCAATGAAAAAGTTGCTGACATGGACTAAAATAAATTTCAGGATGTCAATCTGCTGATTCTACCAGCGAGGTTCTTCAGGTATCTGAATATTCTACTGAATCAGTCAATTTGTGCTGAATAGCGGAAATATTTCTCAAAGTTTTTTATCTGTCTCAGGCTGAGTATCCTCTGTCTCGAGCTGATCAGACTGGTTCAAATCAAACAGTATTTCTTCCGGCAGTAAAGGAAGTTCAAATTCTGTGGTGATCAGCTGGTCAATATCACCCCTTTTCTGAGGTGTAACCAGTGATCTGAGGAATAATCTGGCATATTCTCTGAAGTAATCATAGTTTCTGTGATCCAGAATGATGATGCTGTAATAGACCTGTTTAAAAGTTATGGTCATCAGGTCCTGAGTCATGGGTATATCGAAATCTGTCTCGAAATAGCCGGTTTCTCTGCCATCCTGGAAAATCTTCTCAAAATACTGGTACAATTTATATCTTCTGCCTTTCTGGAGATGCCGGGCCAGATCGGAAATATTCTCAGCCTTGAATTCGCTGGAATTCACATAATGAGAAAGTTTTAATTCAGCTGGGAACCTTTTCAGCCAATGGAAATTGGCCTGCAGGTAGCAATAGATTTTGGCAAGAGGCTCCTGTACCTGATCGATAACGCTGAACAGCCAGGTGGATTTCCCTTCCATTAAGGCCGTGAGTAATTCAAACAATAGCTCTTCCTTGCTGTTGAAATATTTGTAGATAGTGCTGATGGTATATTCCGATTGTCTGGCTATATCCCGCATGGTAACCTGAGCAATGCTGTTGC
>JAFGRJ010000099.1 GCA_016935235.1 Candidatus Cloacimonadota bacterium
CCGGATATTATAACTGCAAATCAGGATGACAGACCTTTTTATACCAACTCCACTCACCTGCCGGTAAATTATACGGACGATATTTTTGAAACCCTGGACCTGCAGGACAAGATACAGACTAAATACACCGGTGGCACAGTTCTTCATCTTTTCGCGGGTGAAAGGGTGACCGACATCAGAACCATTAAAAATCTGGTTAATAAAATTTGCAGTAACTATCATTTGCCCTATTTCACATTCTCTCCGACCTTCAGTGTCTGCAAAACCCATGGCTATATTGATGGTGAACACTATACCTGTCCATATTGTCACAAAGATTGCGAGGTTTATTCCCGCGTAGTGGGCTATCTGCGACCGGTGCAGCAGTGGAATGATGGTAAAAAAGCGGAATTTGATCTCAGGAAAAATTTCAAGATAGCAGAATAGCAGGATATTGAAATGCTGATTGGAGGCCTGCAGAAATTTTCCTTGCTTGATTATCCGTCCAAGATCTGTGCTATTGTATTCACCCAGGGATGTAACTTTAAATGTCCTTACTGTCATAATCCCGAACTGGTGAATCCCTCCCTTTTCCGGGAGCCCATCCCCACAGGTTATGTTCTTGATTTTCTGGAGCAACGGAAAGGTAAACTGGACGCCTTAGTGGTAACAGGCGGGGAGCCGACTCTGCAGCAGGATCTTCCCCGATTCCTGGTCAGGATCAAGAAAATGGGATATGCAGTAAAGGTAGACACCAATGGCAGTAATCCGGAGATGCTGGCCCGGCTGATAAAGAGAAAACTGGTGGATTATCTGGCCATGGATATAAAGGCTCCTTCGGATAAGTACCACATCATCGCCGGTACTGCAGTTGACATAGACAGGATTGCGGCCAGCGTTGCAATAATCAAGAAATCAGGAATTGAATACGAATTCAGAAGTACCCTGGTGCAGAATCTGATCTCTCTGGAGGAAGCTGTCAGAATTGGTGGTTTGATCGGTGTTGCCGACAGATTCTATCTTCAACATTTCGAAGCAGATAGAACCCTTAGTGCTGAATACAGAGAAGCTTTGCCTTTTACCTGTGAACAATATAACCGGTTGGCAGCCATCCTGAGCAAAAATATCCGAGAAATCCATCTGCGCTGAACATTTTCCCTGAAAGCAGGGATTAACAATCAGATCAACATCATGAGGGAATCCCCTTTATCACATATTTCTGATATCAAAAAAGAGAACTGGGCAGATTATTGTGCCGGTTTGATCCAGATTCCATAACCGGGTTGTACCTGTATTCCCTTCTGTGAGCTGTATACTGTTTTTCCTCTCAGGATTGTCCTGTCGATTGAGCATTTAAAGAGATTACCCTGAAAGGGGGAGTATTTACCCAGGCTGTGCAATCTGTTTTCTTCAACCAGATAGGGTTTCTTAAGATCGATTACAGTGAAATCAGCATCAGTTCCCGGCAGCAGGCTTCCTTTGCGGGGATAAAGTCCATATCGTCGGGCAGCTCTTTCCGAAGTAAGATTGATCATTGTTTTCAAAGAAGTTTTTTTCTGGAGATAAAATTCCGAAAAAAGATACATGACCATTAGTTCAATTCCCGGTATTCCACTATAAACCTGTCTAAAATCATCTTTTTCCTTTTCCTGTTGATAGTCACAGCCAGCATGATCGGTGGTGATGAAATCGACATCACCCTTTCCTACACAACTGCGGAGGAAGTTCCTGTCCTCCCTGGATTTTACCGGTGGAGCTGTTTTGATTCTTCCTTTCAGGAGAGGGAGGTCAACGGCGGTGAATTCGAGGTAGTGAGGACAGGTCTCGAAGCTTATATCGGAATTGCGCCTGTATTTAATGATTTTTCTGGCTGATGCACCACAGCTGATATGAACGAAATGCACCCTGTTCTGAGGAGTAAGGATTTCCAGGATATTCGTTACAGCAGTTATTTCTGCAGCGGCAGGGCGTGATTTAACATAGTATTCCGGGCTTCTTTTTTGGATATCTGATAGGGAAGAGGTTGCTTTTTCAATTATTTCCCTGTCTTCAGCATGGAAAGCATAGAGATATGTCCGGTGTTTTTGTAAAATATCGGCTATTTGCTCGTAAGATAGCTCAGGAAAAGACTTCATGCTGGATACAGTGTATATTTTAAAGCCAATAACGCCGGCTTGATGCAGGGAATTCAGACTTTCGGGGATTCTTCCCAGATCAGTGCTGCAAATACCTCCCCATAAAGCATAATCAACAACAGCTTTATTACTTATGGCAGCGAGTTTTGTGTTAAGGGCAGAAACACTGGTAACCGCAGGAATAGACGTACAGGGCATATCTATAATAGTTGTTATTCCTCCCCAGGCGGCAGCGGTGGTTCCGCTCCGGAAGTTTTCGCGATGCGGGAATCCCGGATCATTGAAGTGAACATGGGAATCAATACACCCCGGGATCAGAAGCATGCCCTCGAGATCTATCACCTCATCAGCCTCTGCGGAAATATTACCTGCTATCCCCCTGATTTTATCATCGCAGAGGATATCAACTAAACCTGTCTTTTCATCTCCTTCGAGCAGAATCATGGCATTTTTCAAGAGCATCATGATTCCAGAGGATGATAAAAATTTGACCTGTCAACTTATATTTGCATCAAAAGTAAATTGACAAAATAGCATCAGGTGAGGAATTTAGAAAGCTAATTAGTCTATTGTTGTTTTTTATTTTTTCGGTACTCCAATTTTATAGTAAAGAGGTAAAATATGTACTACGGTGATATTGTACAATCATTGATGCAGGATAAGAAGAATCCTGTCAACAGCATGTACCTGCATGAGATCAATATCAAATGGCGGAACTTTGAAAAAATAGCTGCGGAAAGCGAGGTTATACCAAACACTGCACTCATCGAGGCCTTGAATAACTTTATTGTTGCTATTGCCAATCAGAAATTCATATATAATCCTGTAACCAAGAATGGATTCAAATCAAGTTCTCCCATTTATTCTGCTCTTTATCTTGATGATCTCATTTCTCTGCTCATGAATAAAATCAAGATAATAGACAATAAGGGTATAACCTGGGGTTATCAGAAATTCAGTACCAATCTTAAGTTCAATCCTCAGAATCTGTGTCTGATGGAAGAGAATCCCATGTTTGAACAGACCTATTCCGAAGAAATTCTCTGTCTGTCCCAGAAAATGGATTTCCAGTTCAGAGTTCTGGGGAAAAGGAATTTTCACAGGTATCAGATCACCTTTCCGTTAATCCTGTTTCATACTATGCAGAATATGACCGAGAACGATTTCATCAGGATAGAATATTTAACCAAGCTAGCCAAGTCCACGTTTGAGAAGTCGCGGACGATTGTGGTTACGGAAACCATAGAAGACGGATTTATGCCCATGCTGCTTAATTCATTCATTGATATAATTTTTGTATTGAGAAAAAGTTTCGGCAATGGGAAGGAATTACCCTTGATTTCCTATCAGGTCGTCGAGAAACTGGATCAGAAGATACTGGAATTTTTAACTCAGAAGGAAAGAATAAACAATCAGTTTCTTGAAACCGGAGTACTGGAATAACAGGAGAGCTAAATGGATTTTGATGTCAGAAATGCCATGAAGATAAGACTAGCTGATGAATTGCCACCGGTAAAGAAGTTTCATCCAGGAATAAGGAGGGCACCGGATCGAGGACTGGATCTGAAACGAAATGAAATGGTTACCGCGGTCAAAAATGCTCTCCGCTATATCCCTGTGGAGCTGCATGAGACACTGGCTCCGGAATTCATCGCGGAATTGATGACGATGGGGAGGATTTACGGATACCGCTACCGCCCTGAAGGCAGGATTTACGGAAAACCTCTGGACCAGTACCGAGGAATACCTGAAGCCCGTGGTCTCCAGGTAATGATCGACAATAATCTTGATTTTGAGGTAGCGCTTTATCCTTATGAATTGGTGACTTATGGTGAAACTGGCCAGGTGTTTCAGAACTGGATGCAGTATCAGCTTGTTAAAAAATATCTGGAGGTGATGCAGGAGGAGCAGACACTGGTAGTAAGTTCGGGACATCCCCTGGGATTATTTCCCTCGCACAGAAACGCACCGCGAGTGATATCTACTAATGGGCTGATTGTTGGCAAATGGGATAATCCGGAGCAATTCCGCAAGCTGGCTGCCCTGGGTGTATCCAACTATGGCCAGATGACAGCCGGTGGCTGGATGTATATAGGACCTCAGGGTATAGTGCATGGAACATACATCACCCTTCTCAATGCTGGCAGAACCTACCTGGATATTCCGCAGGACAGGGATCTCAGGGGAATTGTATTTGTCTCTTCCGGATTGGGAGGAATGAGCGGAGCGCAGGCGAAGGCGATTGAGATTGCCGGCGGCATTGGCGTTATTGCAGAAGTTGACAAAAGCCGCATTGAAACCAGGCATTCCCAGGGCTGGGTAAGCAGGATTTCCGATAATCTTGATCAGATTGCAGGCTGGATAGAGGAATATCGCAAAACGAAAAGTGCGGTATCCATAGCCTATTCTGGTAATATCGTGGATCTGCTGGAGTATATCGACCGGAAGGGGATCCAGGTTGAGTTAATATCCGATCAAACCTCCTGTCATGCAGTGTATGAAGGTGGTTACACTCCTGCCGGTATTACCTTTGCCGAAGGACGCCAGTTGCTCAGCAGAGATCCTGCAGATTTCCGGAATAAAGTAGACCAGTCACTACGCAGACATTTTCGAGTACTACGTAACCTGACAGCTAAAAATTCCTATTTCTGGGACTATGGCAACAGTTTCATGGCTTCCGTATTCGAAGCAGGCGAAAGGGAAATTGCCCGTAACAGGACAGATACTTCCGAAGGTTTTATCTGGCCTTCCTATGTTGAGGATATCATGGGACCGGTCTGTTTTGACAACGGATTCGGTCCATTTCGCTGGGTATGTTTGAGTGGCAGTAATGAGGACCTGCATAAGACCGATCAGGCTGCTCTGGAGTGCATTGATCCCACTCTCTCCGCTACTCACAGGGACAATTACGTATGGATAAGGGATGCCGGGAAAAACAATCTGGTGGTTGGGACTAAAGCCAGAATTCTTTATGCCGATGAGGAAGGCAGGATTAAAATAGCTCTCAGGTTCAATCAGATGGTGCGTGAACAGGAAATAGGACCAGTCATGCTGGGTCGGGATCATCATGATGTTTCCGGAACTGACTCTCCTTTCCGGGAAACAGCCAATATATATGATGGCAGCAGGATAACAGCGGACATGAGTGTGCAGTGCTTCGGGGGAAATATAGCCCGTGGCATGACGCTGGTTGTCCTTTCCAATGGTGGTGGGGTTGGTATAGGTAGGGCCAGTAATGGCGGGAATGGTATATTTCTGGATGGTTCCACAAGGATTGATGATGTTATCAGAAAAGGGCTTTCCTGGGATGTTATGGGTGGAGTGGCGCGCCGGAACTGGGCCAGGAATGAAAATGCCATGATCAAAGCTACAGCATGGAACAGGAAACATAAAAATGACGGTCAGATAACCATACCTTACTGCGTGGAGGATGGTCTTGTAGAGAATCTGGTGGATGACCTTACCGGAAAAAACTTCACAAAAAGAGAATAATTGCCGGTATGTCCAGATACATTTTTCTTATTATCATTTTGATCCTCTCAGCCAATGCTAGAGCTCAGGACACCTATATCGACAGTCTGGAAAGTAAGCTGGAAGTGACGGAAGGCAAGGACCGGGTTCTGCTGCTGAATGAACTGGGTAAGGCTTATTGGGGAATATCTTCAGAAAAAACGATCCAATTCAGTGAACAGGCTCTGAAATTATCTAAAGAAATGGGATACCGCAAGGGGGAAGCACAATCCCTGAATAATATCGGGGTAGGGTATTATTATGAAGAGAATTATGAAAAGGCTCTTGCCTACTTTCTCCAATCCTACCAGATAAGGCGGGAGATTGATGATAAGAGGGATATCGTTGCCTCACTGAACAATATCGGCATTATCTATGATGATCTGAACAAGTATAACGAAGCATTAAATTATTATCTACAGTCATTGGCAATATACGAGGAACTGGGAGACACATTGGGAATTGCTGTTGCACTGCATAACATAGGAGTGGTATACGAAAACCTCAGTAATTTCAATAAAGCTCTTGAGTACCTGCTCCGTGCCCTGAGAGCCTACGAGGACATCGATGATAAGCAAGGAATTGCCAGTTCGCTGGGAAATATTGGTATAATCTATAAAGAACTGAGCAACTATGACAAGGCGATCGAATATCATCTGCGTTCGTTGAAAATAAGCCGGGAAATTGACGACAAGATAGGAGTGGCCCGTTCTCTTGATAATATTGGTATTATTTATGATAATCTGGGAAATTATTCCAAGGCAATAGAATATTATACCCAGTCATTGGAAATTGAAGAAGAAATAGGGGATATGTCCGGGTTAGCCGGCTCCTATAACAATATCGGCATCATTTATGATGACCAGCATGATTACGTTAAAGCCCTGGAGTACTATTTCAAATCCCTGGATATTTATAACGAGATAGGAGACAAGAACGGGATAGCCAATTCCTACAACAACATAGGGGTGGTTTATGAAAATATTCAGCAATATCAGGATGCTTTGCAACACCATCTCAATGCGATGGCGATTTTTGAGGATCTGGGGCAGAAAAAAGGTCTGGCAGCTTCCCTGAACAATATCGGCTCAGTTTACCTCAATCTGGGAAATTTTCAGCAGGCACTTGCGTATCTTCAGAGAAGCCTGGCTATAGCCAGAGAAATTGAGATCAGGGATCTGGTGATAGAAATATACCAGAAATTATCCAACCTGTATTCTCAACGCGATGATTACAGGACCGCTCTTTATTACTTTAAAAAATATGCTGCTGTAAAGGACAGTGTTTTCACCAAGGAAAAAATCGAAAGAATAGCCGGAATTCACACTACTTACGAAGTTGAGCAATTATTGGAGGATCAGGAAAAAGAGATCGAGCTCCTCCAGAAAGATAACGAAATCTACAAGCTGCAGGTTGAAAAACACCTGCTGATCAAATGGCGTTTGTATTCCGGATTGATACTGGTGCTCCTGCTGGTAACGGTAGTATTTTACTTGTATCGTCTCAAGAACAAGGCAAACATCCAGTTGGAAAAACTGGTTGAAAAAAGGACACAGGACCTGCAGGATATTAACAAGCAATTGAAAAATGAGATCATGGAAAGGAAACGCATCGAACACCAGCTGATACGTTCCGAGCGTCTGGCGGGAGTGGGAGAACTGGCGGCAGGTGTGGCTCACGAGATCAGGAATCCCCTGGGCAATATCAGTTCCTCGGCTCAGTTCTGCCTGAGCAAGTTCAAGCTGAACCAGCAATTGAAACGCTACCTGGAAATAATTCTCGAAGACTCGGAGAAAGCCAACTCCATTATCAAAGGTTTGCTGGATTTTGCCAGCCCCCGTGAACTGACCATGAAGCCAGCACTGATAACGGATATCATTGTCACTGTTCTGAACAGTGTTAAGGCACGCTGTGAAGAAAAGAACATCAAGATCATAAAGGATTTTGCGTCTGGCATTCCCCGGATTGCACTGGATAAGAAATGGCTGGGACAAGCCTTCATGAATTTCGTCATTAATGCCATTCAAGCCATGCCTCAGGGAGGGATTCTGAAGGTCATGGTTTCCCTCTTGGACAAGGCAAAGGAAATTCAGGTAGTGTTTCTCGATAATGGCACCGGAATATCGAGCGCGAATCAAAAGAAAATATTCGATCCCTTTTTTACTACCCGCGAGGATGGAGTGGGGCTTGGTTTGAGCCTGGCGCATCAGATCGTTCAGGATCATGCCGGTCAACTTCATATTGAGAGTAAACTCCAGCATGGGACTAAGGTTATAATCAGTTTTCCCTACATGAACAAGGATTAAAAGGAAAGTACATGGAAAAGGTTTTACTGGTGGACGATAATGAAAATATGCAGTTCATCCTGAAGAATCTGCTTACCGAGGAAGGTTTTGAATTTCTGGCTGCAACGAATGGGTTGGAAGCCCTGAACATGGTACAGAAAGATCTCCCGGACCTGGTATTGTTGGATATCCGTCTTCCCGGGATGGATGGTATAGAGGTGCTGAAAAAGCTCAAGGAATCTGAGCCGGATTTGCTGGTGATAATGATCACTGCCTATGGCGATGTTAAAAGCGCCGTGAAAGCCATTAAGATAGGAGCCTATGACTATATAACCAAACCATTTGATAATGAAGAGCTGATCCTGACTATCCGCAAGGCATTGAAAACTCATTTTCTCAAGAAGGAAGTGGAAATGCTGCGCGAGAAGTTATATGAAAAGGAAGAAAATGAACGCATCATGGGGGAAAGTCCTGCCATAAAAAAGGTTCTGAAACAGGTGGAGCTTATAGCTCCCACCAATATGAGTGTGATCATCCAGGGTAATAGTGGTACAGGCAAAGAAGTAATAGCTAACCTTATTCACAGGCGTAGTCCCCGTTGTGGTAACCCATTCGTAGCAGTGGACTGCGGAGCGATACCCGATACTCTCATTGAGAGTGAGTTATTTGGTCATGAAAAAGGAGCCTTTACGGGAGCTAATCACAGAAAAGAAGGTGTTTTTGAGCTTGCCAATACCGGTACGCTTTTTCTTGATGAGATAACCAATCTGGGGATTGAGCATCAGGTAAAGCTACTGAGAGTGATACAGGAACGAAAGGTGAAAAGATTGGGCAGTACCAAAGCAATCGCTGTTGACGTCCGGATACTGATAGCTACCAACCGGGATCTACTGGAAAGCGTGAAAAATCGCAATTTCCGGGAGGACCTTTATCATCGCCTGAGTGAATTCAAGATATTTCTGCCTCTTCTCAAGGATCGCAAGGAGGATATTCCAGTTCTGGCTAAAGTCTTCCTCCAGGAAGCAAATCAGGAACTTGATAAGAATATCAATGATTTCAGCAATGAAGCTTTACAGCTTCTGCTGGAATATTCCTGGCCGGGCAATGTGAGAGAATTGCGGCATGTAATCAAGAGAGCTGTGCTGATGGAAAAAGAAAAGGTCCTGAACCCGTCAGTTCTGGAATTCGAATCGACTCTGGGTGTGTTTAACCATAAGAAAGATTTCATGGAAAACAGCATAAAAGACCTTCTCGATAATAAGATCACCCTTTCAGATATTACGAGGAAACTGAATAATGATACCGAGAAGGAAATTATCCGTACAATTCTTCGCGAGGTTAAGTACAATAAATCAAAGGCAGCGGCGATATTGGGGATAGATCGCAATACACTTTATGCCAAGATGAAACAGCTGAATATTGGCTAAATGTGAAGATCACTGGGCAAGCTGTGCATTAATTTCCGCACCAAACTGCGTTATATTGGCAGAGATACAACTCAATACTTCGGAAGCAAGACACCCTTATCTGAATATAACTCCTTATAATTCAATATAATGGAAAGAATTAGCGCGAACCGTCCCCCCGAATCCGTTTATGGCACATTATTTGCTGAAATGTATCTGTGCATTAATAACTTAGGAGGACACAATGCGCACGATCACAATTTTATTACTTCTTTGTTCACTGGCAACAGGATTGCTTCTTGCAGACATCCAGACACCCAACCGTATTCCAATTGAGATGAAGTTAAGTACCTTCAGAGCTCTCGAAAACCGCTGCTGGTCCCCGGGAGTGGAATTTGAAAATGCGCCCCAGGATATTGCCCTTACCTATTATGATTACATGCCGGGTTCATATAACGGTTCCTGTTTTGCCATTCAGCCTCTTCAGGCTCAACCCTACGGAAGTGATGCCGATGGTCTATATCTGGCTTACATGTACCAGGAAAATTCAACATCCCAGCGGAGAATTTATTATACCTATATCAACGCTGCTGGTGAAATGAATCCCCATTCTGCCATCAGTCCCAATTCCGTTAGAGAAGGTTTTGTCATCGTGGATATTGACCCCGTGACGGCAAATCCTTTCGCGATCTGGCATTCCGATGTCGATGGTGATGGTCTGGTTGAGGGTATGTTCTCCTATGACCTGTATAATCTTGTTGGGGGACCGGGTTTATGGCACCAACCGGAACCGATAATAAATAATCCGATTCCCGAA
>JAFGRJ010000100.1 GCA_016935235.1 Candidatus Cloacimonadota bacterium
GGTTTTTATTATATTCAGGCTGACCCGCTGGACCCCCGAAAGAATCGGCAGAACCTGAATGTGCAGAAGTTTAATTTTCATCTATTATTTTATCCAGAATGGAGCCTAATTCCCGGGTTAAATTTTTTCTTTCAAATTGATTTATCAAATTATCTTGCAGTGAAAATTCCCTGTCGATATTTCCCTGCTTCGCCAGTGTAATGGCTGTATATATATTCTCTTTTATAGCAGGAATATCATTAAAATCGGCAAGAAGCGCAACTTTATTTTCTTTCAGGATTGCTGCTGCCTCCGAATTTTCCGGGATCATTGCCAGGATGGGACGTCGGGCAGCCAGATATTCGAAAACCTTGGCTGGAATGGCAAATCCTGCTCTCAGACGAGGCAGAAAAAGAAGCAGGAAAGTGCTGCCCAGCATATATTCCAGTGCCTGTCTATGAGGCTGATGAGAGAGAACTTCCACTCGATCAACAAGATTGTTGACCTGGAGGATTTCTTTTATTTCATCGCTAAAACTGCCAATGAAACGGAATTTGACGTTTGGCAATCTCCCCTCTGCTTCCATTTCCTGCAATGCCTTCATGAAGGAATGGGGCACGATCTCCCCTGAGAGACTTCCTATAAAGGTAAAAGAGATTTCACTAGTGCATCTGGATTGCAAACCTTGAAAATCCTCGCTGTCCCAGCCATTGGGAATATAATAAAATTTACTGTCATCGATATCAGGGTAAAAGGACATAATCTGATCCCGAATAGAACGGGTTGCCATAATAACTGCAGCAGCATAACTGAGAATTTTCTTCTCCCATTCATAGGAATATTTCCGCAACCACTGGCAGGAATAGGGAATTTCACTGTTGCCCTGCCAGAGATCGCGATAATCCACAATCAGCGGAAGGGAAAGCTTTTTAGCAGTCCTGTATGCTGCGACAGCTGCTGAATAAGGTGGTATAGTAGCGATCACAGCACTGAACTCAAATTTTTTACCTAAAGTCATACTTTTATGCACGGCAAAGGGTATCCAGCCAATTTTAGAATCTATCGGAAAGATATTTCGCCAGAAAAAACGCTTTTTTTCACTTGCCCTCAGATAATTCGATCTTGAAGATGATAACAGGGAACTGGCCCGGTCAAACAAATACAGAAAACGCATGGGAGTAAAGGCTTCCGTATAAAAAACAGCACTCCCTGAGATCTGCTCCCGAAGTGAATCATCGTAAGCCGGTGCTGCGATTCTTTTTACCGAGATCACATGAGGCTGCCAGTTATAATGGGGAAGGTACTTAACAAATTTCAATGCTCTCAGGCCAGCGACACCGCCCATAGGAGGGAAAAAATAGGAAAAATACAGCAGTTTTCTCATTTTCGCTCGAATTCAATCCTGATAGTGCTGTCAGCTTTAAGGAAGGAAAACAATAGCATATTGTTAATCTTCTTAACATTGCCCGGCAGTCTCAGATTTTCAGTCATCCTACCGTATAAATCCAGACTCAGCCCGTCAATATCATAGGGAACGTATATCTTTATACCGTCAGGATTCTCCTCAATCACTACCGCTTCCCTGCTCTTCCACCAGCGCGCCAGCGAAGTCTGATCCATTATTAACACACCATCGTCCCTTAATTTTGTCAGCACTCCATGATATAATTTCTCCAGATAGAATATATCGGTAAAATTACTGAATGAGAACTGGAGACTGAACAAACCTCCACATTTCATCACATTTTCGAGTAAGATGAATAACTTTCTCCTGATATATTCATAATCGGGATACTTACCCGGTGACATCAGCAACTGGCGGTCAGAAAATAATACAGGTATTTCCAGGCAATATTTTTTCCGGAAAAATTCCGAGCCGGGTAATTCCTCCTGGGATTCATAGTGTTCATAATAAGGAAAAGCCATTCCTCGCTGGATACTCAGACTTTTTTCACTTCCCGAATTGTAATGAAACAAAAATCCGTATTTGTTGAGTAATTCAGATCTGATCCTGATAGAAGGGAGTGAACCGGTAAAACAGATCCCACAATCATTCAGTTTGAAGGATTTTTCCAGTTCAGTCTTCCGAATGGAAAAACTGTCGTTTTTCTCTTTTTCCCAGTTAACCAGCAGAGCTAAGTCTTTTCCTGATTCCAGCAGCTTCTCAATGCTGATATTTAATTCTTCATCGTTAATAGAGTAATCGCAAACTGGAGTAGCGGATGTGCTGATATAAAATGTACTCGTGGTATTGAAAACTTTCTCCAACTCAGATATTCTATCGAAATTCCAGTATTCTTCGATGTTTGTTAGCAAGTAAACCAATCTGCTCCATAACCTGCGACCAATATACTTAATCCTGTACAGGTAGAGAAGATCACTTAAAAGGGATGTAATAATCCCGGGAAATTTCCATTTCTGCAGGGAATCCACCTGATGACCGATGCAGCCAACAGCCTGGGTACCATAAGGCCATATTTTTTTTCTGAGCAGTAACGAATGTCCGAATTCACCAGCCGCATGGGAAAAAGTTTTACCCAGAAAATCGAGTAACAGATTGACACAGGGAATCACATCATAACTTCTCAACCTGATGAGGGCAGGATTGTTATTGCCACTGCCCGATACTGCTTTCTCCAGTAACTCCCTACCTCCCGTTACCTGAAAGAAAATATTCGCAAAAAAATCAAAAGTGAACAGGATATAATATAAATCCGTTCTCCTGATCACCTGTGGCACCAGTTCCGGATCTGAATCAGAAAAAACCGGTACTGGCATTCTGTATTTCAATTCCTGTAGAGAATTAATCACCCGGTTGGGGTCAATCGCCGATCCCAGATACAGTTCTGCTGCAAAGGGGATGAAGACCAGGATCCTGTTCAAAGCCAGAATATACGCCTCTTTCTCGCTGGGACATATCAGGCTGTAATAAAGTAATATATCATGTTCTCCCAGATCCGACAGTTTTCTGATATATTTATACTCGTATCCCAGAGTACGAAAGACCAGATCAACCGTATAGGTTATTCTACCGAAGAACCTGCTCAGATCCTTATCAATATATATCGCTATCATTAAGTACAATTCCTGAAATTATAAACTGCATCATTCATATGAAAAATAGATATAATTTGTCAACCGCCAATTGGCAGGTAAAAGGAAAATAAAAGAATTGACAGCCAAACCTCACTTCCGGATTTTTCACACGTGCATCCGTAGCTCAGTTGGTAGAGCAGCTGACTCTTAATCAGCGGGTCCAGGGTTCGAGTCCCTGCGGGTGTACCATTTTTTTATGGGCTGAAGATGCACTATTAAACATACTTGACAAATTTAACATATTTAACAATACTACCAATAGGTTTGAAATAATTGGATTAATTTTGTATTATTTTTGTAATTTTTGTCCCTTATTTGTCCCTTAAGATTATATTATAAGAATA
>JAFGRJ010000101.1 GCA_016935235.1 Candidatus Cloacimonadota bacterium
TATCTTTATCCAGTTACGGATGAAATCTGTGGTGAGGGGATCGTAAAGGTTGGGAATGAGAATGAAATAGATCGTATAAACAAACCAGTACCCGGCGGAAAGACCGACAAAGATCTGTTCCGCTATCTTGTAAAATGGATTATCCTTATACAGGAAACTGAATATGGCAAAGGTAACCAGAGCGCCCAACCAGATGCCAAGGATATTGAAGAAATTCACCATTATTCACCTCCAACCGATTTGTTCTTCTTTTTTACGATCCAGTAGGAAATGTTACCAATCGCTATAAATATGATGATAATAAGATGAGCGATGGATTGTGCATCCATGCCACTGGTTGCCAGGCCGGGATCATTAATCAATGATTCATATTCAGCAGCAGCTTTCAAACCAGCCAGAAGACCATAAAGTTGTTTCTGTTCATTCACATAGGGCAGAATCGAAGGGGCACTGACTCCGGTAACACCGCCTGATACATGACGTCCGAACTTATCATGGGCTACCTGCACCCATTGTTTGATGCCGGGATCTCCTGCAGAAAGAGCGAAAATAAATCCGATATTCTCAAAATCCTTGATGCCTTTCATTATTGGCAGGGAGTCGATTTCGGTGCCATTCATATCCTTGGGAAAGACTTCCCGGAAATTGCTGCCGAGAGCCTGAATGGTCACTATCCCCCCTGCCTTATACCCCAGGTTTATGTAATCACTGCCATAGGTGATTTCGGGATAATCTGTCTTAAGTTTATCATAGATGTCCTGAGCCATCAGTACACCCATGGGCCAGAGGGCTGTTACGATAACCTTCAAACCTCGATCGAAACAATGCTTCATCACCGCTCGTCCCATAGGATGCAGTTCTGGTTGACTGGCCGGGTCGTAATCAAAGGACATTATCACTCTGGTACCGGGGGATGTGTTATCAACAAGTTCATAAACCAGTTGTGCATTCTCGGAGGTTTCTATGGGGAAGCCTATCTTGACAATAAGCGGTACTGCCACACCAATGAAGATAAGAAGAAAAATCCAGCGGCGGTCCAGCTGTTTTCTTATTCCATCAGCTGCCATTATTCGCCTCCCAGATAAGATCTTTCTATGCCCAGGATGATACGGAGAGAACTGCCTATTATGCCCAGTCCGGCCCCGATCATGATTGCCCTCTGCCCCGCCGTATTGGGAAACTTCATGATGAATTCTGAAATTTTGGGGAGATGGAGAAATTTCAGAGTATCCGGCAACCATCTGGTAAGGGACGCTCCCAGGCTCGTATTACCGAGCATTACCAGAATGGCGGCAAACAAAAGCAGATTCGATTCGACCGTGCGGGCAATAAAAGCCCGATAAGCTGCCGAAGCAATGAAAAATGCCAGCAGCGAAAACATGGTTGCCTGTAGATGCTGATAAACATTATTAAACAAGTAATCGAAGGGTTTGGCTCCCATGGTGTCGACCACTGCCTCACCATTACCAAAAATACCTGGATTATCTTCAGTACCCCAGAAAAGACCAATGGAGACCATGATGATAAAGCTCAGGAGTGTTGCTATATAAAATTGCCAGTTTTTCTGCTTATGTCGTATCTTGATCAGGTTTACCTTGAAAAGGTTCAATTGACCCAAGATAATGGCAAAACCGGCAATTATCAGGAACCAGTTTTCCAGTTCACCGGAGATCATGCCAAAGGGACGGTGAGGGATGAACTCAGAAAGAATGATTGCTATTCCCACTAAGAATGTTACGAACAATGGTATTCTTCTCTTCATTATTTACCGCCTTAATGCACTGTAAGAAAATTTTTCAGGAAATGAACACCACATATTTCCAGGATAATACCAGCACTGAGTAGAATCAGGAACAAAGCCTTACCCACATCTTGCCCCTTCAGGCTTCCCAGTTGATGCGGTTCTTTGCTCAGATAAGCAGAAGCGGCAAACAACTCTTCACCGATTAGGGTATAATCACAGGCAACGACAAAGAAGGGAAGCTGGCTGGGCATGGCAGTTCCTGAGGTTTGCACGGCACCACTGGAAAAACCTGTTTCAGCAAGGATTAATGATTCAGCGTAAAATGCCCCCAGAAAAAAATTAGCTGCCGGTTTTTCCCGGACGATTATGCCATCGACACCAGCCACATAACCGAATTGGTCATCAGTAAGATAAAAAACTGAATCGGGTTTATAAGCATCGGGACGACCTGCTTTTAAATATGCCTCCTTAACCACCTCCTTGGCGGTGGAAAGCACCATGGAGCGACAGACGGGAACAATGAGTTCGGCATCATATTCTGCAGCTTTCTGGGCCAGTTTACCCAGAATGGTCAATCCTGCAATTGTCTGCATATCATCAAGATCCAGGGTTCCGGGAATAAACAGGATAGGACGCCCCATCTCCGTGGCACGACCAACAGATTCCTCCATCGATTCCAGACCGGCTATTTTCCTGATGTAAAGTTCCTTACCGCTCTGGGCTGAAAAAATATAGAAAACAATGGCCAGAGATATTATCAGACCCATAATCAGAAGGGATATCTTCTCGGAATTGAACCATTGGGCAGAAGCCACTGCCCCGTTTTCGGCCTGCCCGAGTATATTTCCGGCACTATCAAAAGCAGTCAACCGGTAAGAATATTCCTTTCCAGTCTCAATACCATCACCATCAACAAATTCACCTGCGGTACTGCTCAATTCTGAAAGCAATTTGAAACTGCCATCTTCTTCCTTTCGTTCCAGCCAGAGGTTATCAAACTCACCTTCAACCCGGAAAGAAATAAGAATCGAGGAGCCATTATCATTGGGATTGTCCCTTACCTGCAGATCTATAGCTTGCGCCGACACAGCGGAAAACAACAACAGCAGAAGGTGCACAATTTTTCTTTTCATCCACACTCCCTTTTTTTTATTGAATAAATATTAATTCTTCATGATATTGCCTTGTCAATAAAAATTGGTCAATATAGTCGAAATGAATTATTACATGTGCCCAGAGGAACCAGCAAGGAAAATTTCTTGCCTTCCAGGAGAAAAAAAAATATTAAGACAATAAATACGTACAGGGTAAATACTCCATGGAAGAAGTGGAAAAGCTCAAGAAAAAAATCGAGATAACTGCCAAGAGTGATCCGCTGCAATATCAAATGGAAATGGGCAACCTTTACAATAAGACAGCAGATTATAAAAAGGCATTGCAGCATTATGAGAAAGCTCTTGCCATAAGCCAGAAGACTATGGACAGAGCAGCGGAATGCAAAGTACTTCATTTCCTGTCAGTTATATACAAGAAGCAGAACAATCTGACCAAAGCCCTCAAATTGAGCGAGGAATCTCTTAACATAGCTGTTGAGCTCGATGATAAAAACAGCCTGGCTGCAGGTTATAACAGCATCGGGGTAATTTATAAAACCCTTACTGATTACGATCGGGCTCTGGAATATTATCTCAAATCCCTGCGGTTGCGGGAAGAACTGAATGACCGGGATTCCATGTCCAATGTCGTTAATAACATCGGTGTAGTCTATAATCAGATGGGAGATTATGAGAAAGCCCTGTCATATTTCAACCGTTCCCTGCAGATAAGAATGAAGATAGGCGATAATTATCTTATTGCTGCTTCTCTGAATAATATTGGCAATCTATACCTGAAATTGAAGGAATTTCCCCGAGCTCTGAATTTCTATCAGCGTTCCTTGAAAATAAAGCAGGAGATCAACGACAAGGAAGGAATGGCCATCACACTCAATAATGTGGGACTCATTCTGAAAAACCAGAAGAAATTCAAAGAAGCTCTCGAACATTACAAGAGATCACTGAGTCTGAAGGAGGAGATAGGTGACAAGTTGGGATTAACCGCAACCCTGCTCAATATAGCCAATGTCTATCTGAATCTGAAAGAATACGAATATGCCCTTTCCTTTACCGATAGAGCCCACAAGTATGCGACTGATCTTAAGAATCCCGAAATGCTTATGGAATGCTGCAATACTTATGCCAGTATTTACGCCAGCCGGAAAGACTATAAGAATGCCTATGAGAACAATCAGAAATACAATAAATTGAAGGATAAGTTCCTTGATCAGAATACCCGTAACAAGATTGCTGAATTAAACACCAAGTATGAAATCGAGAAAAATCAGCGAGAAGCGGAGATCTACAGATTACGTAATATTGAACTGGTAGAAGCCAATAAAAGTATCAAGCAGAAAAATGAAGAACTGCAGCGCCATCGGGAGCATTTAAAATTGATCAATAAAATACTGCGGCATGATTTGATGAATAAGCTGGCTGTGGCCAGTAGTGCCTTGCATCTCTTCCAGGATTCAGGCAACAGTGACCTGATCGATGAATCCATCAAATCTCTGGGCAACAGCGTTGACCTCATTAACCGGATGAAGGATCTGGAAATTTTCATCAGTACACATGAGAACCTGAAAATATACAGTATCGAGGAAATAATCAATACTGTTATTCCGTCTTATCCCTCACTTTCCTTTTCCATCAGCGGAGCGGCAAAGGTCCTGGCAGATGATGCCATCAACTCTGTTATCGACAATATTATCAGCAATGCTTTCATCCATTCCGGCACCGATCGTATGGAAATACAGATCAACAACCGCAACCGGTGGTGTGAAATCAGATTTGCTGACTTTGGCATCGGGATTCCGGAGAATATACAGGATAAAATTTTCCAGGAGAGCTTTACCTATGGCAAGACTGCCAATACAGGTCTGGGGCTGTTCATAGTCAAAAAAGCAGTTGCCAGATATGGCGGTTCCATACATGTTGAGAACAATTCACCCCAAGGCAGTGTGTTTGTTTTAAATCTACGTAATGTATCCTAGGAGTAAAGATGAAGATAATGTACCTGATCCTGACAGTTGCCCTGATCACGGTAGTGCTTAATGCCACCAATAGGAATCCTGATCTAGATGCATCAAATTTCATAAACGAGCTGAGCAGCACAGAATTATACGAATATCTGCAGGGATACATTTTCCCGGAATCTCCTCTGCCAGGTGATTCCCTTTATCAGGAATTCAATACCATCAACGACACCCTGCAGGCACCTTTCATCTATTACATTCCCCCTGTTTATGATCATAATTCCAAAACACCCCTGCTGGTCTATTTGCACGGTGGTGTTAATCGACCTGAGTATCTCGAGGAGCCTTTCCAATTTGCCCGGGAGAATCCCTTCCTTGCCGAAGCCCGGCGACTGGGCTGGTTTATGCTCTTCCCGCTGGCAAACGAAGCAACCATGTGGTGGGATAGCACCGGTATAAAGAACATCAAGGACCAGATCAGATACATGAAAGGTCTTTTCAATATCGATGATGACCGGATCTACATCACAGGATTCTCAGATGGGGCTTCCGGTTCCTTCCACCTTGCTCTGTGCAACCCCGACCTGTTTGCTGCCTTCTATCCCCTGAATGGGATGTTATCAGTAGGTTCGGCTGTCTCTTCCGAACCTGTTTACCTTCCCAACCTAGCAAACCGGCATGTTTACGCTATCAATACAGATAATGACAAACTCTATCCAGCTGAGGAAATGAGAAAGGTCATGCAATTAGCTCTTGATGCCGGGGCAGACCTTTATTACAGGGAATACTGGGGTTTCGGACATAATTTCGATTATGCTGATGCTGCCCTGCCCCTGCTGATCACTGATATGCAGAAGCGCTGCCGTGATCCTTTCCCGTCCAGGATTTACTGGGAATGCTCTCATCCTGATTTCGGAAAGATTGACTGGCTGGAAATCATTGCCATTGATACCACCAGAACCAGAGAGAACTGGCAGCAGGAATACAATGTAATCCTTACTGATAAGCGACTCTATTTCGGGCTCTATCTGGAAGAACAAAACGGCAGTATCCTTATCACCGATGTGGTTGAGAATTCAGTGGCTACCCAGATGGGGCTCTGGAAAGACGACATTATCCTTGCCATGGATGCAATAAAAGTAAATAGCATAGAAGAATTACTGGATATCAGGGACAGCAAAGACACGGGTGATAGTTTTAGCCTTACCATTAACAGGAATGGTGCAGAATTGACATTATCCGGTGCTTTCCCTGATGTTCGCTATTATGATGCCTTAAAATATAACAAACCTTCCGGGGCCGTCTCTGCCCTCTACTGTGCCAATGTATTTACCATGCAGACATCCAAAATCAAAACAATTTCAATCTATATATCACCTCAAATGATCAATCCGGAACAGCCTCTTAAAATTATCATCAACGATCAGATCTACTTCGACGATAAGATTGAATTCGACAAAGATATAATCTGGCAGGAATTTCAGAAAAATTTCGATCGGAGCAACATCATAATAAATAAACTTACCCTGCAACTATTATAATATCTTCAGGATATTCATTTAATTGGCATTCAGAAGATGTAATAGTAACAGGATAATTCATTATAATCAAGAAAAGCAGGAAAAGGTAAAAAAATGAAAGACCGATGTCTGATCGTGATTTTAATGTTTATGTTGTTTACATGCCTATTTTCGCAAAATCTGGTGCTTGAAAGAACTAATATCGAGATACTGCAACAGCTCTCCCTTGATCTTGCCAGCCTTTATCAAATCAGACATCAGGAAGCAATCCTGATCGCAACGGAAAAAGGCTGGCCCATCAAACAGGTAAGGGAAGATGGATCTGTGATAGAGTTGCAGTTTCTCAGGGATGGCTTTCCGGTTTATTATGTTACCGGTAATGGTGTGTCCGCAGAGACGATCTCAACCAACCAGGTACGCCCCGGAGGCACTACCGGTCTTAACCTGGATGGGACAGGAATGGTTTTATACGAGTGGGACGCTGGTAAAGTTCTTCTCAGCCACCAGGAATTGACAGGTCGGATTACTATTGGCGATCCGGCTTCCAATACTGATCTGCATGATCACTCCACCCATGTCGCCGGCACCTTGATTGCAGCAGGGATCGATATGTCCGCGGTCGGTATGGCATACAACGGCACATTGATAGACTACGACTGGGATGATGACAACAGTGAAATGAGTGCAGCCGGAGCAGGTGGAGCCTTGATCTCGAACCATTCTTACAGTTTCATCACTGGATGGTATTATAATTATCGGAATGACGGTCTCTGGTGCTGGTTCGGTGATACCACCGTCTCTGAAACAGAGGATTATTATTTTGGTTTCTACGACTCCGAAGCACAAGCCTGGGATAATATTGCTTACAATGCCCCCTACCTTTTAATCTGCAAATCAGCAGGGAACGACCGTACCGATTGTGGACCAGAGCCTGGAGGACAGCATTGGGTATGGGATCCTGATCTCGACAATTGGGTCTACAGCTGGCAAACCCGTGATCCCGATGGTGATTACGATTGCATTGGAACCAGAGGGAGTGCTAAAAATCTTCTTACTGTGGGAGCAGTTAACGATATCCAGGGGGGATATGAAGAAGTCGCAGATGTTGTAGCCACCAGTTTCACCTCCTGGGGTCCCCCCGATGACGGCAGGATTAAACCGGATGTTGTTGCCAATGGACAGCATCTCTGGTCTCCCATATCTACTGGTAATACTGATTACGCTTTTAAATCCGGCACTTCCATGTCCACACCATCGGTAGCAGGCTCTGCAGCCCTGCTGCAGGAACATTACTCAGAACGGTACCGCGACTATATGCTCTCCTCGACTTTAAAAGGATTGATAATCAATACCGCGGATGAAGCCGGACCGAATCCGGGACCGGATTACATGTTCGGCTGGGGGTTGATGAATACCCGAACTGCTGCTGATGCTATCACAGATAAAGATGAATATTCACTTATCATAGAAGAAGAACTGGCTAATGGTGAATCCTATGAAATCTCGGTTACTCCAAATATTGCCGAAACTTTAACAGCAACTCTCTGCTGGACTGATATACCCGGTACTCCTGTTACTCCTCAGGTCGATCCACTAGATCCCATGCTGGTCAATGATCTGGATATGCGGATAACCAGACCGGGATTTACTGCTTACCCCTGGAAGTTGAATCCCTCCAATCCGACTGCTGCGGCATCTAATAACAGCGATAATCCTGTGGACAATGTAGAGAAAATTGAGATCTCAAACCCGGAACCTGAAATTCATACCATCACAATTACTCACAAAGGAACTCTGACTTCACCCCA
>JAFGRJ010000016.1 GCA_016935235.1 Candidatus Cloacimonadota bacterium
AAAATTTCTGCTTCAATATCATAACCCCTTTGTGATGGAACATTCCCGTGTAGCGGTATATGGGTGATGTGGATCATATTCCGGTCTGCCACACCTTTGATCCGGCAGTGCAGGGCATCGGTGGAAGCCCAGGAACCGGTGAAGCCCAGGACTTCGTAACCCGGCATGGCTGTTTGATAAAGAGACAGCGCCTCATCATCCCAGGCGGATCCCGTTACCGGGACCAGCACTTTATCATTAAGGATGAGTGAATTGGTATAGGGTTCACCATTGGGTATATAAACCCGGTATACCTCGTAAGGATAACCGTATGAACAATCTTTCTGATTGAAGAAGGCTGCGATATCCTCAAATTCCTGATAGCGGGGATCGCTGGGAGGCACCTCACCGATCATGATTTTATCAACGTCCAGATATTTTCCCCAGCAGTCCACATGTTCGATATATTCTCCCAGGGGATCGGTGAGTACGGTATAATCGTCAATTCCCAGATATTCCGTCATTCTCTGATGGACCAGGGTGGAAGGTAAGGCATTATCGTGAGTAGGAAATATGACATTGTCAATCCAGGCACAATCATCTCCCTCACTGGTGTTGCCATTTTTGGTATATTTCCATTCGAAGGTATGCCATCCGGTGGTGATGCCATAGCTTTCCAGAGACCAGCCTGCATTGCCATCCCATCTTCCCTTTTCTGTGCCATCTATGAAGAAAGCCAGATAATCGGTATTATTACCGGCAGCATCCTCACAGGACACCTTTCTGGCAAAGGACACGTTCTGATTATAGGTTGTGCTGTTTATAAACAATTGAATGGAGACAGAAGAGGTTTCATTATGATCGATATTGCCGGATTTTGCACAGAACAGACCCTCATAGGGAGATTCTCCGGTTATTGACCAGGAAGCGGCACCGGAATGAGACCAGAGCTGATGAAAATCGCCACTCTCAAAGCTGCGGGGATTTTCACAATAAACGAGAGCACTGGAAACGGCTTTTCCCATACCATCGGTCATGTAATTGCCACCGGTATGCTCCAATCCCATCAGGAAACAATCGACACCGAGAAAGGATGCCATGGCGGAAGGGATATTATTATCATGGGGACGGGGACGGTTATAGGTGAAGTCTACGATATCGATGTCATTATCTGCACTTTTAACAAACCAGGGTCCGTAATCCCTTGTCCAGTAAGTATTGGACGGAGCAATCAGGAAGTTACAGTTTGCCAGATTAACGCCACTGCTGCTATACTGTGAGGTTACTGTGCTCTGTTCGCCACTGCTGGCAACGATGGTCGTTACCATGACATCTTCGGACATTTCCGCGATCAGATCCAGGGATATTCCAAAAGGATAATGGATCAGCACTCCCTCCATGGGTTCGAATTCTGCGATGGCTCTGGTAGTGCTGCCCGGGGGATCGTCACTGAGGAAAAGAGTTACGGGAATTGCTACCGGTGTTCCACCGTTGCTGATGACATTGATAGTTGCGTTATAGGTTCCCGGAGTCATCCCAGTCGAGTTGAATTCGACTGTTATATCCATTTCCTCGTTAAAACTGCAATTGCCACTTTGAGGGAATATGGTCAACCAATCCTGGTCTCTCGAGGTCAGGATATTCTCATAAAGACGTTTGAACTGTTCTTCCGGTATTTGAGCCCCCCGTTCAGAACTGGCGACAGGCTCCTGATCCATTCTGGATGGGCTGTAATCCCAGGTGATCTCGAAATCAAGCTCTGAACCGGGGTCTCCGCTGTTACTGATCTGGAATTGCCGGGAAGCGGTGGATTCCATACCGAGGTTCTGCCAGATCTCGCTGAGAGAGACATTTATTTCGGGTTGTGGTTCACCGCCGGAATAAACGGTCAGAGTGACCGGAATCGAGAAGGAGGGATTAACGGGATCATTGGTGGTGACTATAAGATCGGCAGTATATACTCCCTCCTCCAGGGCGGTGGAATTGAAATCTACCGAGATATCCTCTGCATCTCCCTGAGCAGGGATCAGACCATTCACGCTATTACTGCCGTTCAAAGCCAGCCAGGCAGGTCCTGGTGCTGGAATATTCAGAGAGTAATCCTCCACCTCTCCGTAGGTATAGGAACCACAGGGATTGGCATTATTATACCAGCGCAGGCGAAGTCTCATCCTGGTCGTGCCAGGGACAGCTGTTTCCGGGGGGGTTATGGAGGCGGAAAAATTGGTGGGCCCACCGGACATGCTGATGGTTTCACCCGTATCATAGAAATCTTCATCCTGATTCCAGTCGATGTGAATGTCGCATTCATCGCCGTAATAGGCGTTTCCAATGGTCACTGCTATACTATACGATTCACCGATTATCATTTCAGTGGATTGAGCCGTATAATCGGCATAACCACTGCAACCTGAGGCATTGTTAATACTACCAGTGACAACACTGCTGATATACTCGTCGCAACCGCCGGAGGCAGAGCAGTAACTGCGGGAAGGTTGTGTATAGACCACTTCGCCGGGTATCATGGTGCCAGGAGCAGGGTTGCCGTCTGCCTGGGAATCCAGGAGTTCTGCCAGGTGTAAAGGTGCAGGTTCCAAGTTTCTTTCTGTTTCAATGTCTATCTGGTATTCCAGGTCAGCACCTCCCAGGTTTTCCAGGATAAGCAGGCGGGATATTCCCGAATTGGGCTGCAGGGTCTGCTGAATCTGGGTAGTTGGTGTATGTACTGTCGGTGGATTATAACTGCTCAGATCAAGGGAATAATCCCAGGAACCTTCATTGCTGCTTATATGCAAAGACAATATTACAGGATATTCATGGGGGATATAGGAAGCCACTTCAAAGGCACAGGCATTTGTCCGGGTGAGTGATCCGGAGGGTGGCAGATTGCCAAAATTTTCCACTGCATCAGTAAGGGTTATGTAAGGATCGGATTCAGTGACCAGCAGGATTACATTGGTTGCCGGGTCGCTGCCGATATTTTCCAGGGTGATATCGAGCAGAATCGATTCTCCCGGCTGGATAAGTTCATCACCCTGGGCATCAACGAGATAATCTGCCAGGACTACAAAGGGTCCATCATTTACTATGACATCTATGTTGTTGATATAAGTTATCCTGTTAAAGGAAGTAATGGTGAGAGTAAGCTGCCCCGGTTCAGATGGTGGAGGATCCAGGGTAAGGGTCACTTCTCCGGTTCCGCCAGTGTATCCTGAACTGATAATATTGTATCCGTTATCGGACAGGCAGATCAGGGCGCCGGCAACACCTGTATCAACCGTGAAATCAGGAGAGCCGACAAATAATGAGGGAGCGTGATTTACTGTCATGCTTTGCGGAGTATCGGTTCTAACCAGCAGAGAAGCGTCACCGAAGATATGCCATGTCTCGTACATGTCGGTCGCGTTTGATTCGTCCAGCATCTGTCCTTCGGAATTGAACCATAAGCCCCCGATGGAATTGAATTGATTCCCGGCACCGGCATAGGGACCGGAACCGGTGAGCAGATCGACGAATTCATCCTGTGCCTTCATGGGAGGTGCCCAGGATTGGTTCACAGAAGAGGCGAACATGGCAATAGCTCCGGTGGGATTGCCATTGGTATTGTTGGTGGCGCGGAGCCAGGCTTCGGCGAAACAGGTAGTCCCGGTAAAATTTCCGTTTACACAGGCTACTGAGTAGATGAAGGGCAGTTTGAAATCATTGGTGAGATTATTCACATGGCTGTTGGAAAAACCTGTGGTAGACCAGGAAGTAGTGGAGCCATGACCGCAGTAATTGCCGATGGTACGTCCTTCATTGACGGCATTGGCCACATCTGAGGCGGTTCCCCCGTTAGTGGCGTAGATCTGATCGACCACAGTATAAGTATAGCCAAGCAGATCAAGCCGGATATTGTCCATGTGTTGCCAGTCTGCCTCACCATCGTCCCCGATCCCGGCGCCTTCGGCGGAGGCAATACCGAATCCCCTGTGCAACCAGTCACCGTCCACGATATCCCTTTCATAATGCACAGTGCGTTCCACCTGAGTTTCCACCTGGGAAACGTTTTCAGCGGAAAATCTGCCTACAAAGATCTCGGGGTAAGAATCGGCACCTTCGAGCAGGGCATATTTGGGATCAGCACCTCCGCTGCCGGAAGTGAAAGTGGGTATCTGGGCTGCATCTCCCACCAGTTGCACAAAGGTGAGGCCATCGTTATTATCATATTCCGACTGGATGAAATTCTTGATAGAGGTGGCGTTGCTGCCAATGGAGGCTACATCATACATCATGGCAGGAATGCCCTTCTGGTTCTTCCAGTCCATATAAGGCTGCATAGCTTCCAGGAAGGCACCATAACAGATGACGATGATACGCCCCTGCTCGTCCACAGGCTCATAACGGTCGCTAGTGAAGTTCAGGAAATGATGCCGATAGATATCTGTAAAGAAATGATTGATCCGCTGTTCCTGACGTATCTTCACATTGCGGTCGTCTATTCCGGCAGCATGAACTTCCAGCACCAGGCGTGTATAAACGCGTAGTACGCCGCTGACTGGATTATAGAGGAAAGGATGAGCGGTGAGAGTGATACCGCGGAAATCACGCAGGATATAAGGTTCTCCCAGCCGGGCAGGGTTCTGGGGAAAGAAAGCGTCCCGCTGGTAAATGTCGCCAAGGGTATAGGGAATATCGTCGGGATTGATATTGCGCATCAGTACGCCCCTGGATGGCGCTACCAGCATTTCATATTCAACAAATTCGGATTCGAGGACATATACTTCCATCCTGGCAGCATCGGGTATGATAATACTGCGTGATATCTGGGGTAGGGAAGGGGCACCCTTTTCGGAGA
>JAFGRJ010000102.1 GCA_016935235.1 Candidatus Cloacimonadota bacterium
AAGTTGAGGTTGATCAGCAAGATCGACGGTCGGCTGGGGGATATGGTCCGGAGACCTGACGGCAATTTTCTCAGTAATCATATTTTTACTTACCTGTTCAAGGAACTGGCAGACGGGGGATACAGGCAGGCTGTGAAGAAGTGGAAGGTTATCCAGAGGGGGAATGAGTTCACCTTTCAGCTGGTAAAAGGGGAAGAATTTTCCAGGGAAGTGCTGGATTATATTGAAAGGTTCATGAATAATAAAGTAGGCATGACTATAAGCATTAAATATGAATTCAGGTCTCATATCACGAGGGAAAGCAGCGGCAAGTTAAGATATTTTATCAGGGAGAAGTAGTTTGAAGAAGCGATTATGCCGCGCTATTCTGCATCAGGAATACGATCATCAGCAGAGTATACTGAATCGTGGCCTCAGGCTGATAACACGCAAAACGTTGCCGAAATTCTTCGGTAAGGCTTTCTATTCCGCCTATGCAGATGAAAAGAGATTATGGGCAGGCAGGGAAAGCGCCCTTACCATATCCTTCGACTGTGATGGGAAAAAAGACTATGAAGCACTTCCAGGATTGCTTGATCTTCTGTCCAGCCTTCATTTACCTGCTTCTTTCGCTGTTATCGGGCGCTGGGTGGAAGAGGATCCAGCCATACACCGGAAAATAATAGCAGACGGTCACGAGATTGTTAATCACAGCTATTCTCATCCCAGCAGTTCCATGTTCCGACCTGGCACCAGATTCAACCAGCTATCCTGTCAGGAAAAACGGGAAGAGATACTCAGGGCACACAACTCCTTTTTAGAACTGCTGCAATACACCAGTACAGGTTTCCGGACTCCACATTTCGCCAGTGCTCATACTAAGGATATTTATGATATACTTGGCGAACTTGGTTATAAATATTCTTCTTCCCTAAAAGCAACCGATGCTCCCTATTTCAATCTACCCTTTCTCACCAGTAACGGCATTGTGGAATTTCCCCTCAGTGCGGACATAAATCAACCTTACACCTGCTTTGATACCTGGAACCGTTTCAAAGGTGAAAAACGGGAGACCTCGTCCGCATCCATAACAGAATTTTTCCTGGGAGTACGGATAGCGGTTGAGAAGACAATTGAAAACAACGGTTATTTCAACATATATTTCGATCCGGTTGATTTCGTCATGTTCCCGGAATTCAGGGAATGCCTCTCTATTATTTCCGATTTAAGGGATCATATCCATATTACCACCTACAGAGATATTCTGCCTCTGGTGCAAGAACAGAAAACCTGTTCAAATAGAAAAGGATACCATTCTGCCTGAGAATAAATACTATTATATATCCGGACTGGATTTCGACAATGTTTTCAGGACCCAGGTTATAAGCTGGGTCAACCTCTACCGGGAACAGGGTCTGGATTTCAGTATCATCAGGTTGCTGAGCCTGAAGAAGATCGTTGCCAGACAGACAAGAATAGAAAACAGATCGATCGGAAAGCTGCTGAAAACAAGGTTATATAATTTTTATGCCTTCAAACTGGATTCATTACCGGGGAAAATATATCTTACTGTTTTATTTATTTCTTTTACTCTTCCGAAATTGTTAACAGGGGATAAGGTCATATTCCTATCGCGAATATTATCCAGTTACTATCCCCTTCTAACCTTGAAGAAAATTTTTCCACGTCGGATAAAACTGATCCAGGACTGGCGGGGGGCACTCACGGAAGAGCTAAGCGCGGGTAAAGACAGGAATGGCACCGATAAAATCAAGCAGATGGAAAGTTTGGAGAAGAAGTTATTGACTCTGGCGGATATGAATTTCTGTGTATCCGAAGCGCTGGAAGAATACCTTGTGAAAAAATATGAACCTGCTCCGGAAACCAGGTTCTTTATAATGCCCTGTTTAGCTGAAGAAGAATTGTTTTACTATTCCAGTAAGCTCAGGGAGAAGATCAGAAAAAAGATGAACTGGGACAGAAGGATTGTGCTTGTTTACGCAGGAGCCTTGAAAGCAGGCTGGCATGTTCCTGATTACACATTTGCTTTTTTTAGAAGGATAAACAATATGAATCCTGCTTTCTTCCTGCAGGTGCTTACGGGAGATCTGGAACTGGCCGAAAGATTCAGAATAAAGCATGTCATCAGTGAACAGGATCTGATTATTTTGAAAGCAGATAACCGGGAGGTCAATCACTACCTCAACGGAGCTGACTTTGGCCTGCTTTTCCGTGAGGACAGGATTTTAAACAATGTTGCTTCACCGACTAAATTTGCTGAATACATGCTTGCCGGGTTACCGGTGATAATTTCTCCCAGGATAGGGGATTACAGCCGTTTTGTCCAGGAGAGAAACTGCGGATTCGTCCTGCCTTATCATTATCAGCAGGAGGATCTGGAAGCAGTGGTGAAAAAAGTGCAGGGATTTTACACAGGCTATCACAGAATGACAGTTGCGGAAAATAACCGGGGTATGTTCTCAAAATCTGCCATTCTGAGCAGAGTAATGGATCAGTTCAGGAGTTTATGAAAATATGAAAGCTGATGCAGATGCCATGATCCTCAGGAAAACAGATCTGGGGTGGCGATATGAAATGGAGAAGGTCGATAAGCCGATCAGGCTGATTTTTGCTGGAGATCTCTGTCCCGATGCCAGGAATCAGGAATTATCATCGGACCATTATAAGTCATTTTATCAACCATTCCATGATATCCTGCATGATAAGGATTATAGCGTGGTAAACCTGGAATGTCCTCTTACGAATCACCCGGCACCGCTGGCAAAGGTCGGCCCGGTGCTACAGGCTGAACGGAGAATGATAGATTTGATCAAGACCGGTGGATTTGATGCTGTCTGCCTGGCAAATAACCACATCATGGATCAGGGGGCAGGTGGGCTGGAAGACACCCTTACTGTCTGTAAGGAAAGCATGATCTCCACTGTGGGTGCAGAGAGTGATTATAACCGGGCCAGACAAATTCTCGTAAAAAACATCAATGATGTCAGGATAGCTTTTTATAATGTCTGTGAACAGGAATTCTCCATTTCCGGGCTGGATCGACCCGGGGCAAATCCCTTCGATCCTGTTGACTGTTTTCACGATATCAGGAAAGCATTACAGGAAGTTGACCTTGTTATTGTTATCTATCACGGTGGTATCGAACAGGCGAATTTACCTGGACCTGGACTGGTAAAGGTATTCCATTATTTTGCGGAGCTTGGTGCTGCTGCCGTGATTGGTCATCATAGCCATTACCCGGGTGGATTTGAGCTCTACAGGGGAGTGCCGCTTTTCTACAGCCTCGGTAATTTCATCCTGGATCGACAGGATCAGAAAAGAGACTGGTAC
>JAFGRJ010000103.1 GCA_016935235.1 Candidatus Cloacimonadota bacterium
GAACAGGCTGCTGTGCTGGAGAAGGAAATAACATCTTACTGCCACCGGAGGTTGCTTGATTTTCTGGCAGTAAGAGAAAGATCGTTGCGGGAGTGCAGATCCTTCCTGAAAAAACTGTCTCTGCGCAATGATCTGGCTGCCGGGTTAATCCTGCGGGCTCAGCAGGAAAACCATATTGATGATAAGCGTTTCGCTGATCTAAATACCATAAGCATGTTGGCTCGCAATAAAAGCCCGCATGAGATCAGAAACAAACTTATGAGACAAGGTATTTCTGAAAATACAATCTCGGCAGCACTGGAAGAATATTATTCTCAGACAGATCTTCGGGATATCATCAGAATAGAGATCCTGAAAATGCTTTCCCATTATGAAGGATTCGATAAAAGCAAAAAGCGGGAAAAAATCTTCAGTCACCTTTACCGGAAAGGATTTGATTACGAAACCGTGAAACTCATCTGGGATGAGGTAGGTCGGGAAGATGATAATTGAATTACTGGCTGCAGGTATGTAATGAGTGAAATAAGAATTACTGTGAAAGATGTGATAGAATTGCTTGAGAATCGTATTCCTCCAGAACTTGCCCGGGAGTGGGATAATGTGGGGCTGCAGGTTGGAAGGCGGTCCCGGAATGTTGATCGGATTCTGCTGGCTTTGGATGTTACCAGCAGCACCGTAGCCAAGGCGCTGGAATTGCATGCTGATCTGATCATTTCACACCATCCTCTGATATTTCATCCCCTCAAGCAAGTCACCGACCCAGTTATTATGCGCCTCATCCAGAATGATATTGCGGTCTATTGTGCACATACAAACCTGGATATGGCACCGGATGGTGTTAATCATGTCCTGGCTGAAATTCTGGAGTTGCGTGAACCGGAAATTCTTTCTCCGGAGACGGGAGTCTCACTTTACCATCTTGCAGTGTACGTACCCGAGGGATCAGTTCAGGATGTATCCCGGGTGGCTTTAAATGCTGGTGCTGGGGTTATCGGTAAATACAGCCATTGCCTGAACAGTTACCCGGTTAAAGGTCAGTTCATGCCTCTGCCGGGAAGTTCCCCTGCTCAGGGCGACATAGGCAAACTGGAAAATACGGAGGAAATCAAGCTTGAATTCTTTTGTGATTCCTTCCGACTTGAGTCTGTGTTGAATGAGATAAAGGATGCTCATCCCTATGAAACACCTGTTTATGCGGTTTACCCACAGATTAAAGTTAATGAACGGTTTGGCCTGGGTCTGGTGGGAATGCTCAGAGAACCGGTCACACTGCATGATTTTGCCTTCCAGGTTAAAGACAGGCTTTCAGCACCTGTAATCAAATTATGGAAGGCAGGTATGAGAGATAATGATTTAATAAATAAGATAGCTGTCTGCGGTGGCAGCGGTGGTTCCCTGTTAAAAACGGCGGAGAAAAAGGCTGATGTCTTTGTCACAGGAGATCTGGGCTATCATACTGTCATCGCAAGCAGAATCCCTCTCATCGATGCCGGACATTTCTATACCGAGTATCCTGTTCTAAGGAAACTGGAATCTCTCCTGTCGGATATCGGGGTTGAGATCGTTCTTCTTGGGATAAGCGATCATGAGATAAGAGCGGAACAGTATTTGTAATATATTATTACAACATATAGTAATAAATATTTACAATATTTAATTGACATTTTCCTGTCTTTATTCTTTTTAAGTGCAAGAGAATATTATGAATAAATTCAACTTAGAGTTGGCTAAAACAATAAAAACATTAAGAGAAAAAATGGGAATATCCCAAGAACTATTTTCTAAACAAATTGGTGTAAGCAGAGAAGTTGTTTCTAACATTGAAAATGGGAAAAGGAAGATTACGGCTGAAGAACTAAAAGTTATATCAAAAATTCTAAATATTCCAGCCCAATATTTGCTTGATCCCAGCAGGGATATTGATATAAGAATAATTAATGAAAAGAAACAGGATAAAGCAACACCAAGCGGATTGAGAATAAATGTTCCTCAAAAAAACACAAATAAATTCAAGGAAGTTCTTTTATATATTTTAAATAAGATAGGCTCCAGACCGAATGTTGGAGAGACCGTAATCTATAAGATCCTTTATTTCATTGATTTTGATTATTACGAAAAGTATGAAGAACAGTTAATTGGAGCAACTTATCAGAAGAATAATTATGGTCCTACCCCCAAGGAGTTCATAGAAATAGTAAAACAGATGGAGGGAAAGGATCTGGTTAAGATCAGGGATAGATACTTCACCTATCCCCAGACCAAGTATCTACCTCTCAGAGAACCAGATCTAGCAGGATTAAGTGCTCGTGAGATAAATATGATAGATCAGGTTTTAGCGAAGCTTTCCAATATGAATGCCCAGAAAATAAGCGAATATTCTCATAATGATGTACCCTGGTTGACAACAGAAGATGGTGATATTATCGAATATGAATCGGTTTTCTACAGGACAGCACTTTACTCTGTGAGAGAATTTACGGGAAGTGAAGATATTTAAAAGAATAGATAGGACGAGAGAATTCAATAAAGATCTGAAAAAGTTAATGAAATGTTTTCCTTCATTTGAATCTGATTTTAGAATTTTTATTAATGCTCATCTCAAGTTTTTCATAAATTAAACGTAGATATTCGAGGCATTTTTGCATTAAGTGATCTGGGAATAGAGAATCCTGTAGTATATAAAGCAAAGAAATTTGCCTGCAGATCATTGAAGGGATAGGGTTTTAGAAGCGGGATCAGAATTATCTATAGGGATAACCGAGATGAAGATAAAATTGTTCTCATCGCGGTCTACTACAATGGTGATAAAGACCTTGAAGACAGGAAAAGGATAAAAGATTATTATGAATTATGTAATTGTTTTTAATCAAGCGGGTAAAATTTAATGCAAATTCCTCCCTGGGTGTTCGATTTCCTGCAGCAGTACGGTTTCTGGGCATTGCTGCTGATTTCCTTTATAGCTGCCACCATATTTCCCCTGAGTTCGGAAGCAGCCATGATCGCCAGTATTGTGCTGGGTCTCAACTGGGTGGAAGCAGTGATAGCTTGTTCTATTGGCAACTGCCTGGCAGTAAGTTTTAATTATATGCTGGGAGCAATAGCCGGTAAACCACTTCTACCACGCCTGGAGAAGTCACGCGGTGGGCGGAAAGCCAGATTTTGGGTAGAGAAATACGGTATCTACAGCTTATGGCTCTCCTGGACTCCCATTCTGGGCGATCCTATTACCATCGCAGCAGGCGTATTCCGCCTCCATCTTCTGAAATATATTCTTATTGTCTTTTCTCTGAGAATATTCCGTTATGCGATCGTCGGTGTATTTCTGGGATAGGTCTTAATAAACCGGTGATTTCACTCCTTCTTCTTGCAGGTGCCAAGCATGGTACAGCACATGGCGAGTAGAAGAAAGCTGATGGCAACATGGAAAAAATTTACAGCATGGTTAACACCCAGGAAAGCATTCTGAATAAGGAATGCAATAAATCCGAAGATCATCAGAATAACAGCGATAATTGCAAATAACCAGGCTAAAAATTTCATTGTATACCTCCCTTATATTCCAAGATAACAGGAACAATAGATATTTCTTACGGAAGAAAATCAAGTATTTCCCTGATATCTGGTAATTCTGGTAGATTATAGACCTTGACAAAGGTGATTATACCATCTTCTGAAACGATTATATTGGCTCTTTCGGAGAATCCTTCCACCTTTCTGAAGATATCGTATAGGATTGCTACTTGGCCATGAGGCCAGAAATCGGCAAGAATTCGCAGTTTTTTGAGTCCGATATCCTTTCCCCAGGCATGCTTGGTTGGCACTGAATCAACACTGATGCCAACGGGGGTTGTATTTTTTTCAATGAAAGTATGGTAGTTATCTTCCAGAGATTTCATCTGTTTTCTGCATACTGATGTCCATGCCAGTGGGTGAAAAGAAAGCAGAACCTTCCTGCCCATGCAATCGGAAAGGGTGAATCCATTATTGTGTTGATCGGAAATAGTAAAGTCCGGGGCTTTAACGCCAATTTTCAATGCCATTAATACCTCCCGAAGGGTAATTGCTTAATAATATGTTGATTCTGAAGGGATTCATGTCAGCCCTTCAATCCGCTGGAAGCGAAACTGGCAATTATCTGTTTCTGCGCTATCAGGAAAAGGACCAGCAGGGGTAAGATACTGAAGGTAGAGGCAGCCATCAGCAGGGTTGTCTGTGATGATGCTTCCTGGGAAAAGTAACTCAGTCCCACCTGCAGCACGCGTAGTTTGGGATTATCTATCATTACCAGGGGCCACATGAAACTGTTCCAGCTCCCGATGAATCCAAAAATCGCAGCCGTAGAGATCACCGACCTGGACAGCGGTAAAACGATTTTCCATAAAATTCCCCAGCGGCTGCAGCCATCAATGGCAGCAGCATCGAAAAGCTCCTGGGGTATTGTCTTGAATTGCTGTCGTAACAGAAAAATCGTGAAAATATTGGCGATCCATGGAACGATCAATGCCTGATAAGTATCCAGCCAACCCAGATTATCAAGTACTATATAGGATGGGATCAGGTATACGGGTTGCGGTACCATCATCATGCTTATGAACAGGTAGAATATCAATTCTCTACCCCGAAAACGCATTCTGGCAAAGGCGTATGCTGCCAGAGAACCTGTGATGATCACCCCCAGAACTACGGTAGCAGACACGAAGATGGTGTTGAGAAAATATCTGCCGAACGGGACTTTCTGGAAGGCGATCAGGAAATTTTCCATGTGAAATTTTATTTTTCTCTCTTTCCCGATCTCTCTACTGGGTATTTTGAAAAAAGAACGGATAATCTGTCCATCTTTATTCAGGACATTTACATAAGAACTGTCACCCTCTGTTTTAATGATCTTTACCCTGTATTCACCACTATCATCGCTATAGACAGGGTATTCCTCAGCCGGGATAAATCCCACGTGACCCTTGTTAACTTCCAGAGGTGATTTTACAGCAGTAGTTACCATCCAGACAAAGGGAATGACCATGGATATGCCGCAGAGCAGCAGAAGGAAATAGATTACAGGGGTTCTGGTTCTCATGGTTTTTCAGTAATGCACTTTTTTTTCAAGTTTCTTCTGGAATAGGGTCAGGGCAAGGATAATAGCAAAAAGCACCAGAGCAATGGCACTGGCGTAACTAAGATCGTTGCTTTCTCCAAAACCTTTGTCATATAGGTAGTAAACAATGACCTTGGTTGTTCCCAGAGGACCACCGATGGGTGGACCGGTCATCAGGTATATCTGAGAAAAGACCTGGAAGGTAACAATGGTTGTCATCATCAAAACATAATAAGTGGTTGGTGATATCAGGGGCCAGGTTATGCGGCAGAACTGGGTTATCTTTCCGGCACCGTCAATATCAGCAGCTTCATAATATACATCGGGGATGTTCTGCAGTCCGGCCAGATAGATAATGGTGTTGTAGCCGAGACCTTTCCAGATGGTTACTATGATTATGGAGAACAACGCCAGTGATGGACCACCCAGCCAGGCCGGGAGAGTGATGCCGAAATAGTTGAAGAGCAAAGTGAAAATTCCCCTGCTTTCTGCTAGCCAACCCAGAGGAGCTATCCCTATTTTTCCCAGTAGAAAATTGGCTAATCCTGTCTGCTGATTGAAAATTATTTTCCAGACAATTGATATTGCTACCATGGAAGTAATGGTAGGAATAAAATAAATAGAACGAAAGAAACTTTTCAAGGCCTTTATATTGTTGAGCAGTGAGGCAAAGATCAGTGACAGGACAAGGCTGATGGGAACAACAAATATCACCAGATAGAAGGTGTTGAGCAGAGACTGCCAGAATTCAGGATCATGAAGTAATTTTGAGTAATTGGCCAGTCCGATAAAATTACCCACACCAGTTATTGACCACTGGAAGAAGCTGACAATAAAGGAAAGGACTATGGGGACAAGCCGGAAAACCAATATTATAATCAGAGCCGGCATAATATAAAGATAAGGACCGACATCGAATTTCTTTTTTTTCATAACAGGGTATTCCTTCGAACTATAGCAAATTATTGCCTGTAATCACGCTGTGTCAATGCAATTTTATTAAAGGGAAGTTATTGACAGGCAGAACAGGTTGGCCATGTTCTGTTAAAGAAGGTTAGGTATGATCCAGATATACACAGGAAATGGCAAGGGTAAGACCACTGCTGCCCTGGGCATGTGCCTGAGAGCCCTGGGGCAGGGATATAGAGTTTGTATAATACAGTTCATGAAGAAAAATCACGATTGTGGAGAAATAAAGCTCCTTGAAAATATCCCGGGTGTCGATTTATTCCAATTTGGCACCGCTGAGCTGGTTGATCCGGTTAATCCAGCTGAAGTTGATTTCGAGGAAGCCGGTAAAGCCTGGATTAAATCAGGGGAGGCCATCAGAAGCGGAAGGTATGATTTGATAGTGCTTGATGAGATCAATGTGGCTGTGAAATGGAAACTGCTCTCCCTGGAAAAGCAGTTACGGCTGCTGGATATACAGACGAAAAGTGAGATAGTGATGACAGGCAGGTATGCTGCTCCGGAGATTATCGCCCGGGCAGACCTGGTAACTGAGATGAAAGAGATCAAGCATTATTTCCACTGCGGTATCCCGGCCAGAAAAGGGATAGAATATTGAATTTCACCTGTTTTGAATTAAGATAAATGCTAACAGGATATTCTTAACACGGGAAGAGGAAGATGCAGAGATTCGTTGAACGTAGCCTATACCGGAGATCGCTTCTTTCCTGCCTGCTCTGGCCATTGTCAATTCTTTTTTCCTGCATTGTTATACTGAGAAGATATGCCTACCACAGATGCAATTTTATGGTTTACCGCTCCCGGTTAAAGATAATCTGTGTGGGTAATATAGTGAGTGGAGGAAGCGGCAAAACCCCTTTCACTATTTTTCTGGCGAGGTTTCTTAAAACCAGGGGATTGAAAGTGGCTGTCTCTCATCGGGGATATAAAGGAGCCTTCGAGAATGAGATCAGGATGATATCCACCCGGCGGGAAATACTGCCACAAGCGTTGCAGGCTGGTGATGAGGCGCTGCTGCTTGCTCGGAATCTTGAAGGAATTCCCGTTGTTTGCGGCAGATCGCGGCGCAGGGCAATTCGGATATTGGAGAAAGAATACCCGGATCTGGATTTTGTAATACTCGATGACTCTTTCCAGCATTTGCAGGTGTATCATGATCTTGATTTCGTGCTGTTCAATTCTATTGCCGGTGCCGGTAATGGATTTGTGCTTCCTGCCGGTATTCTGCGAGAACCCGTTTCTGTACTGAAACACGCTGATTTCATTATTTATAATGGTGTTGACAGCGCGCGGGATTTTCTGAGACCCTATCAGGAGAAGGTTCTATCCGGGAAATATTCAATCTCCGGATTTTACAATATCAATATGGAAGAGATCAGCCTGGAGAATATAAGGAAGATGAGATTGGCTTTGATATCTGCTATCGGTTATCCTCCCTCCTTTGCTGCCTTGGTCAACCAGGCGGGTATTGCCTATATCAAACATAATATCTATCCTGATCATTGTGATTACAATGATCCCCGGATTCTGCTTAAACTGCAGAGACAGGCTAAGGAGCAGCGATTGGATTGTTTCCTGACCACTGAAAAGGACTTCGTGAAATTAAGGACAAAAGAAACTGCTCTTGTTCTCATCATGATGAAAATTGAATTTGTAATGGATGATATCTGCCTTGCCAGTCTAGAGAAAGCTATCAGTATAAGACACAATTGAAGCGAGTATGAGAAAACAGGATTATCACTTTAATCAATACTGCCGGGAAAATCTATCCTGAAGCACGTTCCTTTTTTCCCGGCACTCTGAATATTGCCGTTTATCTGTCTGATCAGGGTCTTAACAAGTTGCAGTCCCAGACTCTTGGTGGTCTGGATTTTCCATTCTTCCGGTAGACCGATGCCGTCGTCTTCAACCTGCAGGATATATTTATCACGCACCTTATTCAGTTTCACTCTGATCATGCCGGTCCTTTTTTCGGGAAAAGCGTATTTCAGTGAATTGGTGACCAGTTCATTTATTATGAGTCCCAGCGGAATAGCCAGATTGATATTGAGGAATATTTTTTCTATTTCCACATGCAATTTTATTCTTTTGTGAGATATTCCATAAGTTATGAACAATTGATTCAGCAGCAGATTGATATAATGAGAAAAATCGATATCCTTGAAGTTTTTGGACTGATAGAGGTTTTCGTGAATGAAAGCCATCGATTTTACCCGGTTGAGACTTTCCGCCAGATATTCACGGGCAGAGGCATCGGTTATATAGTTGATCTGCATGTTGAGCAGGCTGGCTATTATCTGCAGGTTATTTTTTACACGATGATGGATTTCTTTCAGCAGGACCTCTTTTTCAGCCAGGGAATTCCTGATTTTTTCTTCAGCCACCTTATGCGCAGTTATATCAAGCAGTGATGAGATAAGCATATCGTAATTTTTTTCATGACCAGGAGTGACAGCTATTCTCACGATACAATGTTTTTCTTCGTGAGCCAGATTCCGGATGACTGTTTCAAATTCATAGAAATTTGTTCCCTGGAAGATGAGTTCCAGACCTTTGGCAAAAGCTTTCAGCGTTGCTTCGGTGTATATTATGGAACGATTTTCTATTATTTCCTGCTTGTTTTTTGCTTTGAACAGTTCCAGAGCAGCGTTGTTAACGGAAACAATTTCGACGAGGGAGAGACATTTACTCACTTCTACCGGATTTCTGACGAAAAATTCCTTATCGGTAGCGACACCTTCTTTTTTAAGATTATCCAGATGATTTTTTACATGAGAATAATCATACTGGATAATGGCTATCGGGGAGTGGTCCAGAATTGCTCTGAGATGACGTTCGCTTTCCAGCAGAGCTTCGGTTGCTTTTTTCCTGGCAGTTATATCTCTCACGTGTTCCACCAGTTTAACTATCTCCCCGGCTTCGTTGAAGATCGGATAGGTACGGGCGTCGATCCAGATGCCTAATTCGGTTTCATATTTCTCTATCTGAGCAGGTTTGCCCGTTTTCATCACCAGGGCTGTGGCACATAATTCACAGCGGTTCTTTCTGCCGATTAATTCATAACATTTATGACCCTGGATCTCCTGTTGATTTTTACCCACCATTTCATAACCGGCTTTGTTATATTTAATCACGGTTTGATCAACATCCTGAATACCTATGAGGTCGGGAATGGCATTCAGGGTGGTTTCCAGCAACAGGGAGGTTTCCTTGAGTTTTTCCTCTGCCTGGAAGCGATCGGTTATGTCTATGGCAATTTCCATACAGACATCCCTGCCATCCGGCCATCCGATAAGTTGTGAATTTATCATGAAATGTCTGTTCAGGATGCGACTGTAATGATCATGGGTAATGGTCTTCTTGTCTTTAACGAGAATATGCTGCTTGCCGTTGTCGCAGGGAAGATCCAGTTTCTCCAGAAATTCATGGCAGGGTCTGTTAGTGGGGTCATATTTCAGGAGTTCTTTGACCTTCTGATTGGCAAAAAGTGTATGCTGGCTCTGTATATCTGATATATACAGAATTTCCGGGAAGGAATTGAATATGGTAAGGAATTTTTCATATTGATTTCTCATTTCGATCATCACAAGTTCTTTATCTCTCCTGCGCTGATTGATTTTCTCCAGCATGCTGTTGAATTCATCGTAGAGCATTCCGACTTCATCATTGCTGATTTTAGAGAGTGTTACGGAATAATTATCTTCAACACCCACTTTTTTCAGGGAAGTAGCCAGATGAAGAATAGGTGCGGTCAGGATTTTCTGAAATGCCGATGCCAGCAAACCGGAAATTATTATCAAAAATATAATCAGGAGGATCATGAATCCGATCTGATTATATACCAGGGTGCTGAGTTCTGAAGTTGAAGCAGTAAGTTTAATCATGCCAATTTTTTCTCCCCGCAGCAGAATGTTCTCTTCTATGATCAGAGGTTTGCTGAAGTATCCGGTTCTGGCATAAAGGTCAGTTCCATCCATGGTGCTGTATCCGGACCTGACAAATTCTGCGAAGAGATTATTTTTTTTATCGTAGAGCTCCGCCCCGAGGATAGAACTTATATTGTCCAGGTTAGACAATATCTGCTGGCAACTGGTCTGGTCATTGAAGGTTATGGGAAGAAGGCAGTTGTCAGCTACCAGTTTGGCCGTGGTGAGGGTTTTCTCTCTTATGTGAGTCCTGTAGTTGTTTATCCAGTAGAAAAGGATCAGGATAAAACATATGAAAAGAACTAACAGTGTTACTGTTACAGTTATTATGGTGATTTTATAGCGTATGGATAAATCTTGGAACCATTTCATAATAACTCCTGCTTTACATATTTGAAAACGCCGTTGTAACTTTTCATGTTATTACCTTTAGATAAAAGTTGCCGGCTTTTCTTCATGATGCTGCTGGATTTTCCCAATGATGAAAAAAAGCGGCAAAGCTATTTCATAAAAAATACTAAAAGCATTGCTGATAACTGACTGATTTACATGAAGTACAGATAAAGGAAAGTCAAGTTATTTATTTAAAGGATAGTGGGATATATGACGGGATGCTAAAAATATTCCTGTTATTGAAACCTGCATATCAAAAAAAGGCAGTGTAAAAAACACTGCCTTTTCTTTCATAAGTTACAGAATGATTGATATTATTTATTCATTTTCTTCCATTTTTATACATTCAGCATAACTGCGGTGAGTTTTGAATCTGGTCAATTTGAGCCCGCCAAATATGGAATCGACAAGGGAATAGATAACAGGGATGACAAAGAGGGTCAGGAGGGTGGCGAAGGCGAGTCCGAAGATAATGCTGACTGCGACCGGTTTCCAGTCTGAAGCAGCTTTGGAAGTTGAGATGACCATGGGCATCACTCCAAAGATGGTGGTAACGGTCGTCAGGATGATGGGTCTCAGTCTGATGCTTCCGGCATTGATAAGTGAGTTCCAGCGGTCAACGCCTCGTTCTCTTTCTTTATTGACGAAATCCACCAGAACCAGTGAGTCATTTACCACAACTCCTGCCAGGGCAACAACTGCCACCAGTGTACCCAGTGAAAAGGGTAATCCGGTTAGCAGCAGACCGATTACCACCCCGATGAAAGAGAATGGTATGGTTGTCATCACTATCAGGGGTTGTACGTAGGACCTGAAAACTGTAGCCAGAATGGCGAAAATAATGAGAATGGCTATTCCGAAAGCAAGGAAAAGTGAATTGTAGGATTTCCGCTGTTCTTCCACCACTCCGCCAAAATCCAGTTGATAACCTGGGAAGCGCTGGGTGAAGTTGGATAGTACTCCCTTCTTGCCGGTCAATCTGCTGCCCAGGAGTATCTGCATGACTTCGTCGGTTGTCCTCTTCTTCCTGATACCGTTTTCGGTATAGAATGTGTTAGCAGCACTTACACTTATGATCCTCTTCTTATCCCGGTGCTCTATTCGAGCCAGACCCGAGGTAATTTCAAAATCAGCGATATCCGATAGAGGGATCAGCTCCTTATGCTGATTCCTGATCCTGAGATTTCTAATGTCTTCCAGATCGTCTATCTGGATGTCCCGCAGTCTCACTATGATATCATACTCATCGATACCTGAGCCCCGGAATTCCGATATTGTGGAGCCATAGGAAGAAGTTCTGATGATTCCTGCCACCTGGGAAACATCCAGTCCATACATGGCCATTTTATCATGACGGGGATAGATCTTGATCTCTTTTTTCCCGGGCAGGAAACTGTCATCAATATCAGCCACTCCGGGAATTTTATAGAGTTCGTCCTTGATGATTTCGCCAATGTATTCCAGTCTTTCCAGATTATCTCCCTTCACCCGGATCTCTATATCCTTCCCGGTGGGAGGGCCCGTAGTGGGAACGGCAAACTGGTAGGAGTAGAGTCCGGGCAGTTTATCCAGGAAGGACCGGATTGAATTTTTTATCTGCTGATGGGTATATTTCATCTTATCCACTTCTTTCAGATCGATGGACATCTGGGCAAAGGAGGTGCCAAGCTGACGCTGATAATTAAGAACCATCTGTCCCAGGGAGGTCACTATGGCTTCAACATCTTCGGATTCTTTCATGTTCATTATATAATTTTCTATTTGCGACACCACGGCATCGGTTGTTTCCAGGTTGGTTCCCACTGGAGTTTTCAATTTCAGGACAATTGTTTTGGATTCAGCGGTGGGAAAGAACTCGAACCTGATCAGCCGGAAAGCCAGGGCAGCAAGCGACAAGATCATCAGCAGGATAACGACCAGCATTGTTTTGATGCGGTATCTCAGTACGTATTTTATGGCTTTTCTGTATCTTTTCAGGAAAAAATCGAGTATTTTATGTGGTTTGTTCCTTTCTTTGACAGGACGTGAAAAATCGGCGATATGAGAGGGGAGGATTATCAGGCTTTCAAAGAGGGATGAAAAGAGAGCCAGAGATACAACGATCGGGAAAACCCGCATGAATTTTCCCATCATTCCTTGCATGAGCAGCATGGGCAGGAATGCGGCAGCTGTAGTTGTTACAGCGGCAATAACCGGCCACATGATCTCCTTTGTCCCGCGGATCGCCGCTGTTCTGGGACACATCCCCTGCTCGATATGACGATGCACATTCTCCAGGACAATGATAGCATCATCCACAATCATTCCCAGCACCAGGACCAGCCCGAACAGGGTAAGGTTATTCAGGGTTACATCGAAGTATCGCATCAGGATGAAGGTCAGTAAGAAACTGAAAGGTATCCCCCAGGCTGCAAAGAGGGCATTACGCCAGCCAATGAAAATGAACAGGACAAGGAAAACGAGAATAACTCCAACGACAGCGCTATTGCCGAGAGTCCTGATACTGTTCCCCACCTCGATAGAATCATCATTGCGGATGGTGACTTCCAGACCGGGAACATTTTCCCGGAAGTTTTCCACGTATTCCCGGACGTTTTTCATTACGGAGATGATATTTCCTTCAGCCTTTTTATAGGGCTGCAGGCGAACACTGGGGCTTCCGTTCAATTTGGCCATGGTTATCCGTTCTTCCAGGGTATCGTTAACGGCAGCCACATCTTTTATCCTTAGAGCCCTGCCTTTTTCATCAGTCTGGATAACCAGCTCCCTGATATCATCAACTGTATTGAATTCTCCCACGGTACGCACAATGAATTCAGCCTTCCCGAAATTCACCTTGCCACCGGGAACATTCATGTTTCTTGTTCTGATCGCTGACATCAGGTCACTCACGGTAAGACCGTATTCATCCAGCTTGACCGCATCCCCTTCTACCCAGATCTCCCTTTCTCTGGTGCCCAGGATATCGACCTTGGAGATAAAGGGTATGTCGAGCAGTCCGTCATGCATGTCTTCAGCGATTTCTCTCATCGCATTACCGGAGAAATCTCCTCCCAGGGCGATATCGCAGATCTCATTTATTTCACGCATATTGAGACGCATCAGATAAGGATCTTCCGCATCTTCGGGCAGATCGGTGACTTTATCAAGCTCAGTGGTGAGATCATTTTGTGCCTTTTCTATATCAGCATTAGGCTCGAATTCCACATAAATAATAGCCCTGCCCTCTTCCGAGGTGGAAGTAATATAACTGATATCTTCCACATCATAAATTTCCTCTTCGATATCCCTTACAATCAGTTCTTCTACCTCGGTGGGGGATACACCGGGGTACCAGACTACTATGATAAAGGAACCGAAATCAACTGCCGGCATCTCTTCCTTGGGAATTTCCTTCAGGATGAAGATGCCAGCAATAAAAACAATTATCATTATCATGTTGATCAAGGCTGAATTGTTCACCGAAAATTTAACTAACGACATACCAGCTCCTTCAGATCAATTAAGGGGTTCTCTGATTTTAACTTGAATCCCGTTTTCCAGATTTTCCATGCCTTCGATCACCAGTCTTTCGCCGAATTCCAGACCTTCCGCAATGATCACATTCTCGCCTATTTCAATTCCCAGTTTCACGGCTTTCTTTACAGCCCGATCTTCCTCATCAACGGTGAAAATATAGTTGCTGTCGTATTCTCTGATGATATTGTTGAGTGATGTATAAATGACTTTGCGGTAAGTATTGGCAAGGACTCTGCCTTCCACTGCCATACCGGGCAAAAGACGATTACCCGGATTATCCAGTTCAATCTCAACAGGATACATGGCAGAATTTCTTAATGGCCTGATGCCGATGCCGCTGATGTGACCAATAAAATCTTCGTCCAGAGCATCGTAGCGGATAAAGACCCGTTGACCTTTGCTCAGTTTCTGCACACTGGTCTCACTGACCCCGGTCCGGATCACCAGTTTTTTTGAATCCACGATACTGCAGATCGGCATTCCTGCTGTCAGCATTTCTCCTACTTTTATGGGAAGGTCAGCAATATAACCGGAAACTGGAGCCAGAAAACGAGAATTATCATAGGCTTTCTGAGCCTGCTCCAGGTTAGCCTGGGCTCCGTTGAGCCCAGCCTGGGCATTTTTCAGGTTACTTTTCGCCTGAGAATATTCGACCCGGGAGATTCTGTCTTCCTGGAATAATTTTTCGGAGGATTCCATCTGCATACGGGCAGTTTCCAGAGTGGCTTCTGCAGCCAGCACTGAAGCCTGCGCCTGCTGGAGACGGATCTCATAATCAAGATTGTCCACCCTGCCGATTTCTTCACCCCTTTCCACCCAGTCCCCCAGGTTTTTATGTAACTGCAGGATCTTGCCATTGGTTTCGCTGGTCATGACTATATCTGTACAGCCTTCCAGCTTGCCTGTTAATTGAATGAATTCATTAAGGTCTCTGGGGGCAGTTGTCTGAACAATTACCGGCACTTCCCGGCTTAAGGAATTGTCATCTGACTGACGGTCTGTTTTTCTGCCACATGCCGTTACAAGAAAAGATATGGTTGTGAATATAATGAGAATTCTTGTTTTCATCATTTCTCCCCTTTATCGAATATTTTGGTATTGAATATCAGTTGTTCATCTTCGATTCCGGTCTGCTGCTGCAGAGTGGATTTAGCCCTCAGGAAATCGAAGAGGCTAATTATGTATTGATTTTCGGCAGAGGTAAGTAGAAGTTCAATATCCAGCAACTCACTTGTGGACAGAAGATTGGAGCGGAATCTTTCTTCCATCTGTTCGTAGGTCTCCCTGGCGTAATCTAGGGCAATACGGGCGGCATATACGGATTTTGCGGATGTGATGAGATTAAGAACCGCGCTTTTCAATGCCAGCTTGATGCCATCTTCGGCAGCATCCAGGTCATACTGGGAACGTTTATGATCATGCCGGGCCTTGCTCAAGGCAGAGTAATTGTCGAGTAAAGGAAAGATGGGAATGGCAGCGGTCAGCATGAGCCGCTCAGAATCTTCATAATCAGATTGATAGTCGTATTTTTCCCAGTTCCTGGAGTAGGAGAGATTCAGCGAGGGAAGGAATCTCCCTCCTGCCATAAGCAGTATTTTTTTGGAGATGTTTCTTGATATATGACTGATCCGCAGAGAGGGGTTTCTATCCAATCCCAGGGCTGTAATATAATCTGTGAATTTGTCGATCTGTTCCTGATGCAGGTTTTGAACTGCATTAAGATAAGTCTCATGATCTGTGAAAGATATTTCTTCCAGACTGAAATCGGATGGGATCTGCAAATAATTCGCCAGATCAGCC